>NZ_JACVAN010000029.1:0-79965 GCF_014851895.1 Ensifer sp. ENS11 | reverse complement strand
GAAAACGACAAATCCCCATAGACCGGCAACCGCGCTTTCCATCCCGCGGGTTCTTTCACTGGAGGCTTTCGGACGCCGGCCCGAGCCAGGCCAACGCGTGGAGCGCCAGCATCCGAAACCCATCACAAAAGCGGACCCTCGAGCCGCTGTCAGCTTTCAGCGCCTGCTTCCAGCTAACCGCCCCAATTGAGACGCTCGGGTCATAATAGCCAAGTATCCGCGCCTGAACGCTTCCTGGGCGTTCAGATCAAGGGCAGTAACGCACCCGACTGAGACGACCGGAAGCCGGCAACAGTCCGCCCAGTCTCGATGTCTCCTATCCCTCGCCTTAACGGGATACGAACCGGCGTTGGCTAGTTCGTCTTTTGTGCAGGCACGTGATATGGCGATAGACGGTGAAGAATGACAGCCGGACATCATCTTCAGAGTTTGGAAACATTGGACCGAAGCTGGAGAGAATTTATGGGTTGGAAAACGCCAAAGTTTGAATACGTGAATGGGTATAAGATCGTCGAAGTCGATGGACCCGCCTTCAAAGTTTATGACGGGGACCGTCAGTTGGGGGACCCTTTCCCCTACTCCGGCGAGGCTGCTGCTTACGCAAATTCTTTGCCGAAGCGAGATCATCAGCGCAACTAGGCAGGAAGCCTGCAAAAATCAAAGGCGAAGCAAAATTTGACGAACTCCTGTCTCCACTCGGCGTTGGAATTGCTTGGTTGGTCTGCCTTTTTTGCGGATCAGGTGAAGTCGACCGAAGCAGACCTCGTACCCAAGCGCGTCGCGTCGGTTCACCGGGCACGCATTGAGGCAATGGGCGCTACGGGGTCGGTCAGGCTAGAGCTACCAGCCAATGCCAATACGGCTGACTTCGCGGTGGGCGATTGGGTGCTTGCCGAACCCCGGTCCGACATGCTTGTCCGCCGACTTGACCGGAAAACCGTGTTTAAGCGACGCCCGGAGGTCGGACGTGGCCAACAACTTGTTGCTGCCAACATCGACACACTGTTGATCGTGACGTCGTGCAACGCCGATTTCAATATTGACCGGCTAGAACGTTACCTAATCATGGCCAACCAGGCGGGCAGCAAACCGGTCATCGTGCTGACCAAGGCTGACACCGCGGACGACGTTGGCATGTTTCAGGCCAAGGCCGAGGCTTTGCAGCGTGACCTACCTGTCGTTGCCCTGAATGGGCGCTCTGCCGATGCAAGCTCCATTTTGAGTTCCTGGTGCGGCGTTGGCCAAACCATCGCCCTGGTGGGATCGTCCGGAGTAGGAAAGTCGACGTTGGTGAACACGCTGACCGGACCTGCACCGGGCTCAAAGCAGAAAACCGGGACTATTCGCGAACATGACGCGCAAGGCCGTCACACTACGACCGCGCGCTCGCTGCATGCTATTCCGGGCGGCGGCTGGGTCATAGATACGCCCGGGATAAGAACACTTTACGTCAGCGATATCACCGACGGGATCGACACGCTTTTTTCCGACATAAGGGAACTGGCACCGCTTTGCCGATTTCGCGATTGTACCCATGCGCATGAACCGGGCTGCGCGGTTCAGGCAGCTGTCAAAAGCGGCACTTTGGCCGCCGACCGCGTTGAACGCTGGCGAAGTCTTGTTTCTGAAAACCGTGACAGAACACCTGTCATCAGCGGACCACGCGGCAACAAGATCGTTCGCAAAAAGAAATATTGAAGGTCTGACACCTTGAAGGGAATCGAACCGCCGACAGCCAAATGGCTCGTAGTTGGATTCACTCGTCTCCGAACTCGAAGGGCCATATCTGGGCCCCATGCAGGATGCGCAGAATGCGAATCCGGTCCGCTGTCACCATGTAAGCCGCGATGTAGGGTGTGCGCGGAATTACCAACTCCCGGGTTCCCTCAACTCGACCGGGACGACCGCTTTCGGGAAAGTCGAGAAGACGTCGAACGGCTCGCGCAATCTCCTCGTCGACATGGACCGCCGCCCTCGGATTTTCGCTTTCAATGTAGCTGAAGATAGCGTCTCGATCGCCAAGCGCATACTGCGCCCAGACAAGCCTCATCGGTCGTCAGCCCCTGCCTTACGCAGAGCTGCCGCCCGGCGCTCGCGGAAGCGAGCCTCAGCATCAGCATCCTCGAAATCGGGTCGCGTGTCCTCGAGAGCCTGCAACACCTTGGCGCGGAACCAGGCATCGTGGGCGTCACTGCTACCAACCATTTCCAGCGGTAGTGAGCCTTCGTTCGCCGTCCGAGTTAGAAGGATTCGAACAGCATCCGAGACGGTCAACCCCATGTTCTGCAGAACGGCCGTAGCGCGGTCCTTAATATCGGCATCAATCCGCGTCTGGACCAGTGCATTTGCAGCCATCACATATCTCCTTCACAAAGCATCAATGTAATGCAACTGCATGACATAATCCAGTATCGTCGCGAACAGTAAAACGTGGCCTCGACGTTCCCGTCGATACATTATGCGATCTGTTGAGCACACGTGCCGCGGTCACCGAAACGTATCGGGTGCAGACGCCCTTTTGGGAACCTTATGCGCCCCACGACGTTTTGCCAGTACACATACCCATCTGACGCTTCCTCCGCCGCCTGACAAATGGCCGTTTGCGCCAAGATCCGACACGCGGGAGCGTTTCAATGACTAGGCATGTCAAATATGAAAGAGAAGCCCTGCTTCGCGGCTGGGACGCAGTCTACGATGTGGAAGAATTCATTCGGGCCTATCGTTTGGCACCGCTTGCCGCGCGCGAAATCTTTACTAAGGCCGGCCCCCGCAGGCTCGATCTAGCAAATGCCATGGATGCACGAAAGTTGCAGCAGGGCACCATCAGTCGGTAATGCACTTATGTCTGACGTTTGACGGAAGTCTGTTGCCTCAGTGCAATATTGCGCGCAGGGTATTTCGTCGACAGCGATTGAAGCGGGCGCTGTCGCGAACGGGTCATTATCTGCCTGTGCCCCAACCAAAGGAGGACGTCATGTCTTCCACCCATCCAGAACACTATCTTGATGCCGACGACCTCAGCCTATTGGTCGAGGTGCTTACCGATGCGGGTTTCTACGGAACGACAGCCAAAGCAGATCCAAGTGGACGACTTGCTGCCACGTGTTTCCTGATGACTGCGCTCGAAAACGGTATCAATAGCCGCGAAAGGCTGACTGCAGCCCTTGTCGAACGTGGCGATGCTTCAAGCGGAGAACATCAGACGCCTCAGCAGACGAAAGCCGAGGCGATTGACCGATGGGATGACGAAGGCGGCGCTATCTCAAGCGTCACCGCGAAGTCGCCAGCTTGAACGGCTACCGATCGGCCGTCAGCCCTTCTTATGTTCCAAACGAGAGAATTCGATGCACACACTGCCCAGCATGACAGGCCACCATCTCGGCCCCCGCGATCTTTCAGTGGTGAGCAGGGTTTTTGAAGCGACCTGTTTGAAGACACGGCTCCAGGAGCGCGGCATGCAGGCCGATCGGCTGGCGAGGTTCATCATGGATGAATTCCGGTTCGGCAACACGGATGAAGCGTCCCTTCTGGAATGTGCTCTTTGGCACGAGACGCGACGTATTCCGCCCAAAGCGAAGAACCATTCTATCGTTGACATGCGAACAGCAAGAACGCGCGAGGGTCGTGATTCCGGCCAAATACCCAAAACCGGCGCTCCTCACGATCGAGTCACTCGCTAGCCGTCTCACCCCACCCGACAGCTACTGCCCGTCCGCCAACCCTCTGACGTCAAAATACCTGGCCGCCCCTCATGGGCAGCCAGCACGACCAGGCGCGTTGCCTGGAGCATGACAGAGAGCCCTCTAACCACAGGAGCCATCATGGCCAAGGAAATCAAAACGCTGGACGTGCTTTTTCACGATACGTTGAAGGACGTCTATTTCGCCGAAAACAAGATCGTCGACACACTGCCGAAGATGCGCGATTCCGCCAAGAGCACGCAGCTCAAGGATGCATTTATCAAGCATCTCGGCGAGACAAAGGTTCATGTCGAGCGACTCGAGGAGGTCTTCAAGATCATCGGCAAGAAGCCGGAAAAGAAGACATGTGACGCGATCATGGGCATCACCAAGGAAGGCGCCTCGATCATGGACGAGTATGAAGGCTCGCCCGCGCTCGACGCCGGATTGCTCGCGGCTGCGCAGGCTGTCGAACACTACGAAATGTCACGCTATGGCACCTTGCGGACGTGGGCCCTGGAACTGGGCATGAAAGATGCCGCCAAGCTCCTCCAGACGACGCTCGACGAAGAGCAGGCGACAGACATAGCTCTGACCGCGATCGCCACCAAGGTCGTGAATCAGACCGCAGAAAAAGCGGCCTGAAGCATTTCCAGTAAAAGTGCGAAGCGGTTTTCCGTCAGGACATGCGTAAAAGCAAAGAGATAGAGCGCTTCCGCGGCTCTGACTCAACCGGGAAAGCTCTACGTGAATATCGGCCCGGCTTGATCCTATCAAGCCGGGCAAAGGCAGTCTCGGCCGACGCGTGCGAGAATCCGAGATGGACCATAGATTATGTCCCGCCCCGGCGCGCGACACTGTGGCCAAATCACGCGGTTATCGATTGCATTTGTCGGGAAGGAGACCAAAGTGGTGTCAGGCAGATCTTCGAGCAAGCTCTAAGCCACCGTTTCCTGCGGATATGCCCCAACCGAAGGAGGACCAGATGTCTTCCAACATAGCTCCCCACGTCCCCACTCCCCTCAATATCAAGATGTTGAAACGGGTGCTCGACACCGCCGGAATGTTCAATGTCAGAAGCGCCTGGCACCGAGCGAAGAGACGCGCCGCAGCTCAATTTCTGATCACGGCATTTCAAGGCGGCGTTCACTCCGAGGCAGCGCTCGTCACCATTCTGTTGAGCCAGATCGAGATGCTCTCCTCGCCTTTTTCGAATGACGATTTGGATCGGTGGGAAAATGAAGGTGGCGGCATGGCGTTTGGTCGCTCCGCAACCACAGAAACAATCCATTGACCGGATTGAGCACCAATTCTCGCGACAAGGCTCGGCGCCTGGTTGATGCAGCAAACCTGCTCTTGAGACGATACACAGCAAGGCGTGAAATTCGACAACGTCAAGCGGGGCGTCAACGCCATCGATTTTATCTTAGTTGGCAAGTCAGCCCTTTGGGCCCGCTCCGATGTCCTCGGGCAGTACGGAGCGCGACGCCGATTGCGTCCGCTCTTCGAGTTCAGCTGCGACCCACTCGAGAAACAAATTGTATGCGACGGCCAACAAAGTGGGTCCAAGAAAAAGTCCAATCAACCCAAAGGCCAGCACACCACCAACGAGCCCAAACAAGCCCAGCAACACCGGCAGGTTACTGTTTTGGTTGAGCAGGTACGGGCGAAGAAAGTTGTCAATGCTGCTGACGAGAAGCAGACCCCAGATGGCGATGAAGATCGCCCAGCCCATGGAACCCTGAGAAAGCAACCAAAGTGCAACAGGCCCCCACACGAAGGGCGGCCCCCCCGGCACAAATGACAGCGCGAAGGTCAGGCAGCCCAACAATAGAGGTTGAGGCACACCGGCAATCCAAAAACCGATGCCGGCCAGCAGGCCCTGCGCAAGTGCGGTTCCGATCATCCCGTAGACGACACCTTTGACGGTCATACCGATGACCGTCAGCAATCTCTTGGCCCGGGGACCGGCAACGCGCTCGCTGATCTGGCGCATGAAGCCGATCATGCGGCGACCGTGCAGGAACAAAAAGAAGGTGATGAATATGCTGAGCGCGAGTTCAAGGAGGACGCCACCGAGGGCGGCTCCGCCTGCAAGAGCAATATCGGTGACAGGGCCTGTTAGTTTCTTGAGTTCGACGATAAATGCTGGTGCATCATGAGCGAGGTTTTCCCAGTAGGCCGCCACGCCTTCGCCGACGATCGGCAGACCTTTAATCCAGTTGGGCGGCGCCGAAGGCCCCTCCTCCAAGACGTGCGTAATTCCCTCGGCCAGATTTTTCATGTCGTCGGCGAGCGCGGTCACAAGGAAGGCAAGCGGTGCAGCCAAAACAAAGATAACCAGCATCGTCATTATTGCTGCGGCAACTGCGCGGTATCCTCCGACCGCACGCTCGCATTGGCGGTAGAGCGGCCACGTCGAGTAACAGATCACCGCAGCCCACAATATGGCCGACAGGAAGGGCCAAAGGACCAGGGCACAAGCAACAACCAGCAGGGCAAGCGTACTGATACCGAGAACTGACCCAATCCATCTGCGAAGATCTGACATTGCCCGATCCGCCTCCTTCTGTAGCGCCACGACGGCTCTATACCCACTCGCCGTTCTGCGCGAACGCCGAGTGGGTATGGCAAGCCGAATTGCACGCGAACACGCGGAAATGCTGGCAGCTTAAGAACGGCCGGAGTATACGCACACGCCGTTGGTTGCACGGTGGTTGCGCTGCCGTTTCGCTTCATCGCCACGCCGATCGTGCAAACGACGCCCCTGGTGCCGGCAATACGATGGACTGTCTGCACGGGACCGACGTGCATCGCAAACCAGAATTCGCTGCGCCGCTTTTTGAAGCGAGGAGATCTGAGTGGCCGCAACGATGTGCGCTCGCGAACCCGTATCGCGCGATGTTGGGTAATTGCCCCTTACCTCCTCGGGATAACCCGATCGGTCCAAGAAGGGCATGGACGAGTGTCCGTCCATTGACGAATGTTCAATACCAGCGCCCGCGACCGTACCAGCCACCACTGAGCACGAGAACGATGAGAACTATGATGAGGAGTGTGGTGATATCCATTTGGGTCTCCTGGGAGTACCCTGGTTATCGTCAATCACGATGATGGACGATGCTGTTTTCGTGCTGTACTCCGACGTAACATAACGCGCCAAACGTGTCTTCGTTCCAGCTCGAATAGAGGGCGGCCAGAAAGCCGCCCCTCATCGACTGGGTGCGCTATTTGGCGCGGCGCCAGACACCGTTGACGCCGTCACCCTTAACGTCTCCAGCCTTCTTGTCTTCGGCATAGGTGTAAAGCGGCTTGCCGTCGTAGGCCCACATCTCCTTGCCGGCCGTGTCCTTGACAAGCGACCACTCGCCTACCGCCTTCGATTTTGCTGCGGCGTGGAACGCGGGCCACGTCTTCAGGCAATCGGCGTCGCAGTTCGACTTGCCCTTGCTGTCCTTGTCGAACGTGTAAAGGGTCATGCCCTTTTCCGTGGTCATGACCTTGCCCACCTTGGTGTCGACCATCTTGGCCGGTTCGGCGGCAAAGGCCGACCATGACGTGGCGGCGGCTACGCCCAATGCGATTAGAACGGTTTTCATTGATTTTTTCCCATCGGGGATGCCAGCGGAATGCCAGTAGTGCCCGAAGTCTAACACACAGAAACGCGCAGCTTCAGTGGCAGTTCCCTGACACACCAACTGAACGGGCTCGAAGTGCGCTGCATCTGTCGGCAGATAATGACAAACCAGGCGAGCGATAGGTCGGCAGCGCTTGATGAGGTCACTGGGTCAGGGCGTCGGACTGTGTTGTCTGCGCCGACCCTGTAAACATGATCGTTGCCGGTCTAAATGCCCAGACCAGCAGAATACTCGTGGTGACGATGATCAGAGAGAAAACGAGACGATTTGACATGGCGCCTTCCTCCATATTTGGAGCGCTGTGAATGCGGGTTACAGCATTCGTCGCCGTTGTCAGGTCGAACATTTCTGGCAAGGAGACGCGCGGGAGCCTTCCTTGTGGCCTCGCGGTCCGTGCGGTTCGGGAGCAGTTTCAGGGATCCGGTCGCCGCATGGCAACGGAAGCAAGTGTATCACAGTTCTTGCTTGCAAACGCGGCGGAGCCGCCGCGTCAAACGATCAATTGCACGATGTGGGAGAAAGGCGTCATCGCCCACCTGCCGTTATTATCCTTGGCTGTTCTGTAAATGATGAAGTCACGGCCGATGGTGAACTTCCCATGCATGGTGATCTCGTTACCGGTTGAGAGCACGGCTCGAAGCTCGTTTGCATGGTGTTTCTCAATTTGGTCGCTGATCAAATCGGCTAGGACCTGATCCAAGATTTCCGGCTTTGAATCAGTCAATGGATCCCCCCTCTCTTTTTGAGACACATTGCGGATGCGACGACCTCGGTACGGCAAACGCGACCACCCAACGTTTGCCGCAGCGAATTTTTGTGCTTAGCCAAGCGGCAAAGCAACGGGTTTTAAGATCGTGCTCGCGATTGTGCCTGAGTGGAAGCGAACGGCAACACGGCAAGGACAGACCGGAAGGTGTGAGCGGTTCCTGGGCGGCAAGACGATCCGCGCGAGGTCCGGCGCAAATTCCCCTCGTCAGCTACTGGTTTGCGGCAAAGACCTCGTTATCCGCAACCAATGCTACCGCGCGGAATCTGATGCATGGCAGCGATCTTTCAAACAGGGTCATTCCGAGTTCCCGAAGGTCAAGCTGCTGTCCTGTCGACTTCCGCAACGTGATCCCGGTGTGTAATTGAAACATGTGTGCCGGGCCTTGCATCTGCCACGGTGATCCGTGCATCCAGCTGGTTGCTGAGCGCTTCCACGATCCCCGTGCCCAAGCCGGGCTTCACTTCAATTCCCCCTGTCGGCATACCTACGCCGTCATCGCCGACCTGGAGGGTCCAGTCTTTTCCTTTGGCGTGGTAGTCGACGGTGATTTTGCCCTCGCGGTGCTTCGGGAATGCGTGTTTGAGCGCATTGATCACCAGCTCGGTAACGATGAGACCGAGGCTTATCGAGGTGTTTGCCTCGATAAAGGTCTTGTCCACGTCGACTTCGATCGAGAGCTGTTCGGGGTCGTAGATCATCGAAGCTCCGAGACTTCTGCAAAGCTGCTCGAAATAGCAGCGGAGTTCGACCTCACCGACACTGGATGTAGCGAGCTGCTGTTGGACCGCAGCGATGGACATGACCCTGCTGTGCGCGGACTTCAAATGGTTGCGGGTCTCTTCGGACTGAACCTTGCGAGCGCTCTGCAAAAGTATGCTCGCAATGATCTGCAAGCTGTTGGCGACACGGTGCTGGACCTCTTGCAGAAGGATCGCCTTTTCTCGCAGCAGGTCGTCCTTCACCCTCTCGGCGACCCGCGCATCGGTGACGTCGGCAACCGTCAAAAGCAGGCGGAGTTGCGATGTATCGGCATAGTCAAGCAATTGAGCGTCAAGGACCAGCCGCCGGGTATCATGGTCCGGGCGTTTCAGATCCATCTCATAACCACGCACATCGGCAACTCCTGCCGCAGTTGCCTCAAGCAACACCGATAATTGGGCGAGGTTCCACTCTCCATCGCCCAGTTGGGTGAAGCGCTTTGCCGCGGCCGTAGAGGCGTCGATCCGAAAGGCCCTGTAGAAGGAGGTGCTGGCCGCGACCACGCGGAGATCGCCATCGAGAAGCACGATCGGCGCGCTCGAAGATGCAATGACCGCAAGCGCAAGACTGAGCGAGGTTTCGGGATGGAGAGGCGTGTCCCTGGTCATTGTCGTGTCCTTGCGGCCAGAGGCTCGCGGGGCAAGAGCCATCCCCAGCATGGACGTAGACGGGTTATGATTGGGAGAGGAACTGATCCGGACGCATACTACCACGAATATCGAGAGCACGTTCACTTAATCGATCGAAACTACAGCGATGGCTGGAACACCACAGAGCGCAGGAACGGTCATAGCTGCCACAGGATAAATGCCCGACCAGCAACCAAGACGCGGAACGGGTCAACAGGTCCTGACCCTAGTCTTTATCTTCCGGTGGTCGGCGCCGAATTTGGATGAGGCCCCTGCGCATGGCGTCTTTCAGATTGAGAATGTCAAGAAGATCGTCCGCTTCATCGCGCTGCAAATGCGACATCAGATAACCGTCTAAAACAACCGGCTGCCCGGTGAAGACATCGATCACCGTCCACACATTGTTGGCTTCGACCTTCAGATCATACCGTTGTGTCGCCATGGTTCAGCGCAGTCCAACGTCGGTGTTCACGGCATGCCCGGCCGCATGTGGCATGGGAGGACGACCATCGGCGTTGCCCTGAGGCGGTCTGAATGCCCAGACAAGGATAACCGACACTGCCACCAGCAACAGTGAAAAGACCAAGCGGGAGGACATTGTGGCTCTCCTTCATCGAAGGCGACCAGCGACGGTGGGGAGCCCGCATGGTCGATCATCAATCGCGGGCAAGAAACCGCAGAAGCGCCTTCTGCAACGTCTCGGCAGCCGTTCGGTTCATGGCCACTTCGATCGGGCCCTCGTCGCATTCCAGGCAGAGCGTGCCGATCAGTGGCACCTTATGGAGGGTGATGATGTCGCTTTCGTAGAGCTTGTTCGGCTCGGACATGGCAGTCCCCAATTCCAAACAAAGAGCTTACCACATTCGCAGCGGATACGGGGCTTTATCCCCCACGATGGCACCTGTTGATCGCTCGGTGAGACAGGAGCCGCAACCTCCAGAGAAACATCGATGAAGCTGGACGAATAGGAGAGTTCACGTCGGCCGACAGGCACAACCGCCTCAATTGAAACTCAATCGACGCGCTATGCTATAGGCAAGTTGATTTGGCCGATGTGGCTTTCGCGGTAGAACTTCGAACCGCCCCAATCCCCTAAATTCTCGACAGACAGGCAGGCTCGGCGTCAGTGCTTGCGGCCAACGCGTCTCGAAACAGATCTCGAGCCGTCTGTCCGGCCCATCGCAACGAGCATCTTTGATCCGTCTACAGCCAGCGCGAAAATGCGGAACGGCTGTTGCAGCCGAATTAATCTTACCAACGCTTGAGGAGGACTGAGACCACTATGAACGCTCTATCTTTCACGAAACGTATCATCCGCGGCCCGCGCGACACGTCACCGATCCACCGCTTTCATGTTGGCCAACTTGTCCGCTCCAAGGGGGCGCTGACGAGAGAGTCAATATCTGGAGAAACGTATCGCATCGTTGCGACGCTGCCGATCCGCGACGATGCGCTCCAGTATCGCATCCGCAGCAGCCGCGAAACCCATGAGCGGGTGACGGATGAAGGCAATCTCGAAGTGATTGTCAGTGCCGGCAAGGATGGGATGGCGTTGGCCGAGCGAGCATTCAGAACGGCACATATCCTATAACGACCAGGCCAACTCATCCAACCAGATCAGCCACGGGAGGCGATCATGAAGTACCACATACCAGCTCAGATCTACCTCTTCGACTATCGCGGTTTGTTTGCCTGGATTGCTCTTTCGGTCGCGGTCTGTGTGGTCATCACCACGATCCTCTTCGGCCGGATCTTGTGATGGCGCGGCACGGAGCCAAACGCCCATCATCACTCCGAACGCTAGATATCAGACAAGGCTCGTTCGGGATCTGCAAGGTCCAACAGAGCAATCAATGATCCCGTCTTCGTCAAAAGCATAACGCTCGACAGGCAGGAACGCGCCGCCGCGCATACGCCGGCGTCGGAAGGAGACATCATGTTCAATCGAACCAACCATCGATCCATCCACTTCAATCGGCCCTTCCAGTTGCCCGACACCGAGGAAACGTTCGCGGCCGGCGACTACGACGTGGACGAAGACGAGGTCCTCATCGAAGGCCTTTCCTGGCTTGCCTACCGACGCGTTGCGACCTTTATCAAAGTGCCGGCAACGATAGAAAATCAGTATCGCATGCGCTTGATCGCGATCGAACCCGACGAACTTGAACGCATCATCACATTGGATGGTACCGGGAACATTCCTCACTCGCAGCCACACGCTTGAAGGTACCGCTGGGTGTAACCGAGCGGTATCACGGCGATACGAAGAACGGGAGAACGACGATGCCCCACCGAGAGCATGCACGCACCATTATACGCTGGAAGAACGAGGGCCACGCGCCACACCAAATTCATGGCCGCTATCAATTCGGCCGACGTGTTGAAGTGGACGGATCCTGGACGATCTACCACGTCTTCAGCGGCAAGCCTGCGCAGGTCGATGCGTGGAGAATGACTGGCCTCAATCGTGAGAATGCAGACCAAGCCCTCGACGTTCTCAATACATACTGAGCACGACGCGAAGACCGCTGCACAGGTTTGGTGCAGAGATCCGGACTTGAGCGGATGGGTATCTTTGAAGTGGCATACTATGCCGTGGCTGCCTTGCGGACGGATTTCGGGCGTGCGCCCGGCAAGCATTCGGTTGAAGACTGCGCAGCCGAGGGCGACTTCGGTCTGCTGAACGGGAAGCGATCGGGCCGCAAACGCCGCCCGATGATGGACTTGTATCACCCGATGGCGGTCTCGACGCGTTTGCCGTAAACGTTGGAGGCCTGCCATTTCATCCGGCAGTATCTGCTGATTACGGCGATATGCTGGTCCCGTTGGCCGGGTTCGTCACCCTGAACTTTATCTTTCGCAAGGCGTGGTGTTTGAAAGGCATGGCTACACTACAATCGCTATGGCGGAAGCCTCTTGCCTAACCCACACCAACAAACGATCCGTGCACCAACGCCGTTCAAGCACCGTTCTCAGTATCCCATCCCACCCATGCCGCCGTTGCCGGCCGGCCCGGCGGAATCTCTTGAGGGACTGTCGGCGATCATCGCTTCGGCAGTGATCAGAAGTGCCGCGATTGAGCCCGCGTCCTGCAAAGCGGTCCGCACAACCTTCGCCGGGTCGACGATGCCGGCTTTGATCATATCGACATAGGTCTCCGTCTGCGCGTCAAAGCCCTGGTTGTGATCCCTGCTGTCGGTGAGTTTTCCCACGACGATCGAGCCTTCGACACCGGCGTTCTCGGCGATCTGCCGGATCGGAGCTTCCAGCGCCCTGAGCACGATCGAGATGCCCGCCGTGACGTCCGCATTCGCTCCGGTCAGTCCGACCAGGACCGACCTGGCACGCAACAGGGCAACACCACCGCCAGGAACAATGCCTTCCTCAGCCGCTGCGCGCGTGGCGTTCAGCGCATCGTCGATACGGTCCTTCTTTTCCTTGACCTCGATTTCGGTCGCGCCGCCGACGCGGATGACCGCGACGCCGCCGGCGAGTTTCGCCAGGCGTTCCTGGAGTTTTTCCTTGTCATAGTCGGAGGTCGTCTCCTCGATCTGTGCCTTGATCTGCTGGATGCGCGCCTGGATGGTCGCTTTATCGCCGGAGCCGTCGATAATCGTGGTGGTGTCCTTCTCGATCAGCACGCGCTTGGCATGGCCGAGCATGTCGAGCGTAACGTTCTCGAGCTTGATGCCGAGATCCTCAGAGATCATCTGGCCGGCCGTGAGGACGGCAATGTCTTCCAGTATGGCCCTGCGGCGATCGCCGAAGCCCGGCGCCTTGACGGCCGCGATCTTCAGGCCACCGCGCAACTTGTTTACGACCAGCGTCGCCAGAACCTCCCCCTCGACATCCTCGCAAAGGATCAGCAACGGTTTGCCGCTCTGCACGACCGCCTCGAGTATCGGCAGCATCGCTTGCAAATTGCCAAGCTTCTTTTCGTGGATGAGGATGTAGGGGTCCTCCAGTTCCACGCGCATCTTCTCGGCATTCGTGACGAAATAGGGCGAGAGATAGCCGCGGTCGAATTGCATGCCCTCGACAACGTCGAGCTCGGTCTCGGCAGTCTTGGCTTCCTCGACGGTGATGACGCCTTCATTGCCGACCTTGTCCATCGCCTTGGCGATCATCTCGCCGACTGTCGCGTCGCCATTGGCGGCAATGGTTCCGACTTGCGCGATCTCGCCCGAAGACTCGACCTTCTTGGCGCGCACCTGGATTTCCTTGACGACAGCAGCGACACCAAGGTCGATGCCACGCTTGAGATCCATGGGGTTCATGCCGGCGGCAACGAGCTTGACGCCTTCGCGCAGGATGGAGGCAGCGAGCACAGTCGCCGTCGTGGTGCCGTCACCGGCGAGGTCGTTGGTCTTAGAGGCCACCTCGCGCACCATCTGCGCGCCCATGTTCTCGAACTTGTCGGCCAGCTCGATTTCCCTGGCAACTGCGACCCCGTCCTTGGTGATGCGCGGCGCGCCATAGGCCCTGTCGATGACAACATTGCGGCCCTTGGGGCCCAGCGTCACCTTGACGGCGTTGTTGAGCAACTCGACACCGCGCAGCATGCGATCGCGCGCATCAGTGGAGAATTTGATTTCCTTGGCAGACATTATGTTCGTCCAGTTCGGTCTTGAGATTGCGGGGTTGGAAATCGACTGTCAGGCAGCTTTCTCGGCCGCGACGGTCTTTCGACGACGCCCATGATGTCGGGCTCGTTCACGATCAGGGGTTCCTCGCCGTCAATCTTGAAATCGGTACCGGACCATTTGCCAAACAAAATCCTATCACCGGCCTTAACGTCGAGCGGAATCAGCTTGCCGCCTTCATTACGGGTGCCTCGACAAACGGCGATCACTTCGCCTTCCTGCGGCTTTTCCTTGGTAATGTCGCGAATGATGATCCCGCCCTTGGATTTGAGATAGCCTTGCGCGCGCCGGATGACGGCGCGGTCATGGAGTGGACGGATTTTCATAGAGATTCTTTCTGCTGCCGGCACATAGGGCGGCTGCAATCCTTACATAGCACCTTTGGCACTCGATTGATAGGAGTGCCAAGAAATAGCCGTTAAGGCTTTGAGGGGTCAGTTCCGGCTTCACACGCCTGGCGTCGCGGATCCGCGAGCAAGGCACCGATGTTTTCGGCTTCAGCGAGCAAAAGACGCCGGGGAGCCTCCGTCAGGCATGCCGCAGGTTCATCTACACGGAAAACCTCCTACCGATCGCCGCGTCAAATGGTGCGGAATCGGCTCAGACGCCCACTCCGCTCCAGCAGCCGAACGCCGCGACGCCCTTGGGCTTCACGTGGAGCCGATAGCAAACTGCTAGTCGCGCGAACTGGCGGATCGAGCGAGTTCGCCGGCGACATCGGGGGGCACCAGTTCAAGGGCTTTTACGAGCGAACCAATGCGATCGACGGTTTGGCTGCGGTCCGCCGCGCGGAGCATATCCGGGCTCTCGGGCAGCCATATTCGTCTCCTTCAGCTTATAATATAGAACGTCGCCCTTCAGCCAATGGCAATTGACGACTTGCCATCTGCCTACCATTCGGCACTATTAATCACTGATGCCTCGCGATTAGACCATCTCCCTCGCGCTCAGCGTCATAGCAACGGTCGCGACAGACCCCTTCATTAATTCGTTCTATTGGGGACGGTTGCGGAACGGATGCAAATTGGAAACGTTTCCTCAAATCGGCCGTGGAATGAACCCCTGCCGTAAGGTGGTAGCCAGCGGGATTCGCGCAACCAGAAACACTCATTCCGCCCAAGTCCGATTACTAACGGGAGAACGCGACTGACGACCCGCTGCTGGTCGGAGAACCTTAGAGAGCACGATGGCTAACCAACATGGTCGAAATGATTTAGCCGGCGCGAACATTGTGACAGTGTTCGGCGGAACGGGCTTCGTTGGGCGGCGGATCGTGCGCAGGCTTCTGGATAAGGGTATCGATGTACGTGCCGTCTCGCGTCATCCCTCAAAGAACACGTTGGACAACGCCTCCGATAAGAAGCCATCTCAGCAGATCGACGCTGACATACTGGTTCCATCCTCGATCGTCGCTGCCGTGGCTGGATCTCGCGCTGTTGTGAATGCGGTCAGCCTTTATGTCGAGCGCGGTAAGGAGACCTTCGAGCGTGTCCATGTAGAAGCCGCAGCCGCTCTGGCGACCGCTTCGCGGGATGTCGGCGTCGAGACGTTCATCCAGATTTCCGGCATCGGATCGGATCCGAATTCCCGTTCGAATTACATCCGGGCGCGGGGTCGCGGTGAGGACGTGGTGAAGGCGGCGTTTCCAGGCGCGGTGATCGTCCGTCCCGCTGTCATGACGGGCCTCGACGATGCGTTCATCACAACGATCGCGAGGCTGGTATGCCTCCTCCCGATCTATCCGCTGTTCGGCGAAGGGAGCACTCGGCTGCAACCGGTATATGTCGAGGACGTGGCGGAGGCTGTGAGCCGCTTGGCTCTGGGTCAGAATCCCACGGGTGCATCGATTTTCGAGTGCGCCGGTCCGCGCATTTATTCGTATCGGGAACTCGTTCAGAAGGTCGCCATTCAATTCAAGGTGCGAACCAGGCCGGTACCTGTGCCATTCGCGGTATGGAACATCTTGGCGGCGGCTACGGAGTTTCTTCCCGCGGCGCCGCTCACGCGCAACCAAGTTGATCTCATGCGTCGTGACAATGTCGCGGCAAGCGATCTGCCGGGCCTGGAAGAACTGGGCATTGAACCCCGCAGCGTCGAAGAGGTCGTCCGCATGCTCGCGCACGCGGCTTGAGTCCGAACCCTCAATGGAACCGTTGCAAACCGAGCGTCACCGCCGCATCGATGTAGGAGAGATTGCGAATGGTCAGCGCCTGCGAGCGGGTGACCGGCGCCATCTTGGGAATGATCGGCGGCGCAATGGCAAGAACGAGGTTGAGGTCGATGCCGTAGACCAGATTGCGCCCAAGGCTCGACACCAGCACCAGCGCCAGCGATCGTCGAGCGGTTCATGGAAATCCAAGCTTTTTAGACCGGAACGTGAACATTTTCGCAACAAGCCGAGCACAGGACCCGTGAAGAACGGCTCTCTTCGACCCTGAGTTCCCCTTTGCACCTGTGAACAGGCGGTGTGCACCAGATTGCAAACGTAAGCGGAACGCGAGGCACGGCAATTCGGTCTCGGCGGTAAAATTTGGCCTGCTGCATTTTCGCAGGAACTGTCAACTGCCGCCGAGATCAATTGCAAGCTCGAGAGCAGCCGTGGCAAATTCCTGACACGTGCGACGTAGCCGAACCTGGGATATGCGACTTGAGGGCAGCTATGCTTTTCGAAGCTGCCTATGTCGCCAAACGAAACTTGCCGCCCTCTATCGCCTCGATCACCATGCCGAGCGTTTCACGGCGTGTTTGTCCATCGGTACATAGAACATGCGGCTCAAGCTGTTCCAGCGATGAGAACTGTTGATGGAGTGCGGTAATAGGCACAGGGTCGGTCAACGTGTCGCCACCACGCTCTTGACAGCGAAGAATGGCCACATCCAACGGCGGCCGCAGGACAACGTAGTGGAGTGGCGCGGCGAGTCTCCTGAAGTGTTGCAGAAACCATGGGCCGATTATGCCATCCACAACGACAAAAAAACCGCCCCTGGCGTATCCTTCGGCAACATTTGCGATCACATCCATGACTACGGCGTTCTGTTCATGCGCTTCGGGCAGATAGGGTGGAATCGCGCCGTTTTTGATGAAGTGCCAGAAGTCATCAGAATGAAGATGAGCCTTGGGTGATCCGCGTTCTTCGGCAAGGGCTAGTGCCGTGGTAGTTTTTCCGGAGCCGGGTGGGCCTGTGAGAATGAGTATTTCGCCTGCGTGATTCATAACGTTGATTTTATCAGGTGACGCGACGTTCCCGCAATCTGCGACGATCCATAATATGCCGATCTGCGATCGTGCGAGGTCGGACGCGATGGAGCCGGTGTGTCTAAGTATCGAATTTCCCGCATGACAGGTTCTTCGATACTCTCGACTCTGACGCCGCAGACCACTCCGGTAATCATCCCTCCGGGACGGGTACACCCGCCGCCCGCACGCGGGGGCTAGGATCCTGCCGGGTCTTCCGGTGTCTCGACTCCGCGATCTGGATCCCAGTCTTCAACCCCATCGAAGAAGTCCTTCACTGCTTCGACGGCCTGGTTCCAGAACGCTTCGCCAGGCAGGGGCTGGACATCACCGCCGCCCGCTTCGATTTTCGCCCTGACTGTTTCCGGCGTTTCGCGGACATATTGGCGCTTTCCTCCAATATCGAGCGCAGAGTTGATCCCATCCTTTCCCGGCGAGGCTACCGGGATGGGCCCGCTCGATTTCGCGGGATTGAACCAGACGGGGGAGCCACCTGGTTGTGTGAGAGAATCGAGACCCGGAAGCTCCGCCTTGACCAGTGCCGCAACGGCAGACGCCTCCTCCATCACAAACAGGGCTCGGACGGAGTTTACCAGGGTGTTTCCGAGGTCATTGTCCCAATGAGCGACTGTCTTTCTGATGCGAAGCACAGTGGTCCCATCGAGGTCCAGCGCGTCGCCATTCGATTGCGTGAGATTGATCATGTGATCCTCCTTGCCTCGCGATCAGACGTCAATCAGAGATTGCTTTAATAACAAAGAGTTGTCGAGTGGCATTTCGCACGGTGAAGTGGCGCACGGCAAGCCGATTGGCCAAGGGCCTCGCACAACGAAGGCTTGCGGCATGGTACTACTTTCGGGCGAATTTTTCTCAGACACTCGCTGTCATACGATGGATCCTCTTTCCAAGGGAGATCGGGAGCCCTTCAATGCAAGTTCGCTCGACAATAACGCGTGAGGATCTTGCCGAGATCATCGAGATCGAAGGCGAAGGCGATTATATCTACGACCACGATTTGCAGGTAACAGAGCACGATGGTTATGTTGTCGTTCTGCTTGATAAATTGCGGGGTGTAGTCAAGTCGCACGATAACCCAGGAAACCTCGTCGGTGATGGCCTGAGGGGGCGCGTCGAACTCTATATCCTCCATGCGAAAAGTGAATTCCGTAGCCTTAAGCTCCGGATAGTGTCCCAGCCTGGCGCTGCATTCCGACTTACCATCGGGTACGTCAGGAAGACCGCCACGGATTTACAGAAGGAATTGCCCTGCAAGCTCTGCAAGGCCGCTTGCAAGCTCACCCTAACGGTAATTCTGGCTAGCCTGGGGATTCCGTATTTGAGTCCCGAAGGGGCCGATGCCGGCATGGACCTAACCACGTTTCAGGACCAGATACGTCCAATCCTGGAAGATCCTCAGGCATTGGCATATCGCGCTGTCGCCGAGTTGCTTACTCAGACTGGTCTTCTTGGCGCGCTCCGGGTTGCGCTCGAACTCGTCGGCTGGATTTGGGATATCGAAGAGCGCTTCTATACTTTCGCCTGCTCGAAGGCGGGCTGCTGTCCCTAGGCGAGCTGGAGCCTAGTCATCACGAAGGCGATTGATCAGTTGGCGAAGTTCCATGACATTCGGCTTCAGTTCAAACAAATGCAGCCGTCACGGCAGCCCCGGACGGAGCGTGAGCAGGTTGCCCGGCGGTGGATGCGCCTCAGAGCAAGCGAGTTGGCGCGGCCTACGAGGAGGCGACCCTTTCTCAATCGGAGTCGAATCCCTTGGGAGCGCTGCCCGCAGTCGTCGAGTAGAAACGACGCTTGGATTAACTACTTGGCATCGTCGTAAGCGCGACGGTATTCCTGGATAGTGTGCAGATTATCACGAACCCAAAAGTTGAACCCTTCAAGGGCGCGCAAGGCCCCGCCTCCCATCTCGGTCAACTCATATTCAACACGCGGCGGCACTTCAGGAAAATAATGGCGTACAACGAGGCCGCTACGCTCCAGATTGCGCAGCGTAAGCGTCAACATCCGCTGGGTGACGCCATCAACCTCTTTCTTAAGGGCTGAGAAACGGAGCCGATGCTCCTTCGCGAGCGAAAGGCGCCAAAGGACTTGAACAGTCCATTTGTCGCCCAGCAGCGTGCACACCCCGTTTCCTTGGATCGGTCTGAACAGACCATTATCCTCAGATACTTGCAGCGCATCGGCATGGAAATGTTTGTCCAAGGGTATCATCCTTGTGCCTGATGCTGAAAAATGTGCCGTCTTCCGGCGATTTTCCATTCGTATATATGGATGACCCTTGTTGTTCAACGCGAGGGTTTTCAATGACCAATGGCAAACAGCCAATTTTTGTTTTCGGCGCCACCGGACGACAGGGAGGATCTGTCGCCAAAGCCTTATTGAAGGTGGGATGGCCTGTTCGCGCGCTCGTTTTGAATTCTACTGATGCCGCGTCTTTAGAACTGGGGATTGCAGGCGTCGAGCTTGTCCAGGGCGCCTTCGAAAACACGGACGTGATCCGCACAGCTATGAAAGACACCTATGGTGTTTTCAGCGTACTGCCGGCCAATTTGGCGGCAGAAGACGAAGTCCGCTACGGTATCTCAATTGCTGATCTGGCAGCCGAAATCGGCGTCGAACATCTCGTTTATTCTTCAGGCGCTAGCGTTGGGGATGAACTGACAGGGGTCGCGCGTTTCGACGCCAAGCCTCGCATCGAAAGGCACGTTCGAGAACTCGCCATCACCGCGACCATCATCCGGCCGATGATCTTCATGGAGATGCTCGTACGACCTGGTTTCGGTTTGGATGAAGGACGGTTGGTATCCCTGATCAGACCGGATCATTCTATCCAGCTTACCGCCGTGGAGGACATCGGCAAATTTGTTGCTGCGGTGTTTGCTGACAAGACCCGCTTCGGCGGCATGACGTTGAAGATCGCAAGCGACCGTGTGACGGGGCACGAGCTTGAAGCCGCCCTTACCGAAGGCGCCGGTCGCCCAATCTCCTACGCACGCTTTCCCGATGACGTTCTCGCGGCGAATGCGGACCTCGCACACATGGCGAAGAGCTTGGAAGATGGTCCGCTTGCAGAATGTGTCGATCTGAACGCCATGCGTGAGATCAACCCAGAGCTACTCACTTTCCGATCTTGGCTTGCCGGGAACGGACGCAGGGCACTCGATGAAGCCTTGAGAACAACCAACACGCTGGCGTAACTCCGACTTTAATCACCCGGGTTCTGATAGCGCGCGAGCAGGAAAGCACCAACACTCGCTGTTCCTGATGGCTCTGGTAGGGCGAGCTGCCGCGTGGCCGAAAGCCGGCATGACGCAGGCCGAGCTTGATACCGAAATCGGGACTGGTGCCCTATTGGAGACTTGCAATGGCGACCAAGCGCAGATTTCTTCGAGGCGATCGATTGCGAATTAGCAACGGCGAAACTCTAGGGCGTGCAACCACAATTGCCCTCCGATTGCGCGTCAATCGTAGTTTGGCTCAGCCACTTGGCTCAGCTTGGGCTTTGGCGGTAAGGCCTCGGCGACCTGGGCCGGCACGGAAGCCGCACTGCGACCTAGCCGATTCCGGCTATCGCAGCTTCCTAGCCGAAAATGTCCGGCATTAGGTAGCCAAAACCACCAGACCTAAGATGGCATCGCGACTACCCTGTTTCCGGGGGAAAACGGAGCCTCGAATGAGTGTAGCGTACGAGTTGGAGTAGAAGCGGGCCGCCTTGACTAACAGGCTGCAGCAGATTGAAGGGAGCGGGTCGACATTCAGGAACTCATGAATGCGGTGGACCGCGTCATCCTGAGCTATGAGCCTGACTACCAGGCGTCAGCGCTGCCACGGCGATGAGTGAAGAGATCGATCAAGATCTGCGATGACCGCTAATAGCGCGAAGCGAAAGCGGCTCCTTGGCAGCTTCCGGCCCAGAGCGACAATGAGGTTTGGTGGACGATATCACTCCGGGAATGGTGCTCAATCTCAAAACGTGAGAGCATGTCTGTAGTAGCGACAAAGTGCGCGACGCAGCCAAAGTCTAGCTTTGCGAACCGCGAAGGGACGGTGGCGTGGAGCATTCTGGCTGGGGCGTAGTATGAGATCGTTGATCCTGGCCGCAGGGCTTTCCTTGTTCCTTCTCGCCGCCTGTTCTCACACCGTGCGAACATTCAAGCAAACACCGTCATATTCGCCCGCGCAGCCGACAAGCACGCGGCTGACACAAGCTGTCCAAAGGCTTGGTGATCCTAGGGACGGTCGCTCCGGGGTCAGGCTGATAGGCAACGGAGAAGAAGCGCTGGCGGCGCGCTTGGCGCTTGCAGCGGCCGCCGAACAGACGATCGATGCGCAGTATTACCTTCTGCACAATGATCCTACCGGAAAAATCTTTGCGTGGAGCTTGCTGCAAGCCGCGGATCGGGGTGTGCGGGTGCGGCTATTGCTCGATGACATGGACACTAAGGGCTATGACGCCGTGACCGCGGCTCTAGACTCGCATAAAAACATCGAAATCCGGCTTTTTAACCCGTTCTGGCGGGATCAGAGCCTTGTCGCGGCCGTCCTCACCGACTTCAAGCGGATCAACCGCCGGATGCACAACAAGTCGATGACCGCCGATAATGCCATGTCGATCGTCGGTGGCCGCAATATCGGCGATGAGTATTTCCTGGCCAAGAGGGAATTGAACTATTCGGATCTCGATGTGCTGGTTGCTGGACCCGTTGTCGATGAAGTCTCGACAAACTTTGATGAGTACTGGAACAGCAAGTTTGCAGTGCCTGCGCGCTCCGTCGTTGGCGAACCAGAGGGGTTCAGTCTCGACGAAGCGCGCGATCGCCTTGACGAGATCATCGGGGATGCCCGAGAGACGGAATATGCCAGCGTGGTGCGTGCGGCTGCGAAGCAGAATCTAACGCCATCGACGCTGAAGCTCGCGTGGGTTCCCGCCAAAATGTACTCGGACCCCCCTTCAAAAGCGGCCGGTGAAGACAACGAAGAAGAGATTCTTGCCTCTCAACTGTCAAAGTATTTCGCCGATGCGACATCAAAGATTGAGATCATCTCTGCATATTTCGTGCCAGGCAAACGCGGCACAGAGTGGTTGCGGGAACTTGAGGCGCGGGGCGTCGAGGTGTTGGTTGTAACCAATTCGCTGGCATCGAACGACGTGAAACCAGTCTATGCGCATTATGCAAAGGACCGGCGGGCTCTGCTGGAAGGTGGAGTCCACCTCTACGAACTTCGGCCTGACGCAGATCAAGAAGCGCGGCGCGGCGTCAATTGGGGTGAATCGCGATCGGGTCTGCATGCCAAGGCGTTTACCATCGACGATCGTTACCTGTTCGTCGGCTCGTTCAACTGGGACCCGCGGTCGGTGAATATCAATACGGAGATGGGCATTCTGATCGACTCGCCTGAATTTACCAGGAAGACGTCGAATGCCCTAAGAGGCGTTTTAAGAGAAGAAACCTTTGCCGTAAGGCTGAACAAGGACAAGCGGATCTCGTGGACGGAGACCGAGCCGGACGGGACGCAGCGGATCTATTATCATGAGCCGACGGGTTCGCCCTGGGATCAATTCGTGGCGGGATTTTATGCGATTCTCCCTATCGGCTCGCAGCTCTGAGGTTTTCGCGACGTGGGCGCGCCGGTATTAGGCCGAGCGTTGGCAGGGGCAAAACCGTCCTAAGAAAATCTGGGGCTCCTATTCCGCTTTGGCCGGAGAGCCCCGACCATCGAGTCTCTGCTCTTGAGAGGAATCAAACCGAGGATCGGCACCTTCGGATGGCTTAAACAGGATCGCGATTGCGAATCTGTATCGTACGATGATACATATTGATTGACTTTCACCAGTATCACCATATGATACAAGCATGAAGAGCGGGACGTGATCAGGTCATTTAAGGATGCCAAAACCGAAACTGTTGCGCGCGGCAAAGCCCCAAAAGGCTTTCCTTCAGACATCGTGAGGTCAGCCGTTCGTAAATTGACGATCCTGAACAGCGCTGCTGCTCTGGACGACCTGCGTTCCCCTCCGGGAAATCGACTTGAAGCCCTTAAGGGCGATAGGGAAGGCCAACATTCGATCCGGATCAATGATCAGTGGCGCATATGTTTTGTATGGACAGATGCCGGTATCGAAGGCGTCGAAATAGTTGACTACCATTGATGGCCAATCGTGGCACACAGGAGCTTGAGATGACCCATATCCTTCCTCCGGTCCATCCGGGCGAAATCCTCCGCGAGGAGTACCTACTTCCGCTGAACATGAGCGCCGGTTCACTGGCGAAAAAGCTCAATGTCCCTCGCACTCGCATCGAGCGTATAGCGGCGGAGCAAACACCGATAACGACGGACACCGCTCTGCGTCTCGCCAAGTATTTCCGCACAACGCCGGAATTTTGGATGAACATGCAGACCAGCTTCAACCTCAAGACAGAGGAAATAGCGCTTCATGGCGAACTGGAGTTGATCCCGGAAATCGATAGAGCAGCATAGCCGGGCCCTGCCCCAGCACGGCATACTCCACTTGATACATTATGCGATCTGGCCGTTCGTTCGGTCCGGTTGTGCTGACTTTGATCTCGGAGAGTGTTCGCCGTCCAAGCAAAACATATGAAGGGCCCGCTTCGCTCGCTCCGGCAGCGCCTCCATCCTTCTGCGGCCTTCACAGTTGCTCTTCCAACAGGTACCCGGCCTCGCGCGTGTCAATCGTTTGCGGCACGACCCACGAGGACAGGTCGCCGAGGGTAGATCCTTCCGTGACGTTTCTGCCGCGAGCGCCTGGTGGACGGCAGGTCCGTACGATCCGAAATAGAGCGAGGTGAAGACCGGCGAAAGGCTTTGACGGCCCATGTATCATCCAACCCGCGGGTTGGCCTTTCGAGCCCATTGCCGGATCGTCTGGCGTCCTGGCGAGAAGCCAGATGGATGCGTGTGGCGCTTCCTCTCTTATCCGCAAGCTTAACGGCTGGCTGGCGCACGACCATAGAGCAGGAGCATGAGTATGATCATCACGCCGTAGATGATCTGGCGCCCGGCCTCTGGCATCTGCGTGACGGAGAGGATTGACTGCAGGAGTGTGATGAGGATGACGCCGGCGACAGTGCCGAGATAGGATCCCCGGCCGCCCAGGATCGAGGTTCCGCCAAGAACAACAGCCGCTATGGCAGGAAGCAGATAGGCATCGCCCATCGATTGCGAGGCCTTGGAAGCATAGCCTGCCAGCAGGACGCCGCCGAAGGCCGAGAGCCCGCCCGAGGCGGCGAAGGCGATCATCACGATGCGGCGGGTATTGATCCCTGAAAGATAGGCCGCCCGTTCGCGATTGCCTATGCCGTAGACGGCCCGCCCGAAGCCCGTCCGGCGCAGCAGGAAGACCATCGCCGTGCCGACCAGCCCCCAGATGAAGACGACATTCGGGATGCCGGGCATCAAGGCGCCGGTGGAGAGATAGCGCATGGCCGCGGTGGCGGAATCCTGCGGCGAGAACCCGCCTGTGTAGACCACCATCACCCCTTGAGCGACGGCATTCGTCGCCAGCGTCACGATCATCGAGGGTATGCGCAGATATGCCACCCCGACGCCGTTGACGAGCCCGATGCCGATCCCGCAAAGGATTCCGAAAGGGATGGCAAGAGCAGTGCCGACCGGACCGTAGGCGGCAGCCGCGCAGGCCATCATAGCGCCCGTTGCAACGGTCCACGGTACGGAAAGGTCGATCTGCCCGAGCAGGATGACAAGCATCATGCCGGTGGCGATGATGCCGAGGAAGGATGCCACCTTCAATTGCTGCAGCAGATACTCCGGTGACAGGAAGCTGCGCGAATAGAAGCTGCCAAGGACAAGCAGCAGCAGGATGCAGCCGAACGCGGTGACCACCGCCGGATCGAGTTTGCGCAGGAAGTTCGGCTTGCGTCCGTTTACGTGCGTCATCGCCGTCTCGCTCACAGGAACCACTCCAATCTATTGCGCACCCGGAAAAGGGCCAGAGCGCCGAGGCTGATGGCCGCAAGCAGGATCAGCCCCTGGAACAGCGGTTGCCAGAGCGGGTCGAGATCGAAAACGAACAAAAGGTCACCGATCGTGCGGAACGCCAGCGCACCAAAGACGGCACCGATGGCGCTGCCCTTGCCGCCGAACAGCGAAACGCCCCCCAGCACCACTGCGGCAATCGAGAACAGCGTGTAGGCGTTACCGCTGGCGAAAGCCGCGTCACCGGTATACGTGAAAAAAGTGAGAAACAGCCCGCCGAGGGCGGCCACCAGGCCCGAAAGCGTATAGGCAAGCAGCTTGCCGCGCCGGATCGGCATGCCAGACATGTAGGCCGCCGTTTCGGAAGAACCGACGGCATAGGCCGCCCGGCCATAGACCGACCGGCTGAAGGGCACCCATATCAGCACAACCACCGCCGCGAGTGCCGCGAGGCTCGCCGGGACGACTCCGAATATCCGTCCCGTCAGGGCATCCGCCAGACCCTCGTTAACGGAACCTCCCGGAAAAGGTCGCAGCAACAGGGCGACACCGAAATAGATCGCCCCCGTCGCAATCGTCGCCACGATCGGCTGCAGCCGCCCATATATGACGATGGCTCCATTGATCGCGCCGCACACAGCCCCGACGGCCAGGACGATAACGACGCCGAAGGTCGTTTCGAGCGGCGAGCCCACGACCAACCATGAGGCCAGGCAGTTGGTGAGAAGGAAGATCATGCCGACGGAGAGGTCAATGCCCGCGGTTATCACCACCATGGTTTGGGCCATCGCGACAAAGGCGAGCAGCACCCCCTTGTTGGCAGCCGTCTGAATAACGTTGGCTGTGAAACCAGCCGGATGGTTCGCCGTGTAGATGATGAACATCACCACGAAGATCGCAACCGCAGTCAGCGTGCCCCGGTGCTCGGCCAGTCGATACTGCCAGTCGTTCATTGCGCGGGCTCCTGATGGAATGGTTCCGCGGACGGGATGTTAAGCGCGCTCGCGATCAGGGCGCGCTCCGTTATCTCAGCTCCCACCAGTTCCCGCTTCACCGCCCCGTCATAAAGCACGAGGACCCGGTCGCAGCAGCCGATGAGCTCGGCATAGTCGGTCGAATAGAACAGGATGCCCGCGCCCGCGTCAGCCAGGCGCCGCAAGAGCAGATAGATCTCCTGCTTGGTTCCAACGTCGATGCCGCGTGTCGGATCGTTGAGGAGGACGATGCGTGGCTGCCGCATCAGCCATTTCGCGATGACGACCTTCTGCTGGTTGCCGCCCGAAAGGGCGCCGACGGGCGCGTCAATATTCCCCGCCTTGATGGCGAGCAGCGTCATCATCTGATTGATGGCGCTCTCCTCTTTCGCGCTGTCGATGATCCCGCCGCGCGTCAGCCGGTCGAGCGACGCAAGCGAGAGATTGTCGCGCACCGTCATCGGCAGCATCAGCCCCTCGGTCTTACGGTCCTCCGGGATGAGCGCCATGCCGATACCGTGCCGGCGCGCCTGCGCGGGGCTGCTGATGCTGATCGGGCTGCCGTCGACGAGGACCGTGCCGTGCAGCCCGCGCAGGACCCCGAACAGCGCTAGAAGGAGATCACGCTGCCCCTGCCCGTCCAACCCGCCAAGACCGACGATTTCGCCCGAGCGGAGCGAAAACGAGATGTCGTGGAGCCGGTCCGCCCAGGACAGATTTCGTGTTTCAAGCACTGGCGCAGTTTGTGCAAGCCGGCCCGGCTTAGGAGGGTAGACGCTGTGATACTCACGGCCGATCATCATCTCGATGACTTCGCCGTCACTCTTGGAGCCCGCCGCGTAGCTCGCGACCTTGCTGCCGTTGCGAAACACCGTGCAGTCGTCCGCAAGTTCCGCAATCTCGTTCATTCGATGCGAGATGTAGACAAGCGCCAGCCCTTCCGCACGCAATCGCTTCAGCACTGCAAAAACCTTCGAAACGTCGGCCGCAGTCAGCGCCGATGTCGCCTCGTCGAGGATGAGGATGCGCGGCTTGCGGGCCAGCGCCTTGGCAATCTCGACGATCTGCTTGCGCGACAGCGGCAGATCCTTGACCAGAGCCAGAGGATGGATGTCGACGGCACCGGCGCGCGCCAGCGCCTCCTCTGCCAGGCGCCTCTGGGCCTTGCGGTCGATCATGCCGAACCGCGTCGGTGGATTGGAAATGACGATATTGTCGGCAACGCTGAGTTCTGGGATCAACGACAACTCCTGGAAGACGCAGGCGATCCCGGCGGCGTTGGCGGCAGCCGGCGAAGCGAATGTCACCGGCTGTCCGTCGAGCGTCATCTGGCCCTCGTCCGCAGCCACGACGCCGGCCATGATCTTGATGAGCGTCGACTTTCCGGCGCCGTTCTCGCCGAGTACGGCGTGGATGGCCCCTGCCCTGACCGACAGCGCGGCATTTTCAAGCGCGCGAACCCCACCATAGCGCTTCGATATCCCCTCCATGCAAAAGAGCGGTCCGCCATTTTCCATTGCGCTCTCCGGGAAACCGTTACGGACGACGGGCACCGCACGGCTGGCTGTGCGATGCCCGTTCCTGATCGACCTACTGGTTTTCCTTGCTCTGCTTCATGATCTCCTGGGCGGAGAAATTGATCCCGCAGGTAGGGAAGGAATTACCGACGAAGAAATTGTCGGATTCGGACTGGAAGTAATCCTGGCCCTCCTTGAAATTCGGATCTTCGACAATGGCCAACGGCAACTTGACCGACTGCGGCACCACCTGTCCCTCGAGCGCGGCGATCGCCGTCTTGATAGCAACGGCCACCTGTGCGGGTCCGGTTCCAGCCGACGAGCATTTCAGGCCGTCGGCGGCATGTGCTGCGCAGAACTTGCGAAACCCGTTTTCGGTTTCGCCGCCAAACGGCACGAACGGATGTTTGGCGTCGATCATCGCCTGGACGATGCCGGTATCGCCGCCCTGACCGGTAATGCCGTCAAAGGGACCGCTGGTGGCGATCGCATCCGCCGTCACCTTCTGGGCCACCCCGTCATCCCACTTTCCCATGACCTCGACGACCTCGAAGTTCTTGCCCGACGCCTGGAGTTTCTCATGGATCCCATCGTGCCGGTCGGTGTCGACCGAAGTTCCGGCCACACCGCGCACCTCGAGTACCTTGCCGCCATTCGGCAGATGTTTGACGAGCCATTGGCCCCACAGTCCGCCGAGCCCCTTCTGGTCGACGTTCACGTTGATCGCGTCCTCGGTGTCAAGGGTGTTGTCGAAGGCAACCAGCACCACGCCGGCTTCCTTCGCCCGCTTGATGACGGGCGCGAATGCCGTCGGGTTCTGGGCGTTGACGACGATGGCGTCATAGCCGGAATCGATAAAGTTGTTGATCGCCGAGATTTGGGCGGGCACGTCCTCACCCGTCGATACGACCTTGAACTCCTTCAGCTTGGCCGCGACGTCGGGCTGAGCGGCATAGGCCTTGGCTGTCTGCACCATCTGGATACGCCAGGTGTTGGCAATGTAGCCGTTCGCAAGAGCGATGCGGTATGGGCCGTCCTTTTTCGGAAACTTGAAGAATTTGGTGTCTGCCGACCAGGGCGCGAAACATTCCGGCTCCGCCGCGGGCCCTGAAACCACTTCCGGCTCTGCGTAGGCGGCCGATCCCAACATGAAAAAGGCAGTGGCAGCAACGATGCCGCCAGCGAGTGACTTCACCATCGACATTTCCTCCCTTTGGCGCGCCACTGATTTTGTTCTCCGGTTCGAGAGGGAACTCCTTCCCCCGGAACGGCACGAACTTCTCTGGCACCGGCACGCTGGATGCCTGCTTTCACCATTGACGAGGCGCTCTGGTCTCCTCCCGAAAACACCGCTGTCTCTTAATTAGGTAGCGCTACCACAAAAAATTGTAAAGTAACATTTGCGGATTGCCGAGAACCGAACTTCCCAATTTTCAAGTGAAATTCGGCGACGGTCGACACCGATGCAGGAAGGCTATTCCCTTCCGTGATGATAGCGCTATCATGCGATCAGCAGTCAGAGTGCGATCGTTGCCGCATGAGGGTACCCATGGCCGAGGATTTCGAGATCGTAGACCAGCGCTTTGCCAACCTGGTCAACCACAGCGCCCGAGTGGAACAGCTCTATACGGGGTGTCGCTGGGCTGAAGGGCCGGCCTATTTCGCCGCCGGGCGCTATCTGGTCTGGTCGGATATCCCCAATGACCGGATGCTGCGTTATGACGAAACCGACGGGCATGTGAGCATCTTTCGCCAACCGTCGAACTTCGCGAACGGCAATACCACCGACCGGCATGGCCGTCTGGTAACCTGTGAGCACGGTGGCCGCAGTGTCAGCCGCACCGAACATGACGGGAGCATCACCACCGTCGCCGATCGCTGGAACGGCAAGCGGCTCAACTCGCCGAACGACGTCGTCGTGCGATCAGACGGGTCGATCTGGTTCACCGATCCCGCCTACGGCATCGAGTCCGATTACGAGGGCCACAAGGCCGAAAGCGAAATCGGCGCCTGCCACGTCTATCGTGTCGACCCGGCGACGGGCGCGGTTGCGGCCGTCATTACCGACATGGTGCGGCCGAATGGCCTCGCCTTTTCGCTTGATGAAAAAAAGCTCTACGTCGTCGACACCGGCCGGACGCACGGGCCCGACCTTCCTGCGCATATGCGCGTCTTCGATGTGAACGAGGCGGGCGCGATATCGGGCGGGCGGGTCCTTGCCGATTGCACCGTAGGCCTCTTTGACGGGTTCCGCCTGGACGACGAAGGGCGGATCTGGACAAGCGCCCGCGACGGCATCCATTGCTACCACCCGGACGGCACCTTGCTCGGCAAGGTGAGAGTGCCGGAAAACACCGCCAATTGCGTGTTCGGCGGGCCTAAGCGAAACATCCTCTACATCTGCGCGACCAGTTCGCTTTATGCCGTTCGGCTGATGGTCAACGGCGCAAGACTCGACTGAGGCAGGAGGCCAGCCATGCCGTTCGTGCGGATCACCATCGTGCGCGAGACCCTCGCCGACGATCCTGCGGCCAAGAAGGCGGCAATCAGCAGCCAGGTCACTGCGGCGATTGCCGAGGCAACCGGATTGTCCGAGCGCGAAATCTCCGTCGTCTTCGATGAGGTGGACGCAAGGAACTGGTATGTCGGCCGCACCGATGTCGGGACCCTGCGCTCACGCAGCCAGCAGGAGTCGACGTGAAGGACGACATCACTTCCAAAGACCAGAGCCGGAAGGCAAGCCGACGCGGCAGTGGGAGGCCAACCATAGCCGACGTCGCAAAGCTGGCAGGGGTCGCCGCGATTACCGTGTCGCGCGCGCTACGCGATCCGTCGCTGGTTTCGGCCGAACTGCGCGCGGAGATCGATACGGCGGTGATCCAGCTCGGCTATGCGCCCGACCCCAATGCGCGCGCGCTCGCCTCCTCCCGAGCCGACGTGATCGGTGTTCTCGTGCCATCACTGACAAACATCGTCTTCGCCGACACGGTGAGAGGCATCTATGACGAGCTCGGCGACGGTCCGTTGCAGATACAGATGGGCAATACCCACTACTCGCCCCGGGAAGAGGAACGGCTGATCCGGATGTTTTTGAGCCAGCGGCCATCGGCGCTGATCGTGTCCGGTATCGACCAGACCGAAACGACCCGCAAACTGCTCGAGAGCGCGGATTGCCCTATCGTGCAGATCATGGAGTATGGCGACGATCCGGTCGATATGCTGGTCGGGTTCTCCCACTTCGATGGCGGCAAGGCGGCGACCAACCATCTGATCGAGGCTGGATATCGCCGCATAGGCTTCATCGGCGCGCGAATGGATCCTCGCTCGCAGCGTCGCCTCGCCGGTTACCGCTCGGCTCTGGAGACCGCTCAGCTCTTTGATCCCAAGCTGGTAACCACCACGCTGACGCCTTCACGCGTATCGCTCGGCGGGCCGCTCCTGGCCGATGCGCTTGCCAAGGTCGCCGATCTTGACGCGGTCTTCTGCAACAATGATGACCTTGCCATGGGCGTGCTGTTCGAATGCCAGCGGGCGGGCATCGCCGTGCCGCACAGCATGGCAATCTGCGGCTTCAACGATCTCGACATGATGCACGTCGCCTATCCGTCGCTCACCAGCGTACGCACGCCGCGCTATGAAATCGGCCGCCGCTCGGTGCAGATGGTGTTGGATCGACTTGCCGGCCGGCCAATTGAATCGCCGGTCGTCGACTTGGGCTTCGAGCTTCAGGTTCGCGAAAGTACGGCGCGATGAAACGGCACATTCTCAAGGATCGGCCGCAGCGCACAATCCAGATGATACATTATGCGATCCCAGACGCACAAATCGGAAACAAACACCGCCGCAGAGCGGCCCCAACGATACCCAGGGCGGCAGCACGGGCAGGCACCCGCCCGTTTCCGCTGTGGATTCCCCCCGCACAGCGCGGATGCCACAAAGTTTAACAATTTCTGAAGCTATTCCTCTACGATTGATAGCTACATTAGCAATCTGTTTTGGAGCGCAAGGAGGGGACGTAGCCAGCTGGCCGCATCCGAAGTCGTCGTGATCTGTTGAGGGGGCAACAAACAAGATGCTAAGCGATCTGAAGAACAACCTCGTCCGCATCCTTAAGGACGAAAACGGCAACTTTGCCGTCATGACTGCTCTGCTGATAATCCCGTTGTTCACGGGCGCTTCCATCGCCATCAATCTCGCCCGCATCAATCTCGAATCCGCCAAGATGCAGGACGCGCTCGATGCGGCCGCCTTTTCCGCGGTCAAGTCCTATGGCGAAGGGGAGGATGAAGCCAAAGCGAAGGACCTGGCGAACAACATCTTCTTCGCCAATTTCGGCATACCAGAGATTATCGACGAGATCGGGTTGGGCAGTTCGACGCCGGTGGCAACGCAGGCGATCAAGGTTACTTTTGGCACCCTCGGCGTCGAAAGCACGGCGACGACGACCTATGAGCTCAAATACGCTCCGCTGTTCTGGGGACTCCAACCCTATACGATCGATCGCGAAAGCGTCGCGGCGCGCATGCCGGGGCGGGAAGCCTGCATTCTGGCACTCCACCCGACCGCATCCCGGGCGTTCGAAGTGAGCGGCAGTGCCACTGTCGATACCTCCGGCTGTACCATCACGTCGGATTCGAGCGACGCACAGTCGATCTATCTCAGTGGGTCGGCTACTCTCAAGGCAGAGTGTCTTTATGCAACGGGCAAGGTTTCGGCGACGCTTGCCCATCTCGAGCTCGCCTGCGGCAAGGCGGTGGAAGGTGTTCCACCGATCCCAGACCCCTTCCGGTTCAAGAAAATGCCGACGACCGGGAGCTGGGTGAACCTCTCCGGATGCGGACAGAACTTCGTGGCCGGCGGTGGCGGCAATGGCGACTGCAACGGTACGAGCAAGACACCGAACAACGCACCCGCCGGCTACACTGTCGAACTGAAGCCCGGCACCTACGGCGGCTTGGAGATCAAGGGCGAGGTCCTTCTGCGGCCGGGCTCCTACATCATCGATGGCGGCACTCTGAAACTTGCCAGCCAGTCGGTGCTCACGGGTGAGGGCGTCACCTTCTTCCTGATGAACGGTGCCCAACTCGACATTCACGGCGGCTCGACCTTCAAGATCACGCCGTCGCTGACCGGTGACTGGGCAGGTTTCTCGATCGTTGCCGCCAGGAACAACACGGAGACGGCCGTGATCAACGGCAACAGCGCCTCGTCGCTTGCGGGCATCATCTACATGCCGGCGTCACGTGAGATCCAGTATGCCGGCAATGGCTCCACCGGCGGCGAATGCGTACGCATCGTCGCGCAGGAAATCACGATGATCGGCAACAGCAGCTTCAAGCTGGATTGCAAGGCGGCGCTCGCGAACAACACCATCAACAACCCGGGTGCGATCCGTCTGGCCCGATAGCGAGCCAAATGATTTGCAGCCAGGAGCAACGCTCCCTCGGGCACCCGCTCCGACAGCCTTGATGTTCGGTCTAGCGGTGAGGCTAGGAGGGCACCCGTTTGCCACCCGGTTACCCTCGGCGGTTCATCATGATATGAGACATATCGTTCCCCTTGCTTGTTATGGGAGCGATGCGGAGGTTATCGGACTCGACTGGCAAACCTGATCGCGGGATCATCTCCCGTCTTGGCGATTCGAACCAAGGCCCCTGTTAAACAAGCGACTGCGTTATTTAACAAAATTGCCATATCGTTTATTAAGACTAGGCGGCCGAGCCGTTCGGTCTAGCGAACGACGGCGCCGTGCGGCTGCCGTATTCGTCGCCTTCAGAGAGACCCATCGACAATGACGACTGGGCGGCCCATCGAGCAGGCTTCGACACGGGCCTCCACACGGTAGACCGAGCGCAGCATATCCGCGGTGATGACCTCATGGGTTCGGCCGCTCGCCACGACCGAACCATCACTGATGACGATCGTGTCGTCGCAATAGCGCAGCGCATGGTTCAGATCGTGCAGCGCGATCAGCACCGCCATTCCCGACTGCGCCGACAGGCGCTTCATGAAGCCGAGCACCTCGATTTGCCGGAAGAGATCAAGCGCCGAGGTCGGCTCGTCCATCAGCAGCACTTCCGGTCTGCGCACCAGGGCTTGAGCAATGGAGACCAGTTGACGCTGGCCGCCTGAGAGTTCGCCGAGGCCGCGAAAGGCGAGATCAGCTATCCGGAGCTCGCCAAGCACCCGGTCGATCTCGGCGAGCTCGCCGTCCTTCACCTTCCAGCCGGAGCCCTGCTTGGCCGAGAGGAGCACCGACTCGTAGACGGTGAGTACGGCGTTGGCACCGGTATCCTGCGGCATGTAACAGATGCCTTCAGGCCCTTTGGCCGCGTCGGACAAACGGACGGTGCCAGGACCTGACGTCAGGCCCGCAATGCGCTTGAACAGCGTCGACTTACCGGCAGCATTCGGGCCGATCACCGCCGTCAGGCCGCCTCCGCGCAACATCCCAGTATTGACGTCCGACAGCACCGTGCGCCGGCCGTAGTTCGCCCCGACCTTTTCCAGCGTCAGGCTTACCATGCGCGCCTCCTGTTAGTGAAAATCAGCACGAAGAAGAAGGGCACGCCGACGAGCGCGGTGATGACGCCGATCGGCAACACCGCGCCTGGGATCAGCATCTTGCTGACGACCGAGGTGACCGAAAGCAAAAGCGCGCCGCACAGCACGGAGGCCGGCAGGAAGAAACGCTGATCCTCGCCGACCAGCATGCGGGCGATATGCGGCCCGACGAGACCAACGAAGCCGATGGTGCCGACGAAGGAGACCGGGATCGCCGCAAGCAGGCTCACCGTCATCATCGCTTCGAGTCGCAGGCGGCGGACATTGATGCCGAAGCTCGCCGCCTTGTCGTCACCGAGCCGAAGTGCCGTCAGCGCCCAGGCGTGACGGGCAAAGAGCGGAACGGCGAAAAGGAGCACGGCGCCGGTGATCCAGACCTTCGGCCAAGTCGCCTTGGTGAGGCTGCCCATCGTCCAGAACACGACGGCGGCGAGTGCCTGTTCGGAGGCAAGATATTCGAGCAGCGACAGCGCGGCGTTGAAGGTGAAGACGAGTGCGATGCCGAGAAGCACGATGGTTTCGACCGTGACGCCACGCATGGTGGAGGCGAAGTGGATGAAGAGCGCCGCGACCATCGCCATCAGGAAGGCGTTGATCGGCACCATGTATTGGACCGCGATGGGAAAGATCGCGACCCCGGCAACGAGGCCGAGGGCCGCGCCGAAGCCTGCCGCTGCGGATATTCCAAGCGTGAAGGGGCTTGCCAGCGGATTGGCCAGAATCGTTTGCATCTGCGCGCCGGCGACTGACAGCGAGGCGCCGACCGTCACCGCCATCAGGGCGATCGGCATGCGAATGTCCCAGATCACCACCCGGAGTTGGTCGCTCACCGTCTCCGGGCGAAACAGCGCCGTCAGCACGTCGGCGAGCGGATAGTTCGCGGGGCCGAGCGCCATGTCGATTGCAACCGAGGCAAAGAGCGCGCCGAGCAGACAGAAGATCAACAGCAGACGGCGCACAACGAGGGCGCGATAGCGCTCTCGCCCTTCGATTCCAGGGATCGCGTCAGTCACGGCAACCATCATTCACCATCCTTCGGAAGTGAGACGAAGTAGCCTGGGCGATAGGTCACAGGCAGGAACTTCTCGTGAAACTCGCGGTAGGTTCGGTCCGGATCGATGTCGGCGAAAAGCTCCGGATGGAACCATTTGGCGAATTGCTGGATCGGCACGAACTCGTAGGGCGCGCCGTAGAACTGATGCCAGGCCGCATGCACATTGCCCTCTTTCACCGCCTTCAGACCTGGGAAGCCCGGGCGCTGCATCAGGCCGCGCAGGCGCTCCTGTGCTGCGGCCGCATCGGCGTCGCGGCCGACGCTGACGAACTGGTTGAGATCGGATTCCGCCGACCAGTTGCTGCCGGTGATGATGACATGATCGGGATCGCTGACGATGAGCTGCTCGGGATTGAGGTCGCCGAAGGTGCCCTTGATGACGTCGGAGCCGATGTTGTGGCCGCCGGCCTTCTCCACCATCTCGCCGAAGTTTGCGGGGCCGAAAGTTCGGCAGCAGACGACATCACCGGTAATGCCGGGAGAGCGCTCGATGAAGACTTTCGGACGCGTGATCGCGCCGGCCTTCTTCAGGCGGTCCGTCACCAGTGCGATCTGAGCATTGCGATATTCGATGAATTCGCGCGCCTTCGCCTCGGCGCCAAAGAGTTGGCCAAGGATTTCAACGGATTTCTCGCTATTTGCGGCCGGATCGACGCGGAAATCGAGATAGACGACGGCAATTCCGGCAGCCGCAGCCTTTTCGATGAAGCCCGATTCCTCGACCGCCTTCTGTGCCTCGAGGTTCAGCGTCAGCACATCCGGCTGGAGCGCGATCGCTGCTTCCAGACTGAAATCGCCCGACGGGATATAGCCGAAGCGCGGTAGCTTCTCGATCTCGGGGAAGCGCTCGACATAGGCCGCGTAGGAGTCCGGATCCTTCTTCAGCAGATCGTCGCGCCAGCCGACGATCGTATCGAAGACATGCTCGCCTTTCAGCGCCCCGGCCACATGGATCTGCCGGGCCTCGCCCAGCAATATGCGCTTGGCGGGCAAGGCGATTTCGACCCGGCGGCCGGTGACATCGACGATTTCCGCCGCGCCCACTGGCACCGCCGCCAGCATGATCGCGGCAAACAGCGCAACAGCGATTTTCCTGAAGATCGACATTCTCATTCCTTTCGATCGCGGCGCTTGGGGCCTCCCGTCCGCCGGCCGCCAATGCATTTATTGGCTGACGTTCAGCGAGACGAAGTACCCGCTTTTGTAGGGAAGCGGCAGGAAACGCTCGTGCAACTCCGTAAAGGTCGCCTCCGGATCGAGGTCAGCGAAGAGATCCGGGTGCAGCCACTTGGCAATCTGCTGGATCGCGACGAACTGATAGGGGTTGTTGTAGAACTGGTGCCAGATGGCATGCACGTTGCCGTCCTTGACCGCCTTGACGCCGGTGAAGGCCGGCCGCTTGGTCAGATTTTCCAGCTTGCGCGCGGCCTCTTTTTTATCGGCGCCGTAGCCGACGCCGACCCAGTTGCCGCCCGGCACATAGCCCTGCCAATTGCCACCAGTAATGATGATCTGATCGGGGTTGGCGGCGATGATCTGCTCCGGGTTGACGGTGCCGAAGGTGCCGGGGATGATGTCCTTGGCCATGTTCACGCCACCGGCAAACTCGACCATCTTGCCGAAATTCTCGTTGCCGAAGGACATGCAGCAATCGTCGGAATAGCCGCCGGCCCGCTCGACGAAGACGAGCGGCTTCTTCGGGTTCGCCTTTGCCAGAGCGTCAGTCACCTTGGCGATGTTCTCGACGCGGAACTTGATGAATTCTTCAGCCTTTTCTTCCTTGCCGAGCAGCTTGCCCATCAGCCGCATGCTCGGTTCGGTATTTTCCATCGGCCTCTCGCGGAAATCGACGTAGACGAGCGGGATGCCGACCTTCGCGAGCTTCTCGATATAGCCCGCCTCTTCCGTCGCCGTCTTGGCGTCGATATTCATCAGGACGACATCCGGCTTCAGCGCCACCGCCTGCTCAATATCGAAGCTACCATCCTTCATGCCACCGAAAGTCGGTAGCTCGGCGATGTCAGGATATTCGGCGAGATAGGCGGCATAGCTTTCCGGATCGGCTTTCGCCAAGTCGTCGCGCCAGCCGACGACACGCTTGAACGGCGCATCGCGGTCGAGCGCTCCGAGGAAGTAGATCTGGCGCCCCTCACCAAGGATCACATGCTCGACCGGTACATTGACCTCGACATCGCGGCCGGTGACGTCTTTCAATTTCACGACATCAGCGAAGGCTGTCGTTGAAAAAAGCACGCAAAGTCCCGTGGCGGCCGCAGCCACCCTGTTGAAAAGCCGCATTGTTTTTGCTCCGCTGGGAAAATCGACGCGATCTAATGTTTCATGACTTTATTAGTCAACATTTATCTTTTAGAACGCCTCCAAACAGAGACGAGCAGCACCAGCATGAGCGACACCCTAGATCGGCAGAACTACAACCTGAGGGATGAAATCAAGGCCTACTGGTCGGAGCGGGCCGCAACCTTCGATCATTCCCCGGGCCACGAGATCTTCTCGGAGGAAGAGCGTGCGGCATGGCATAGGCTGTTTCTCAAGCACCTCGGACCGGGCGGCGGCCGCGCTGCCCTGGATCTCGCAAGCGGAACGGGCGTCATCTCGCATCTGCTCGACGATCTCGGCTTCAAGGTCCAAGGCCTCGACTGGGCCGAACCGATGCTCGAGCGCGCCCGCGAGAAGGCACGCAAGCGCGGTCGCGCCATCCGCTTCGGGCTCGGCGACGCCGAAAACACCATGGAGCCCGATGGCTACTACGATGTGGTCGTTACCCGACATCTGGTGTGGACGCTCGTCGATCCCGCAGCAGCCTTTGTGGAATGGCAGCGCGTCCTGAGGCCCGGCGGTACGCTGCTGATAGTCGACGGGGACTTCGTCAATACAAGTGCGCTCGAACGGCTGTTTTCGAAACTCAGCACCTGGGGTCAGCGCTTGGGGTTCCTCACGGCAGAAGCGCCGAGTGGAACATTGCAAATGATGGCGACCCATCGCAGCATTCTCTCGCGCGTGCACTTCTCCGCCGGTGCGCGGGCCGATGACGTCGCCAACCTGCTTGGCAAGGCCGGCTTCGTCGACATAGAGCTTGACAGGGACCTCCGCGAGATCCATCGCACGCAGGCTAGGAACTGGAATTTCTTCAAGGGCCTGGCCAGACAATGCCAGCATCGTTATGCAATCTGCGCGAGGAAGCGGTAAGGCCGCACATGGCCCCAACCTCCGGGCGGCCCGTCGCACTGACTCAGTGCTATCTCAGATTCGAGAGTAGTGACGCCCGACTGGGACAGTTAGTTGCAGCTGGCTTTCCGCACTGCGCAAGGGTGGATGCGCTGGCGAAACTCTCCAAGCCCGTGCGGCTGCCGGAAAGCGAGGCCCGGCAGACGACAACTCCGCCATAGAACGGAGCGGGCAATCGAATCGCCGTGCTAAACTGGCTCGCGCATTTACAATGAACGACCGCTGTGGATCGAAAGCCACAGCTTGCGCGCCGCGCGATGAATGTCGAGAATCGGCCCATCTCGCTCCTCCCATCGTTCGAAACGAACGGCAGACTTCCAACCTTTTGCGGCCTCCGGGAGGAGTTTCCGGATTGGCGATTCCGCAGCATGCCGCGCGACGATTTCCGTTCTTCTTACATCGACCGGAGAACCGATGGCGGCGCGGCGTGCAACCTCTCTCCGAACGGCGTCACGCGATCATGATCGTGAAGCACCAGGCCACGGATAAAGCGATCCCCGACGGCTTCCTGCAGTTAGCAGGGAAATGACTGCCATGCGTCCAGCAAGGGAATCTGCAATAGCTGGCACCGACGCGAGGTTAGCAGATCCAGTCAGCAGGAACCGGCCGGGTTCTTCGTCACGATCAAGGATATCCCGTCTGATTTAAAGCAAGACGTCGACTAATTTAAATTCCTAACCATCTGCACCGGACCAGGCGGGCATCCTATGCGCCTGCGTCGGCGACATCATGACCTCAGCCGGGTCAGCAGGTCGATCCCCACCGAACCTTGAGGTGAAGCACCACCGTTTCAGGCTGCACTTCGTCCGCCTGGTCACGCTCGATCAAGCGGACGACGTGGTCGATGAACGTGGTGCCGTCGAGCGCCATCGTGGTCAGGTCATGGCACTCCCAGGAGGCCATGGCGATGCCGTCTTGGCCGATGATCGCGATATCTTCCGGCACGCGCTTGCCCAGTACTCGCGTCGCGGCGTCCCTGACCCCGATTGCCATCACGTCATTTCCGCAGACGACTGCATCTACTTTGGAGCGGCGGAGCAAGACCACCGCTTCCTTGAAGCCGGAGTCGTAACCGTAGTCTCCGTGGCCTTCCGCCACGAAGGCGAGACCATGCTTGCCAAGGGCGTCCGCAAACCAGGCCTTACGCTGTTTGTCGATCCAGCTGGATGTTCTTCCGGTAAGGTAGGCGAAGTGGCTCTTTCCGGCCGCCACCGCCTTGTCGACCACTTCCTCCGCCGCGCGCGCGCCATCGAATCTGACGAGCGAGGCGTTGTTGTCGGCGAGAGGCTCGTTCGAAACGATGATCGGACGGGCCGACCGAAAAATCTGGATGGCGTCGTCAAAAGAGACCATGTCCGAAAACACAACGACATGGTCCACCTGATAAGCCGAGGCCATCCGCATCAATCGCGCCCGGTCGTCGTAGCCTGCGCAGCAGAGGATGATCGGAAGCAGCTCCTTCTCCTGGAGCCGGTGCACCAAATATTGGAGCTGCTCGGCCTCCGCCGGATTTTCAATGGAATTGACGACCAGCGCCACCAGGCGCGACCGCTGGCTGTTCAACGAGCGAGCGAGAGCGTTGGGCTGGTAATCGTGTTCCTGAGCGATCGACAGGATACGATTTCGCGTCGCCGCGCTGATACGCGCGTCCGATGAAAACGCACGGGAGATCGTCGCCGACGAGACGCCGGCAAGTTTCGCAAGCTGCTTGGAAGTGATGCGTTTGTTCATCGCAGTCCTGGTGAGGCTTTCCTAGCCAATATCGGCGATCCGGATGGATTCGCCATTACGGGCCGCGGAAGCCTTGATAGCATCCCACAGCCGGGCAAAGCGAAGACCATTTTCCACCGTGGACGGATTTTCTTCCAGTCCCGCGCGGACGGCAAGGAAGGACTTCAGCGGGTTCTCCTGGTGAGCTGCTTCGGCGACTTCGCGCACCACGGGTTTCCCGTCGATTTCGATTTCACGCCAAGCGCCCCAGGCGTCAATGCGCACAATTCCCTTCGAATAGAAGAGGGTCATATGTGACGCGCATCCCTTTGGGCCTTCCCCAGCAGCGTTGAACGTGACCAGGGCACCGTTTTCCAACCGGGCCGCAACGGCGCAGGTGATGTCGACCGGCTTTCCATAATTGTTCATATAGGCAGAGACGCGCTCGAATTCCGAGCCAACCAGGAGGCAGACCGTGTTCATCATGTGAGCGCCGGTGTCGAACATGAAGCCGCCGCCCGACAACTCGGGCATCTGTTTCCAATGGCCCTCATAGTTCGAACGCCAGCTCTCCCATATCGACGCCGACACGCTGACCAATTCGCCAAACTCTCCCGCGGATGCACGTTTATGTGTGTCGCGGACGAGGGGTGAGAGCGCCCCATTGAAGGCGATGACCAGGGTGTTGTTGGTTCGGGAGCGCGCGTCGATCAAGGCCTTCGCTTCGGCGACCGTGGTCACCATCGGCTTTTCCAGAAATAGATCGAGGCGCGCCTCGATGACGGCGAGCGCTTGCTCGCCATGGGAAGAGTGAGGCGTGGATATGTAGACCGCGTCAAGATCGTCCCGGCACTTTGCGAGCATCTCCCGAAAGTCCTCAAATTCGCGCGGCGGGCTCTGTCCGGCTTTCACACAGATGTCTCTCAGGCGGGCACGGGATGCAGCGCTGACATCTGCGGCGGCGACGAATTCCACTTCGGGCATGCGCGCCCAGCTCTGCGCGTAGTCAGCGGCCTTCAGGCCGGCGCCGATGACCCCTAGTCGAACTTTGTTTCGCACGGCTTCCTCCATTTGTGCAAACGGTTACACAACTCGAACTACCACGATCTCAGCCGAAATCACAATAGAAATCGCAATAATGGCGACAAAATGTGATGCGTAATCGATGGGCTTGATTATGATGCGGAACCGTGTACATTTTTCATCAACGATCGAGGAGGTCGTTTAGGAGACTCTAGGGAGGAGCACATGCTGAGAAAATTTCTCTTGGCGGGCATCAGCGTTGCCGCGCTTGCCATGTCGGCCACCACATCGCTTGGCGAAACGATCCGCATCGCCGAACATCGGCAGGCGCGCATTGACGCGCTGAAGACCGTCGTACCGGAAATCGAGAAGAAGCTCGATGTCGAGATAGAGATCGTCGAGTATCCAGCCCCTGAAAAAGACTACATGACCAAGCTGTTGACTGAGCTCGGTGCCGGGAACGCTCCTGATCTGTTCACCGCGCCCCGCGGCCAGGATGTCGCCGACATGGCCGCCGCAGGCTACATCGCCCCTATTACAGACGAAGTGAAGGCTTGGGACGGCTTTGACGCCCTGTTTGATGTCTCCAAGAAGCTGGTCACCGACAAGGATGGTCAAATCCACGTCCTGCCTGCCATGCTCAATGTCCAGCAGCTCTATTTCCGCCGCGACATCCTGGATAAGGCAGGCATCTCGACCGAGCAGCCGAAGACCTGGCAGGAACTGCTCGATCGCGCCAAGGAGATCAAGGCGAAGACCGGCGCATATGGTCTTTTGTTTCCGGCGGGTCTCACTTGGGGCGGCGGCGCGTTCGGCGAAGGCTTCCAGTATCTGGTGGTCGGCAGTTCGACCCCGGAAATTGCCACCGACGACGGCACACTCAATCTCACAAGCGAAGGCATCAAGGACGTCATGGGCTTCTATGCCGAACTCGTCAACAACGACCTGACACCCGTCCAGCCGCTCCTCGGACCCGAGCCGTGGGTCGTTCCCAAGTACGAGATGTTCCCGGCTGGCAAGCTCGCGGCCACGACCTGCGGTTCATGGTGCTATATCTACGACTGGGGTCCGGAGAGCAAAAACCCGATCCCCGACGTCGCCAATGCGGTCGGCACCTGGTTGATGCCGGGCAAGGACGGCGGCGAGCACGTCATCGTCGACATCGACAGTGCCTGGGCCGTGAACTCACAGGCGTCGGACGTCGAGATGGCCAAGAAGGTCCTTCTGGAAATCGGCTCGGTCAAGGCCGATGTCGCCTATGCCGCTCGGATCGGCAACATCCCCGGCCGCCGAGACGCCGGCGATGACCCGGAGTTCAAGAAGCTCTCGGCACTCGTTCCTGTGCACGCCGGGGTTGAAAATGGCACGTTCATCAAGACCGCGCCGGGCTTCTCGGCCGTCTCCGAAGGGGTAGCGCGGGCCACGGATGCCTTGCTTCGCAAGGAGACCGATGCCGCTGGCGCGCAGAAAATCCTGGTCGACTACGTCAAGGAAACTCTCGGTGAGGAAATGGTGAAGTAACCAGCCTCCCCCGTTCTGCCCATATTGGAGGCGCGACATCGCTCGCGTCTCCAGTTCCCAATGGAAACGGATTATCTCCATGGCTGCCATGAGCATGCACGAGAAGCGCCTCAAGAGGCAGCTGCTCATCATCCTTTTGCCGTCGATCCTGCTGCTGCTGGCATTCGTGATCTATCCGGCGCTCTATTCGGTGTATCTGAGCTTCACCAACGAGGCACTGACGGGTCCCGGCGCGATGAACCCGCGGTTCGTCGGCTTCCGCAACTACGTGCGCCTCTTCAATGACGCGAAGTTCTGGAACTCCCTCCTTGTCACGTTCCTGTTCGTCCTCGGCTCGGCGATCATCGGCCAGTTCGTTCTTGGTCTTGTCTCCGCGATCGCGCTACGCAGGCCCGTGCAGTTCCACAAGACGTTCTCGTCAATGATCCTCTTGCCGAACGCGGCTCCGGAAGTGGTCGCAGGCTTCATGTGGATTTCCATGCTGGCGGGAGGGGAGCGCTCCACTCTCAGCCGTATCGTCATGTTCCTTGGGATTGAACCGTCGGACTGGCTGAACACGTTCCCGCTCGCCATGATCATTATCGTCAACACCTGGCGCGGCATCGCCACTGCCATGATCCTGCTCACTGCAGGCCTCAGCACGATACCCAACGAGATTTACGAGGCCGCGCGCATGGACGGCGCGACGCCTTCCCAGATGTTCCGGCGGATCACGTTGCCGCTGATGATGCCGACAATCATGCTCTACATGCTGATTTCCGCTGTCTCTACCATCGCCGTGTTCGGCCTGGTCTACGCCCTGACCCGTGGTGGCCCCGGCGGCGCGACCGAACTCGTCAGCATCTACATCTACAACCAGTCGTTCACTGCCTTCCAGCTTGGCTACGGCGCTGCGGTGGCGGTGGTCGTGCTCCTCATTTCCGTGGTGATCGGCGTGGCCTATGTGAAATCCGTGAAGGTAGAGGTCTGACATGGCTGCCGTTTCTCCATCCGAGAGCGCAAACAAGGTCCGGTCAGACCTGCTCGCCTACGCATCGCTGTCGATCATCTCGATCTTTTGCGTCGTGCCGTTCTTCTGGGTTCTGCTCGCATCTTTCGACGGAAACGCGCAGCTGTTTCTCCAATGGCCGAAGGAATGGACGGTCAGCAACTACACCAAGGTCTTCGTCCAAGAAGATGGTGCCCGCTGGCTCTTCAACTCGCTGTTCATCGTGGGCTCCGCGACCATCCTGGTGATGGTTCTCGCGGGGCTCGGGGGCTACGCGCTTTCACGGACTCGCGCCTGGTGGAAGCTACCGTTCCTCTATGCGATCCTGCTCATCCGTGTTCTGCCACCCACGGCTTTGGTGGTCCCACTCTACAAGGTGCTGCTCGCCTTGAACAACGGCGAGCGGGCTTTGCTCCGACCGATCTTTGGAAGCTACACGCGCGACATCATGCAGTGGATCGGGTTCATTGACGGCTATCTCGGGCTGATCCTCGTGCTCGCCACCATGCAGTTGCCGCTCGCACTTTGGATCATGAAGACTTTCTTTGACGGCCTTCCGCGTGACTACGAGGAGGCTGCTCTCATGGACGGTGCGACAATGACCCAACGCATCCGCAGGGTGCTGATCCCGCTCGCCTTGCCGGGTCTGGCGGCCGCAGGACTGTTCTCCTTCATGTCAGCCTGGGGTGACTTCTTGATGCCGCTGATCTTCCTGTCTTCGCCAGAGCTGCAACCTTTGCCGCTCGGCCTGTTCCGCGCCTTCATGCGCATCAACCAGGTGGACTACGGATTGCTGGCCGCGCTGGCCTTCATCTACCTGCTGCCTGCCGTCGTCGCCTTCGGTTTCGCCCGGAAATTCCTCGTCCAGACCTTCGCCGGCGGCGTCAAGGGCTGACGCGTCAGGGACAGGCAAAGTGAGAGTTCGAAAATGATCACACTGAGAAACGTACGCAAATACTATGGTGCACTGGAAGTCATCAAAGGGGTGGATATCACTGTCGAGGATGGCGAGTTCGCTGTTTTCGTCGGCCCGTCCGGATGTGGTAAGTCGACGCTCTTGCGCATGATTGCAGGGCTGGAAGGGATCGACGACGGCGACCTGATCCTGAATGGCCAGCGCATCAATGACGTGCCGCCGGACAAGCGCGGAATTGCGATGGTCTTCCAATCCTACGCGCTCTATCCCCACATGACGGTGGCCGAGAATATCGGTTTCTCGCTGAGCCTGAAAAAAGTGCCGGATGCCGTAATCCGCAAGCAGGTTGGAGACGTGGCCGAAATCCTCCAGCTCACGGACTATCTCGATCGTCGGCCGGCCGCCCTGTCTGGCGGTCAGCGTCAACGCGTGGCCATCGGTCGGGCGATCATCAAGAAGCCGTCGCTGATCCTGTTCGACGAACCGCTCTCCAACCTCGATTCCGCGCTGCGTGTTCAGATGCGCGCCGAACTGCAGCGGCTGCATCGGGAACTCAAGGCCACGGCGGTCTACGTCACCCACGACCAGGTAGAGGCCATGACCATGGCGGACCGGATCGTCGTCCTGAACAAGGGCGTCGTCGCCCAACAGGGTGCACCGATGTCCCTCTACCACCAGCCCGACAACGAATTCGTCGCAACCTTCATCGGCTCGCCGAAGATGAACATCATCCCGACGAAAGCTACGCGTGGGGCAAGTGGAACTGTTCATCTGGAAAGCCCGCTCGGCCTGACGCTGGATCTGCCGGACGCGGGCATGAGCGCACCCCAGGGAGATGTGCGAATGGGCATCAGGCCCGAGCATCTCAAGATCGCGCCAGAAGGCCAAGGGCGGTTCTCGCTTGAGGTTGCCATCGTCGAGCGGCTCGGTGTCGAAACCTATCTGACGGTCGGCCCGCCCGATCTGCCGCTGATCGTGCGCGCCGAAGGGGACATGTCCATTCGGCCCGGCGACCGCGTATCGCTGACAGCGGACCCGAGCGCCTGCCGTCTATTCGATCAATCTGGACAAGCCGTCCGCTTGGCCAATGTTTAATGACAACGAGGACTGAAATGACGATCAAGGTCACCATCTGGAACGAAGGACGCCACGAACAAACCGACGAAGTCGTCCAGCAAATTTACCCCGACCGCATGGACGGTGCTATCGCCAAGGGTATAGCCCATCCGGACTTCGAAATCCGTCGCACTACGCTGGACGACCCCGAAGAAGGCCTGCCGGACAGGCTACTGAATGACACCGACGTTTTGCTCTGGTGGGGGCACGTCGCCCACGAAGAAGTCAGCGACGGCCTGATCGACCGCATTCAACAGCGCGTCCTTATGGGCATGGGTCTGTTGATCCTTCACTCGGGCCATCACTCGAAGCTCTTTCGCAGGCTGATGGGAACGAACGCCAACCTTTCGTGGCGGGAGCTTCCTGAAGGCGATCTCGAACGAGTGTGGGTCATCAATCCGTCTCATCCGATCGCCGAAGGCTTGCCGCCGTATTTCGAGGTTGAGGCCTCCGAGATGTATGGAGAACCTTTCGATATTCCGACACCTGACGAGTTGATCTTCATATCCTGGTATTCCGGCGGCGAGGTCTTCCGCAGCGGATGCACCTTCCAGCGCGGTCGCGGCCGCATCTTCTACTTCAGCCCAGGCCACGAGACCTATCCGGTCTACCACAACCCGCATGTTCACAAGGTCATCGCCAATGGCGTCCGCTGGGCTGACCAGAAGCACACCAGTGGCCGGATATTGGAGAACTGGCACCGCAAAGAGCCGCTGCACGAAAAGACCGCTCCCAAAGCTTGAGTCCTCCCGAGAGGGGGCTGGGGCAACTTCTCCCGCTCCGGCCCCCAAGTCGATCAAGTCTCCATCGCCGATTGAACCCATAGCGGCGGCGATCCCGAACGGGTACTCACCGAATGTTTGGCCTTTTGCCTGTGTGATTTCGCAGTGGCAACTGGCGGCATACCGGATCACCCCGTACGGCTTTTGTCGTGACGCAGTGTTCCGTCCATCAAGAAGCATGGGGCGTCGCCGGTGTGATCATAAACGCTCCACCTGATCAATTGGGTACCCTATCCGGAAGACTACTGTTGCAAGCGTATTTTCGTGGTCAGGGTCGTCATGCCGTGAACATCCTCGCAACAGGCCGTGCACGGGGGGCTCGTGAAGAACGGCTCCCTTCGCCCCAATCCTGATCTTCCCACTTCGCCAAAGAAAATCAGGAAAGAGTGTGGAAACTTGTCGTATGGCGCGCCCGTCGGAACGGCGTGATTGCGGCAAGGAGGGCGTCGCCCCGCCTATGCGCAGTCACAGCGAGGCTCACTTCCACCGGTGCAGCAACCTTGCCGTGCTCAGCAATGATCGCTAAAGCGTCGGACTGCGCTAAGCAGTCAAGGAGGACACTATGGCAACTGGCACGGTAAAATTCTTCGCCCAAGACAAAGGTTTTGGTTTCATCACTCCGGACAATGGCGGTCCTGATGTGTTCGTTCATATCTCGGCCGTCGGCTTCGGTGGCTCGCTCCAGGATGGCCAGAAGGTCAGCTACGAGTTAGGGCAGGACCGCAAGACCGGAAAGTCCAAAGCCGAGAACGTCAGCGTTCTCTAAGTTGGATTACTCGGCCCGTTCCTGTTAGGCGGGCCGAGAACGATCCGTGGAGAAACGATTTAAGACCACCTCTGTGAAAAAAGGAAGTCCAGCATTTCAGGGTGACGACGAGGCGTAGTCGGTGCGACTAGCTTTCTCATTTCCCCTCGCCACAACATTAGTTGCCGCTTTCATAGACCAACGTTCGTCTGCTCGAACGATCTAACGTGAGAGGAGGACCAGGCCCCACGCCTGGTCAGCCCATGCACTAAGATTGCGGGAAGCCGAATTGCAGCGCCGACATTTTTACCATCGTGTCGCCATCTCGCGTGTCATATGCGCCGGTCTCAAAGACCGAGAACGATCGCTCCGCCCGTCAGCCCTGCTCCGGCTGCGGTCAACAGCAGCCTTTCTCCCGAAGTGAACGGTTTTTCCTGATGCGCAATCGACAGGGAAAGCGCGATGGTCGCGGCGGAAGAGTTCCCATAGTCGTCGATCGTTCGCACTGTTCTCTGCGGGTCGATGCCCAGATTGTCGCAGACGGCATCGAAAATACGCGCGTTCGCTTGATGTGGCACAAAGCGGCCGACATCCACGGCCCCAAGGCCGGCTTGCGCGAGCGCCCGGCTGCCGCAAGATGTCATCATCGCGACTGCCTGCGTAAACATCTCGCGCCCGTCGCGCATCGTCATCAGGAAATCTTCCGTCGCCATGCCCGGCGCGAAGGGTCGGTTGCTGCCGCCGGCCGCGATCGAGATCAGATCGTAGCAGCTACCGTCGGAGGCGAGATCGACCCCGAGGATGCCTTTTTCGGGGTCATCAGAGGGCGCAAGTACGATCGCGCCGGCCGCATCAGCAAAGAGCACGGCACTCGCCCTTTCCGCCGGGTTGATGCGGCGACTGAGGATATTGGCGGCGACGACGAGCACCGGTTTTCCCTGCGCACGAACAAAGCCATCGGCGAGCGTCAGTGCGTAAAGGAAGCCCGAGCAGGCACCGGCAAGGTCGAGTGCGCCGGAATTGCGGAGCCCGAGCCGATACGCTAGCAGTGGCGCCGAAGGTGGCAGCAAGTGATCCGGCGTCGAGGTCGCGAGCAAGGTCAGGGCTATGTCGCCCCGAGCTACGGCCGCATCATCGAGGGCAGCCTCGCCCGCTTGCGCTGCAAGACCTGTCAGCGTATCCCCCTCCTCGACCCAGTGTCGCGCCCGAATGCCCGTCCGGCGCGCGATCCAACCCGGTTCCAGCCCGAGTTTCATTTCAATCTCGGCATTTTCGACGCGCCGCGTCGGCACGGCATGGCCGAAACCGGCAAGTCGGGAGGAGCGGATGGCGATCATAGTTTCCCCGCCGCAAAGACCGATGCCGCCTCATCGATCGCGTCGTATGCCCGATCGAGATCGCCATCCGTCACGCAATAGGGCGGCATCAGATAAATGACATTGCCGAGCGGGCGGATCAGCAGTTTACGCTCGCGGAAGAAGGCCCTCAGCCTTGGACCGGCATCCGACAGATAGCCGCCCGCCGGCACATCGAGATCGAGCGCGGCGATGGTGCCCGCCTGGCGGACATTGCGGAACCGGGGATCGGCGGCAAAGCGTGCCAATCGTTGCCGGTGTTTCTCCGAAAGCGCGCCAGTACGCTCGCGCACCGGCTCCGTCTTCCAGATCGCCAGGTTGGCGACCGCCGCCGCGCAGGCGATCGGGTTAGCCGTATAGGAGCTCGAATGGAAGAACGTCTTGCGGCGGTCCGTAGAAAGATGGGCGTTGAAGATTTCAGCCGTGCAAAGGGTCGCTGCCAGCGGCAGTGCGCCACCGGTCAATCCTTTCGACGTGCAGAGGATATCAGGTACTATTCCCGCCTGCTCGCAGGCAAAGAGGGTGCCCGCCCGCCCCCATCCGGTCATCACCTCGTCGGCGATCAGCAGGCTGCCATGGCGTTCGGCGATCCGCTTCAGTTCGGCGAGAACACCAGCCGGGTACATTTTCATTCCGCCGGCGCCGAGAACCAGCGGCTCGATCAGCAACGCCGCCACGTGACCGGAGACGCAGCACGCCTCGAACGCGTCGAGTGTCTCCTGTTCGCGGCCGGCTTGCGGAAATGGTAGCCGGTCGACGGCAAAGAGAAGCGGCCGATAGGCTGCGTTGAAGACGCCACGCTCTCCAGCCGACATCGTGCCGATCGTGTCGCCGTGGTACCCGTGTTCCATGACGCAGATGCGGCCGCGTGGCGCTGCGGCATTGTGGAAATAGCCAAGCGCCATTTTCAGCGCGACCTCCACTGCGGTCGAACCGCTGTCGGAGTAGAACACATGCTCAAGCCCAGACGGCGCGATTTCGATCAGGCCCTTCGCAAGTTCCTCCGCCGGCTCATGGGTATATTCGGCAAAGATGACCTGATCATAGGTTTCCGAGGCGCCGCGGATTGCCTCCATGATCGCTGGGTGCCGGTGCCCGTGGGTGATGACCCACCAGGACGAAATTGCGTCGATGATCCGCGAACCGTCCTCATCGATGAGATAGGCACCGTCCGTCTTTGCGATGCGCTTCATCGCCGGCTCCAGCGCGTGCTGGGTGAAGGGGTGCCAGACCGGGGAGCGTTTCATGCCAGCGCCTCACGAAAACAATTGATATCGAAACGGTCGCAGAACGCCTGCCTCAGACCGTCGGGCGTCAGCGGATCGAGCCGCGGCAACCGGCCGAGCGAGCGGACCTGTCCCAACTCGACAATGATGTTCTCGGTGTCAGCCTGTGCGTCGCCGACGAAGGCGACACCAAGGATCGGGATCGCGCGGTGACGAAGCGCTTCGAGCGACAGCAGCGTGTGATTGATCGTCCCAAGCCCGGTACGGGCGCACAGGATGACAGGAAACTGCCAGCGCGCGAAGAGATCGGCAAACACCGTCCGTTCCGTCAGCGGCACCAGCAGGCCGCCCGCCCCTTCGATGACGAGCGGGAGATCCACCGCAGGCGGCGAAAGGTTGTCCGGCGAAATCGGGACGCCGTCGATCCTCGCCGACAGATGCGGCGAGACGGGCGTCGTCAGCCTGTAGCCCTCCGGCAAGATGCGGTCAGTCGGAATTCGGCCGAGGCGCCGCACCGTTTCGCTGTCCGTTTCGCCGTCGAGGCCGGATTGCACCGGCTTCCAGTAGCAGCCTGCAAGCGCATCGGTGAGTGCTGTGGCAAACACGGTTTTGCCGATACCGGTATCTGTGCCGGTAACCACGAAGCGGGGCGTCATGACTGCTCCTCCGCGATCGCGATCTTGAGCCGCTCAAGCATCGACAAAATCGTCGGCCTGTCGACGTTCAGAGTAATGGCAAGCCGCAGGCGCGCCGTACCTTCGGGAACGCTCGGTGGCCGGATCGCACGAATATCAAAACCTTCCGCGCGCATGCGCGCCGCGATCCTGACCGCACGACCATTGTCGCCGATCATCACCGGCAAGATCTGCGATCCACTCCCCGCAACACCGAGCGTTGCGGCAAGCGCCTCATTGGCAAAGGCGCGCAGCTCTGCGAAATCCGCCCGGCGCTGCGGTTCGTCCGCCAGCATTCTCAGTGCCTCACGAACGGCGACGGCCATAAGCGGCGACGGCGCAGTCGAGTAGATGAAGCGGCGCGCACGGTTGACGAGATAGTCGCAAAGCACTCCGTTCGCGCCGAGCAGGGCGCCGGAAGATCCGAGCGCCTTGCCGCAGGTATGCAGCACGACGACGTTCTCCCGGCCCTCAAGCTCCGCCGAGAAACCGCGGCCGCCGCGACCGAAAACACCGGTTGCGTGCGCCTCATCGATCACGAGAAAACCGTCATGGCGGTCCGCGAGTTCGGCGAGTTCCACGAGCGGCGCCCGGTCGCCGTCCATCGAATAGAGGCTTTCGACCGCTATCCACGGATGCCCCGTTCCGCCGGCACTGCGCCAGTGCCGCAGTGCGTTCGCGAAGGCATCGACGTCGTTGTGGGTGACGGCCACCGCCTGCGCCTTGCTCGCCGCAATGCCCTCGTGGGCGCTCGCATGGATCAACGCGTCGTGAATGATGATGTCGTCGCGCCGCGGCAAGGTGGAAAACAGCGCGGCATTGGCGGCATAGCCGCTGCCGAAATAGAGCACCCGCTCTGTCCGGAAGAATTCGGCCGCTTCGGCCTCCAGCGCCTCGTGCTCCACATGGTTGCCGCGCAGCAGCCGCGATCCGCCGGCCCCGACTGGCACACCGCAGTCAATCGCGGCAGCAACGGCAGCCTTCAGGCGCGGCGAATTGGCAAGCGCCAGATAGTCGTTTGAGGTGAAATCGACGCCGGCCTGGGGCACGAGCCGCCGCCGCCGCCCCTTGCGCTCGAGCCCCGCCAGCATGCTGTCGTAGCGGCCGAGGGCCTCCGGGTTCATTCGGCCGGCTCCAGTTCCATCGGTTTCAATCCAAGCCGGCGGAAAAGCGCCGCATCGTGATCCTCACCGGGGTTGCCGGCGGTCAAAAGTGTCTCGCCGACGAAGATCGAATTGGCGCCTGCGAAGAAACAGAGTGCCTGCATTTCGTCGGTCATCTCGGTCCGGCCAGCCGACAGACGCACAAGAGACCGCGGCATCAGGATGCGGGCGAGCGCGATCGTGCGGACGAAGTCGATCGGATCGACCGGGGCCGCGTCGGCCAATTTCGACCCAGGAATCGGAATGAGCATGTTGATCGGCACGCTTTCGGGTGGCGACGGAAGATTGGCGAGCGTCACCAGCATGGAGATGCGATCGTTTGCTGTCTCACCCATCCCCAATATGCCGCCGGCGCAGACCTTGATGCCTGCCTCGCGCACATTAGTGAGCGTTTCGAGACGATCGGCAAAGGTTCGGGTGGTGATGATCTCGCTGTAGAAGCGTTCGGACGTATCGACATTGTGATTGTAGTAGTCGAGGCCAGCATCGGCGAGTGACGCCGTCTGCGCGGGCGACAGCATGCCGAGCGTCATGCAGGTCTCCATGCCAAGCGCTTTGACGCCGCGCACCATCGCGACGATCGCCTCCATGTCGCGATCCTTCGGGCTGCGCCAGGCAGCGCCCATGCAATAGCGCGTCGCGCCACCCTCCTTCGCCTTGCTGGCCTCGGCGATGACCCTTTCGACTTCCATCAATTTCGAGGCCTTGAGCCCGGTCGGGTAGTGCGACGATTGGTTGCAATAGCCGCAATCCTCCGCGCATCCGCCGGTCTTGATCGACAGCAGACGGCTCATTTGCACGGAATTTGGATCGAAATGCGCGCGATGGACCGAGTGCGCGCGAAAGAGAAGGTCATTGAAAGGAAGATTATAGATTTTTCTCGCTTTAGCAGATTTTGAACCGTCCTCTTGGGTCGCGGAATTGGCCGAAATTTGCTCGTTTGGTCCGCCTGCATTCAGCATAACCTAGTTGCCCTCGTTGTTTACGCCGGAATTATCGATAGAATCTAATTTTATCTATAATTCTTTGTTGAGCACGGAGTCGCAACCGACTAAACGGCGAGACGGCAGGAGAATTCAACCATGGCGAGTTCAGGAAGAGGTTGTGTGGCCGTCGCGGTCGTTCAACCGGAGCCCAAAAAGCCTTAAAAACCGCGTACCAAGCGCCGGCCGTCAGCCGACGATGGCAAAGGCATCCCGCGTGGAGCCGGAGACGTTCTTGACCGGTTTCTGGCCTGTCCACTGGACATGGCGCTCCAGGACTACGGCTGCGTTTTCGATCTCGCCCTGCCGAAGGAAGGTGAGAATTGCTCGGTGGTCATGGTCCGTCCGTACCTCCCATTCCGACCGCCAGGTCGCGAACAGGAAGCGGGCGCTGACAGCATGCAAATCGTCGATCACGGCAAGCAGACGTGGCATACCGCACGGCGTCAGTAGCAGCCGGTGAAAGCGCCGGTTCGCCCCCTCCCAGGAGCGCACATCCCGGGAATTGTCCGCGGCGACCGTCGCCTCTTCAGCTAGATCGAGGATCGCGGGCGTCAGGTGCGGAGCCGCATGACGCAGCGCCAGAACTTCGAGCGCGGCGCGCATTTGTGCGACCTCTCGAAGCTCCTTGAGATCGAATGAAGCGACACGCACCCCACGACGCGGTTCGCTAATGGCGAGACCCTGCGCTTCCAACCTGCGGAAGGCCTCGCGCACGGGCACGTGGCTCGCCCCAAATTCCTCAGCGATATGGTCCTGCCGGAGTTTCGTGCCTGGCTCCAATTGGCCGGTCACGATCCGGTCGGCAAGAATGCGGCTGATGCGGCTGGCAACTGTATCGTCATTGATCGCGGTCATTTTTTATAGATAATTTGCGGCAGCCTTGTTGTCGAGCCAGTTCAAGGAATGTGAAATGGAGGAAAAAACAAATGCCCGAGGACGCGCGACCGCGAAAAGTGAACGCCGAATATGCGATTGAGTACCTCCAGGAGCATCCGGAAGCCGGGCTTTGCTGCGAGGGTCGGCGCTGGTGGATTACGCCGAACGCAAACGAAACCGATCAGATCGCCCTGACTCTTGATGCGGTTGAGGCTGAGCGGCTCAAGGATGATCCTCGCCTGCGGCTCGTGTCCGGAATCGCTCATGCGGGCCGGTCGCTCTGGGCCGTTCGAAGAATGACATAGTTGTGCGCCCCATGCTCTAGCGTCTCCGAGCTTGCGTGGAACTTAAGCCTGGCACCATCGCGGACATCCGTTCGGCCCTGGAAAAGGCTGGGATAAGCAGATTCTACCGCCCGTCCCTCGCCTGCCTCACCACTCGGTTCACTCGCTTTCGCGAAATCGCGCTTCGCTCGATATGTCGAGGTCGGCCCAACGTACAGATTGCGTTTGGGTCCGCTATTGGAAACCATCTGACTTGCGAATTGCCTCCGCGGCTCGGTCTATACCGTCGTCTGACAAGAACGGCGCCTGAGCCAAGAACCTCAGTGTTTTTGAGTAGCTTTCCACTGTGTTTGTCCAAATCGCCATGGCTGGCTTTATTTCGCACAATCGCTATTATTAATTTGGTCAAATTTCTCAAGCGCGCGAGCAACCATTTGGGCTTCCGCAAGGGAAGGAGTGACGCCATGCGGCCGGATGCTTGATGGATCAGGCCGACTAGGAGAGCGACATGGCGTTCTTTGCTAAGGAACAGTTGATCGCTGCGGCGGGCGCCCTCGCCTTCTGCCTTCTCACGTGCGTTGCTGAGGCGGCCTCATGCGGCAAAAGCGCTGCCGGGTTTCAACAGTGGAAAGTGGAGTTTGCGGAGACGGCAAAGGCCGCCGGCATCAGGGGGAAGGGTCTTGCAGCGCTTCTCGGAGCGAAATACGCCGTAGGGACCATCCGGGCCGACCGCTCCGTCAACAAGGCTTTCAGCGGCTCGGTCGACGACTTTATGAGACGACGTGGTGGGTCCGCGATTATTTCCAAGGGCCAATCGCTCAAGACGGCGAACGCAGCACTCTTCGGCAACATCGAGCGTAAGTACGGCGTGCCCGCCGGGGTGTTGCTCGCCATCTGGGGTATGGAGACCGGCTTCGGCGCCTCCATGGGTAACCAGAACACTGTGTCGGCAATCGTCACGCTCGCCTACGATTGCCGCCGTCCACAATTCTTCGCGCCGCATGCGATCGCGGCGCTCAAGCTGGTCGACAGCGGCGTGCTGAGCGCCCGCTCGGTCGGCGCCATGCACGGCGAGATCGGCCAAACCGGGTTCCTGCCCGGGAATGTCTTGAAGTACGGCGTCGGCAGCAGGAACATGCGCGACACGAGTACTGCCCTGATGTCAACGGCCAACTTCCTCAGGGCGCACGGTTGGCGGGCCGGCGGGGGCTATCAAGGCAACATGGGCGCCATCGCTGGCTGGAACTCCGCGAGTGTCTATCAGCAGGCAATTGCCCGCATCGGCGAGGCGATCGACGGTAGTTAGACAGTTAGGCCGGCATCCAGCTAAAAAAGCCGCCGTGCGACGGCTCAGATTGCTGGTTCCAGCCCACACGTCGTGAGGAGCGCATGCTGCTTTCGGCCACTCACTGGAACGTCAGTGATCGCGCCTCTAGAGGCAGCCTTCGCGCTCTTCAAGACATTCTGCATCACCTGTCGCGCGACGACCTTGAAGTTCGGCGGCGATTTCAGGCGTGACCAATCCCAGTCCTCGGCGGCAAGAGCTCTGATGTCCGCTTTTCGTGTTGGGCGTCCTGGCAGCGAACGGTCGGCCATCGGCCCCCTCGATCCCTGCGCTCCTGCGTTCTCCTAACGGCCAATGTTGGCCGAAGGAGAACTGAAATGGGTATTGCACAATACGATCCTACCGCACTGGGCCGTCCGGTTTGGAACGCTGGCCGAACGGTCGGCGTCAAGAAGCCGCTGAAACAACGCGGGATCTGGGCGATCCGATTCTTCCTCGACCGGGAGGGACGCATGAGAGATCGCGCGTTGTTTGACCTCGCAATCGACAGCAAGCTGCGTGGGTGCGATCTCGTAAACATGAAAATCGGAAGCCTCGTGACAGGAACGGAAATTCGAACCCGAGGCATGGTCGTCCAGCAAAAGACCGGCCGTCCGGTTCGGTTCGAAATCACGGCGGATGTGCGGGCAAGTTTGCTTGCATGGCTGGAACGGCGAGGTGGAACAACCCGCTCGGTTTCCTTCTTCCAATCGCGCTTGTCGGCGCTGAAGCGCCTATCTGGGATCGCGAGGCTCCGTGAAAATCATGCTGTCCAAGCTTCTCCGCATATCTTCCGGTCAACAAATGAGACGGTATCGACGAGTAATCGGATCGCTTGTGGCAACGCTTCCTTACGTCGCCTTTTGAATCAATCAATCACCACTCCCGCAAGAGGCTTAGTAGGTCCAGAGTCTATTTCACCCCGGCAAACCTTCCAGACATTTCCAAGTCGGGATAATAGCCGCTGGGCTTGTCTCCCAGCGTCTTTCCACCGGTCAGGCTCCCCTGGATCTCCGCGCCGAAGAATGAATAGGGAAATGTTGCTGGCGGTGTGCTTACCGTGTTCAGACGTTCTCGCACCTCAGCCGGAATGACGAAGTCCAGCGCGCCCATATTGTCCGTGATCTGCTCCAGCTTCGTTGCACCGAGGATAACGGAGGCCACGCCCGGCTGCGTTATTACCCAGTTCAACGCTATTTGTGCCATGCTGCGCCCGAGTTCGACTGATACCTTTTCAAGCTCAACAACGATCGCCCAGTTGCGCTCGGTGAATTTCTGGAAGCCGGGATTGCTACTCCCCCGCACCGTCTCGAGTCGGCCGACAGCCTGCCCTCTTTCGCCCGGACGATATTTACCGCTCAGCAGTCCGCTGGCCAGCGGACTCCACACCATGATCCCGGCACCATAGCGTGTACCCAAGGGCACAAACTCGTTTTCTATGTTGCGCTCTGCCAGCGAGTATTCCAGCTGAAGCGCCGATATCGGCTCGTAGCCGCGATGCTCAGCTATCGCCTGCGCACGGCTTGCATACCATGCCGGCACATCCGATAGGCCGAAATGGCGCACCTTGCCTGAACGGACGAGGTCGTCCAGCGTCCGCATTACCTCCTCTGGTGGTGTCAAACGGTCCCAGCAGTGCAGGAAGTAGAGGTCGATAAAATCCGTGTTGAGCCGTTTCAGAGAGCCTTCAACGGCACGCAATATGTTCTTGCGTCCGTTACCAGCAGCATTTGGGCTGCTGGCCTCAAGATTCATACTGAATTTGCTGGCGATCACCGCGTCCTCGCGCAAGCCGCGCTCTGCTATGAATTCTCCTAGCCAACTTTCCGCCGTTCCACCAGTATAGGCATCCGCCGTGTCGAAGAAGTTGCCACCGGCGTCGACATAAGCGTCGAACATGGAACGGGCAGTCTCCTTATCCGCCCCCCAGCCCCATTCCGTGCCAAAGGTCATAGTACCCAGGGCGAGCCGGGTGACTTTCAAGCCGCTCTTTCCGAGTGTGTGATAGGTCATGTTCATCGTTTTCTCCAAAAGCCGTGCGGAGAGAGGGCCAGCTTGGCCGGGGCGGCCGGCACCTCCATTTGACCTTTCATGGAATAGCCGTCGGCGACGGGGGCAACTAGACTGTTTAATCTGCATACATCATGCGATATGATTCATGAATGAATCGCGATTTGCTGCCTCATTTGTCAGTAGTGGCCACCGTAGCGAGGCGTGGTGGATTTGCTGCGGCAGCTAGGGAACTCGGCATGAGCGCGTCAGCAGTCAGCCACGCGGTGAGACTTGTCGAGGAACGTTTGGGGCAGCCGCTCTTTGCCCGCACCACGCGAAGCGTCGCGCTCACCGAGGCGGGCCAGAACCTTGTTGACGTCTTGATACCGGCCCTTCGGGACATTGACGAGCGGATCGACCGCATCCGTGCCGTCAATGGGCGGGCAAGTGGACTCTTGAGAATCAACGCTGCCCGCATCTGCCTGCCCCTCGCTGTGACGCCGATCATCACTGCTATGGCCGGGCGGTATCCCGAAGTCGAAATCGAGATATTCTCCGATGAAAGGCTGACCGACATTGTTTCCGAGGGCTTCGATGCCGGAATACGCATTGGCGAGATGATTGCACAGAACATGGTGGCGGTCCGGCTGACACCGCCCTTTCGATCCGTCGTGGTCGCATCGCCGGCCTACATCGGTCGCCGTGGATACCCGAAGAAGCTCACTGACCTTTCGGATCACAACTGCATCGGCTACCGGCTCATGCGCTCGGGCGGCATCTATCAGTGGGAGTTCGCCGAGAACGGCCGCGATGTCTCGGTCGCGGTGCGTGGCCAGTCGATCGTGACCGAGTCCCATTCAGCGATCGAACTGGCGCTGGCCGGTGTTGGTTTGGCTTACGTATTCGAGCCGCTCGTGCAGGTTGACATCGCGGCAGGCAGGCTAGTTCAGGTCCTGACCGATTATGCGATAGAGGAAGCTGGTCTCTTCCTCTATTATCCGCGCCGGGCCGAACTTGCACCGAAGCTCCGAGCATTCATAGAGACAGCCCGCGGTATCGGCCGCAGTCGCGCTGCTCATTAGGTTGTTCATCATCACAGGATCGCGGTCATGCCGCCATCAGTGAATGCAGCGATCTGTTCATATGGCTGTGGCGTTCTCGTCGGGGACAGCGGCGCGCTTGAAGCCATGGACATTGCCGTTGACCCATACCCCGACGCCGGCATGCCAGACGGGATCGGGCGCGTCCATCATGCTCGCCTGCCGCCGGATCAACTCCGTGTCGGTCGCAGCAGGGAAGATCGCGTTCACGCGTATGCCCCGGTCGGAATATTCGAGCGCTGCCGTCTGGACGGTGCCGGCGAGCGCGCGCTTGCTCGCGTTATAGGCGCATTGCTCGGGCCTTCGGCAGTCTGAGCGGCCGCGACCCGGATGATTCTCATCTCATGTTCTTTGATGTCGACGCTATTATCGCCGCTGGGCGGCCGTTGGATCCTCTTGCTCCAGGCGACCCAAACCCGATCTTGATGTCAACGCCTGTGCTGTAGGCCGCTTAAATCCGGAACGCGAAGCGCATCGATCGCTACCTGCGCCGAAAGATGGACGCCTTGACTCAGAAACAACTGCGGCACGCGGAAGAACCCATGCGCCGGAAATCGTGAGCTAGCCACCACCTGTCCGACACCGCCAGCCGCCGACGCGTCATCGCGTGCGGCCAAACTCATGGCCAAGATTCCCATCGGCAGCAAGGGAGGCTTACCGAGAACGACCCGATCACATTCTTAATCCAATCGGCTCGTGAAAGTTTGCCGCTCGATGCTCTCTTCAAAAGCGCGTAGACTGCCTCGACCGGCAGATTTACCCCTGGGAGAGGAGATCAGCCATGCATCACTTCAGCAGTTTCGATTTTGCCATTCATCCTGACGAATTGGCGATGCTTGAAGGCGTGCTCCACAAGGCGCTGGAGGAGCGCAACCTATCGATCGGCAGCAAGGAAGCCGAGGAGCTCGCCAAGAGGATTATCGAGCTTCACCAAACCGGCCACAGAGACCCGGCCCAGATTTGGGAGATGATGAGGACAATCTGATGAGCCATCGATCGCCCGCTTTGAGCGCGCTTGGCGCAAACAAGCGCGCTTTCGCATTTCTGCGACGGGCGGAACTCGCAAAACTTGAACCTCGCCGTCGTATGCTTGCTAAGACAGAGCTGACTATTTGATCAGATCGCAATTTGCGGCTCGGTACTTGGTCTCCGCGATAGGCTTCAAAAGCGACACGTCGGTGATCCATTTGTCGGACGGCAGCGAAGCGCCATTGTTGTCATTTTTCGCCATCTGATCGAACGTCTTCTGCACAACCGCCGAATAGATGCGGCCCACGACGAAATCGACACTGGGGCCTTGAGCAATAAACATTATGGCGATTGGTGCGTGCTTAAGGGTATCGTCCCGCGCAAACTGCCCGGCGTGAAGTTTGGTCACGAAGGCCCTATCAGCGTTTGGGCCGAGGTCTAAGAGGCGCTCGGATTCCATCGTGCGGCTTGAGAAAAAAGTAAACTGGTGACACCCACGCCGACCAGGCCGGTGCTGCGCGGCGACCCAGCCGCGATCCTGACTTCGCCTGCGGCAAGAAGGACCCGGCTTTCCTCGAGGAAACGGCGGTGCTTGGGGAACTGATGGGCTGATTTGTGTCACCAACAATGCGGCTGAACGCGCACTGCGCGGCTTTGCTCTCGGCAGAAAATCGTGGTTGCCGGTGAACGAGGCGGCACCTTTACTTGGATCCTAAAAACCAAAATCAAAGCCTTCGAGCTCAATGAACTCTGCCCCGACCGCAGATGCCTGTTCCTCGACTTCACCCATTAGTGTCCCAACAGTCCCTGCAATCACGACCCCAGTTCGCTCCCAGATATATTGGGCCATCCCTATGGCGGCCCAAGGCCTCAACAGCCCGATGCTTAAGATCGTGCAATAAGGCGACCTGTCCTCTGTCCTCGCCTTCAATGAAGCTCATTTCTTACCACCCCGTTTTATGCCCTCCTGATCGGCGCCGTCCGCACTCTCCCGCTGGGCAGCCCATGTGAGCAGCGCGTCCAAAGCTGGACACAGGGCCTGGCCCCAGTCCGTCAGGCCATATTCGACTTTCGGGGGCACCTGATGGTGGACGATGCGGCGCACGATCCCGTCCTTCTCCATTTGGCGAAGCTGCTGGATCAGCATTTTCTGGGAAATTCCCGGGATTGCGCGTTCGAGATCGGAGAAGCGCAGAACATGCCCACCAAAGAGGTGAAACAGGATCACGAGTTTCCAGCGCCCCTCGAGGAGCTTGAGCGCGTTCTCGACGCCTTCGGCTGCCGTTTCTCGCGTATATTGATAAGACATACTTTCTTGTAAGTACCTTACTTTTTCGTACGTTCTTGCATTTTTGGGAGGTTAAGCCATTTTCGATAGCCGAACAAGCTCTGCTCGGAGATCGATCATGCCCCTTTCACTACCCAAGCCCATAGCCGACTACTTCGCCGCGGATGCGACGGATGGGACGGCGGTCGCCAATTGCTTCACCGCCGATGCCGTGGTCATCGACGAGAAGCAAACGCACCGGGGACGCGAGGCGATCGCGCGCTGGAAGACCGAGGCGTCGGCAAAATACGACTATGACAGCGAACCTGTGGCCATTGACGACCATGACGACAGGATCATCGTCACCGCGCATCTGACTGGAAACTTTCCGGGAAGCCCGGTGGATCTTCGTTACGCTTTCACTCTCGCAGGAAACGAAATCGCTCGCCTGGAGATCGCCCTATGAGCTTCGAACTCGGTCTTGATGGAAAGCGAGCCCTGGTGACGGGCGGCACCAAGGGTGTGGGTGCGGCGGTCGTTCAGGCGTTGGTGGCCGCAGGCGTGAGAGTCGCGACGACTGCCAGGACCGTGCCCAAGAAAGGATCAGAGAAAATCCATTACGTCGCCGCCGACCTCATGACTGGGCAGGGTTGCGCGAAAGTCGCCGAGGAGGTGCTGCGCGAGTTCGGCGGCATCGACATCATCGTCGATGTGCTTGGAGGATCGAGCGCGCCAGCGGGCGGCTTCGCAGCATTGACCGATGAGGAATGGCAGAAGGAGATCGATCACAATCTCATGCCTGCGGTCCGGCTCGACCGCGCGCTGCTACCGTCGATGATCGCCCAAGGTTCAGGCGTCATTATCCATGTGACTTCGATCCAACATGAACTGCCTCTGCCGGAATCGACAACGGCCTACGCAGCAGCGAAGGCCGCGCTATCGACATACAGCAAGAGCCTGTCGAAGGAAGTGACCCCCAAGGGGATCAGGGTGGTTCGCGTGTCGCCGGGCTGGATCGAGACCGACGCCGCCGTAGCCCTCGCAGAACGGCTCGCGAGGGATGCCGGCACCGATTATGAAGGCGGCAAGAAGATCATCATGAATTCTCTCGGCGGAATTCCGCTCGGACGGCCGGCGAAACCCGACGAGGTGGCCGATCTGATTACCTTCGTGGCGTCCCCGCGTGCCGCGGCAATAACCGGCACCGAATATGTCATCGACGGCGGGACCGTTCCCACCGCTTGAGGCTGAAGAGAGCACCGGCCGCGATTTCCTTCGTCGAGAACCGAAGACGTCGGACCAACGTGAAACTAACCAACCTGCACACCATGCGTCTCTTCCTCGAACGAGGCCGGCGAGAACAGTACTCGGACTGAAAGCACATGCGGGACTGGTTACCCCAGTTTCGCCGTCGCAAGACCTTGATCCAAGAGCCAGCTTCTTAAGATCGCAACCTCTGGTCGCGCAAGATTAGCGTCGGGTGTCATGATGACATAGGGCTGCCTAATCGGCAGCGATATCCCGAAGGCATCGACCAGCCGCCCGGTGCATAGTTCGGTCTCGACCAGGAAATCTGGAACCAGAGCGAAGCCGGCGCCCGACAGACAGGCATCGATCGCAAGGTGCACCAGATTGAACGACAAGGTTGACCGCAGTTCGAGATGCCCAAACCCAGTTGCAGCAAACCATGCTTCCCACCCTTCATCGTGCCAGCCCGGCTCGGCATAATCCACCTTGATCAGGGGCCGGGACAACAAGTCAGCAGGTGTCGACGCAGGCGGGAGGGTGGCCGCCAAGTCGGGCGAACCGACGACAATCAGGCTGCCATTGATCAGCGTATCCTGTCGGACGCCCGGAATCGTTCCACGGCCATGATAGATTGCAAGATCCGGATCCGGTTCCCTAGCGCTCCACCGGTGCGGCAGAGCCATGACAGCCACGGAGATGTCGGGATGGGCCTTGCGAAACTTGCCAATGCGGGGTGCAAGCCACTTCGTTGCGAGTGAAAACTGGCAACGAACGGTGACGGTGCTGAGCCCGCCGGGCACTCGTGCCGCAGCGCCGACGGCGGTGAGTTGATCGAAGATCGCACCGAGGCGCGTTGCAAAGACCCGGCCGGTCTCCGTCAATCCCACGCCATTGGCGCGCCGTTCAAAAAGCGGTCCACCGACCCACTCTTCGAGCTGTTTCATGTGATGACTGACTGCGCCCGGGGTCACGCTCAGCTCACCAGCCGCCCTGGCGAAGCTCAGATGGCGCGCCGCAGCTTCGAAAGCGCGCAGTGCGGGCAGCGGCGGTAAATGACGGGCCATGTCGAGACTCAATCCAGCTAAGGGTAACCGAGAGAACTTTTGGTTTGCTTGCATATTCGTCCGCGTGACATCGTGCTGTCAACGCAATGAATGAGCAGGATTATGTCTAGGGATCAATCTATAGCCACCGCCGTCGCCTATCTGGCCAACGGGCGCTTTCTGGCCGATCTGACACGCCGCGTCGCAATCGCGACCGAAAGCCAGAATCCCGCACGGCGCCCGGAATGCGTGCGTTATTTAAACGAGTTCAGGCAGGATCTCGCAAGCCTCGGCTTTACTGGCGACATTCTGGACAACCCGGATCCCATAGGCGGCCCGCTGCTGATCGCGCGGCGCGACGAAGCCGGACATCTGCCGACACTGCTCGTCTACGGACATGCGGACGTGGTGGCTGGCATGGAAGGCGCATGGTCGAATGGCCGTGATCCCTGGCGCGTGAGTGTCGAGGGCGACCGCCTCTACGGTCGCGGTACCGCCGACAACAAGGGCCAGCACACAATCGTGATGCTGGCTCTGGAGGCGGTTCTGGCGACGCGCGGATCCCTCGGCTTTAACGTCGTGGTGCTTATCGAAACATCTGAGGAGACCGGTTCGGCCGGACTTCACCAGATTTGTTCGGAACATCGTTCGCAGCTCAAGGCCGATTGGCTGATCTCATCGGACGGACCTCGCCTGGCCCTCGACCGCGCGACACTTGATGGTGGCACCCGTGGAACCGTTGATTTCGATCTGATCTGCGATCTCAGGGCTGGCGCACATCATTCCGGCAATTGGGGCGGTCTGATTGCCAACCCGGCCGTGATCCTCGCCAACGCCATCTCCAGCCTGGTGTCGGCGACCGGTCAAATCAATGTTCGAGGAATTCTTCCAACTGAAGTTCCTCCGGGCGTCATGGCCGCACTCGGTCGAATAGAGCTTCAAGCCGAGAGCGGCGGCCCGGAGCTTGACGGCTGGTGGGGCGAGCCGGGATTGACGCCATCGCAACGCGTCTTCGGCTGGACGGCGCTCGAAGTCTTGGCGATGACGGCAGGCACGCCGGCTCTACCGATCAATGCCATTCCGCCCCGCGCATCTGCACGACTGCAGATCCGTTACACCGTCGATACCGATCCGGCGGGCTTCATGCAGACAATTCGCGCCTACCTCGACGAAAACGGCTTTGGCAATGTCGCCGTCGTCCCAAAGTCAACGGAACTGGAATGGGGCGCCACACGCCTCGATCCCGAGCATCCCTTGATGCGCTGGGCGGCCGCGTCCGTTCAAAGGACGACGGCGGTGGAACCGACAATTCTGCCGAATGCCGGAGGCTCTCTACCCAACGATTGCTTCGCAGATCTGTTAGGAATTCCAACGGTCTGGGTGCCGCACTCCTATTCGGGATGCTGTCAGCATGCGCCGGACGAACATCTGCTGACGCCACTTGTCGCAGAGGGTCTTGCAATCATGGCGGGCCTGTTCTGGGACCTCGGCACGGACGACCGACCCGAACGCTTTTGAACCTGCCAACACAAATACAATGAGGGGGACAATCATGAATGCAAAATGGACGGAACTCGTCGCAGCATTGACGCTTGCAGCATTATGCGCGACGCCAGTCTTGGCTGAGGGCTTACCTGAAGTGCGCATCGGAACGGATGGCGGCTATCTTCCCTGGACCTCGATGACGCCTGCGGGAGAACTGACCGGTTTCGATATTGAACTGGCAAGGCTCGTGTGTCAGCGAATGCAGCGCAGCTGCCGCTTCACCGCCCAACCCTGGGAAGGACAGATTCCCGCTCTTGAGCAGGGCAAATATGACATCCTCGTCGGTGGGATATCGATCACCCCAGAGCGGCAGAAACGCCTTGCCTTCACGCAGAGCTACGGCAACCTGCCGATCAATTTTGCGGCCGCCAAGAATTCCGGCCTGAACGGGAAAAGCTCCTGGGCAGAGCTCAAGAATGCGCTGGTAGGCAAGACGGTCGGCGTCCAATCCGGCACGCAAAGTCAAAAGTTCATGGACAATGAACTGAAGGGCGAAGTTAACGTCCGCCTCTACGACAATCAGGACAGCCTCAATCTCGACCTATTGGCTGGAAGGATTGACGCCGCACTTGCGGGGCGTTCCCCGTGGATAGCTCTCACGGGTTCGTCGCAAGGCGAAACGATCGAGATCCTGTCACCCAATCTTGATTTCGAGCAGTTCGACTATCTCGGCGTCGGTGTCGGCGGACTGATGCGCAAGGATACCGCGGAGCTTCGCAAAGCATGGGACGTGGCCCTTTGCCAACTGAAGAAAGACGGCGAAGTCACACGGATTTCGCAGCAATGGTTTGGTTTCGATATCTCGACCAAGGCCGACCCGAAAATCTGCGGGGAATGATTTTTGATGGCTGCGGACGCGTCCATTCTTCAAATGCTGGCCTGGGGCGATCAGGGCTGGTCCAGGCCGCTCCTTGTCGGACTCGGCGTCACCGTAACCTGCGCGAGCCTCGGCTACGTTCTCGGTGTCGCCCTTGGGTTTGCGATTGCACTGGCGAAGCTCGGAAGCAATCGCTGGATCGCGGGCGCAGCCAATCTCTATACGACGGTGATGCGAGGAGTGCCGCCCTTGCTCGTCATTTTCCTTCTCTTTTTCGGAACCAACGGGGCGCTGATGTGGGTCGCGCGCGGTTTCGGTTACACCGGCTACATCGAGATAGACGCGTTTTCGGTCGGCGTGATGGCCGTCACCCTCGTCTCGGCATCCTATAGCTCCGAAGTGTTCCGCGGCGCGCACGGCACCATTCCAGCCGGGCAGTTTGAGGCTTTCGCCGCGCTCGGCCTTCGTCCGTTTCTGGGACTCTATTTGGTCATCATGCCGCAAATGTTCCGGCAGGCCCTGCCAGGCCTGGGCAATGTCTGGATCATGGCCATCAAGGAAACGACACTGCTTTCCGTGATCTCTGTGGCCGAGCTTATGCGGGTCGTCGGCCTCGCCGGGCGCACGACCGGACAACCCTTCGTCTTTTACGGCGCCGCGACTGTCATCTATTTCGTGCTTGTCGCCGTATCCTCGCGGGTGTTCGTCGCCGTCGAGAACAGAATGCGCTGGGGCTGATCATGGATTTCGAAACGACACTACACGTTGCTAGCGAACTGGCTGGCGCAATCTGGGTCACATTGGCACTGGCGGCAGCAACCCTCCCACTTGGTTTCGTCCTGGCGGGTATTGCCACTTGGGCGCGTGCTTCGCGTCATGGGTCTCTTCGGGCTATCGCATCAGCCTATGTTCTAGCGTTCCGCTCCACGCCGCTGCTGGTTCAGATCTTCGTACTTTACTATGGCCTCAGCCAGTTCGCATGGCTGCGCGAAAGTCCAGCATGGATCCTGTTGAGGGAGCCTTTCGCCTGTGCTGTGATCGCCATGAGCCTTTGCTCGGGCGCATATACGGCCGAGGTGATGCGCGGCGGTCTGGCCGCCGTGCCCAAAGGCGCGATCGAGGCAGCCCGCGCGCTGGGACTGTCGTCGATCAAGGTCTTTTTTCTCGTCACCGCTCCGATAGCTGTGAGACGCGCTTTGCCGGCCTACAGCAACGAGATCGTCGTGTCGCTCAAGGCGACGTCGCTTGCCAGCACCATCACGGTGATGGAACTGACCGGTGTAGCAAAGGATCTGATGAGCGAGACCTTCGCCGTCATCCAGGTATTCTGCATGGTAGCCGCCATATATTTGGTCATCAATTCGGCACTGATCCTCGGATTGCGTTTGTTGGAAATCTACCTTGCTCCACCACACGAGCGGCCGCTTAGGCATCAGCGCGGGAGAAATCGAAGGACTGAAGTAAGATCAGCGGATGCATGAGTTGAAGCCAAGCGAATTCAAAACTTGACGTTTTTGAAGGGAGTTGAACCTTCGGACCAGCCATAGTTCAGATTTCAAAGCCTCCCCACGATCGTAATCAAGGGCGACGATTTTCCGAGATGCTGCCAAGGTCATTCACCTTGAGACGAGAAACGCCACGCATCGACGATGACCCGTTTTCGCTTTAGCTCATGCGCGACGAGTATTTGTGGATATGGAAACCTTAGCCGGTGCGTACCCCAACTGCCTGATAGTGCGGATTGAGGATCTTGCCCATGAGTAGGTGCATCCTTGCCATAGGAAAATTGTCGGCAAATCCGACCGTTCGCGCTTCCCGTAATTCCAAATGAAGGACACGCCCGGCGAAGCGAAACGCGGTAGGCAGCGGACCGTGCAAGGTGGGTTTGACCGTCCCATGGCCGACTAGCCGCAGCTCCTGTTAACCTTTCGTTAACCATATTTTCCGAACCTTCTGCCCGGGGGCTTTCCGCAATCTCTTACGGAAGGAAAACAGCATGAGGCTCGTGACATTGTCAGGAAGAATTCTGGAGCACAGCCACCACACCTTGATCGTGATGAGGGATGGCAGCACCTGTCAGGCCGTCTGCGTGGTCAATGACAGCGTGATCGGCGATATTCGTTCCAAGCTCACGTTGCTTGAGAGGATCGCCAGCCGAAAGCTCGATGGCGGAGAATTCGCCTTCGACGGTCGCATCTGGATCACCGCTTCCGACCTACCCGAGAGGGCAGATACCATGCGGCATTGATCATCGTCTATCGTACTTGCATCCCGAGCTTCATCTGTAGGGATTGATGGCAAAGGAACCGCCGAGCCCGTTTTGAGCAACTGTAACAGGCGAGAATTGTAGCCCTTGAAGGGATACGAACCCAAAACCCACAATTTAGGGAAGGCGGCATAAGGCTCGACTATGGACTTTGAGTTAGTCTCCGGCCCTGCCAACGCACTGGGTAGAGATCGTCGAAGCGTGCGAAGCCACAGAACGTTCTCGGAAGCCGCCAAATAGTTTCCGTGTTTTTCGGTATGGTCGGGTGCGACCAATTCAATTGTGGTCGGTTACCAACGTGACAAGCACGTGGTCAGTCTTGCTCCATGGAAACTTGGTCCATTCGTATTTGCCGCAACATGTTCCGTCCAGCGATCAGCAATTCAAACAGGAACGCGACAAGCGATCCGATAAGCGAGACGATGGCACCAGCAAAAAACCAGAAGAGATTTTCTTGGCGCAGTCCTATGGCAAGAGCGCCAGCAAGCAGATTTAGGATTGCGCCGCCCGTGCAAATGCCGGCCATCACCCCAAGCACGACCGCAACCTCCAGTGCAAGTGCCCTTCGCCGCAGATACGCGATCTGCATGCGAAACAACTTGCCCTGCTTACCCCTATCCGCGACCTCGTTCAGCCGGTCCGAAACTCTCCCGAGGCGAATGGTGTAGATACTGACAAAGCCTGCGGTGCCAGCCAACAAAAACACCGGCGCAAGGGATGTTTGTATGACAGAGGCATGGTCTGTGACGATAGGCGGTGTGTGCAAGAGTACCTCTCAGAAACAAATTGAACTGCGATGCATCAAGCTTTGACAGCGGTAGATGTCGTCCACGACGTAACGCAGACCCGCCGGAACCTTCAGCCCACCCAACCCGCTTGACGTCAACAATCCAGCCCGCCTGGGTGCAGCATTCGCCTTGATGGGCCGAAAGCCATATCGGCCATATTTGTGGGCGAGCGCTGTGATGCTGGCGGTCAATGCCGCCTCATCATCCGCTGTCTTAGCGACTTTGCGCTGCGTGGAACGACGCTCAAGAACAGTGCATACCTGACAAAGCTTCCAGACGATCTCTTCCGCCTTGTGTCTTTTCGCCGCCATTTCAATGTCCTTTTGCGGCTTACAAGCCATACTTCAAGAAGGACCACTTTTCAGGGGGCAGACCAATCTCCTCACGGTCCAGCGGCTGGGCCGGCCCTCGGCACTGATGAAGTACAGCACGCCATATGCGACGATCGTGAAATCGACAAGGAAGGCAGCAAAATAACCTTCTATCCAAGGCTCCCCGAGATTAGTTAAATACAGATAGACCATAAATGCCTTCTCGAAGGTGCTGAACACCATGGTCTCAAATCGTAGCCACGGACGGAACCCCGCGACCACCATCAGTGCGCCAATTCCGAAGATCATGATTCCCCAGTGTCGCAGAGCAGGTACGCTCGAAGAGGTGAAATCGACAAGTCCACCGAGCATCGGTGTGATGAGTTTGATGTCGAGCGCGAACGGCAATGTCCCACAGGTCGCCAAACCGAAGACGATGAGAAACCATTTGATGGTTTTGGAAATGAACTTGTTCAAAGTGCACATCGTTATCCGCCGAAAAAGATTGGAAGCGAGCTGTAAAAAGATGGAGCAAGACGGTCCGCCCGGGCGACACACCGCAGATGTCATTTCATCAGGGCTGTCACCCGATCCAAGGCAGCGGAAAAGCCTTTCAGGGAAGCCGACAACGAGATCGGTTCGTTGGTATTGTTAGCCTTGGCCATCATCTTGAGCACCGCTCCGGTCCGCAGCTCGGCAAGGGCTGCACCGTCGAAGCTAAGCGGGACAACGCATCCGGCAGGCAGACAGGTGCTAAAACGCACAGGCGCCTCCGAAGACCGCTCATCGACCTGAAGCGATACGCCGGCATCAAGTGCGAGCCCGAAGGGCAGAACAAGTGTACCGGTCGCAGTCTTCCCATCGCCACCGGCTGCCATCTCGATAGCCAGAAGCCGCTGTCCGTTCTGCTGTGTCTGTTGCTGCATGAGGAGACAATGCCTGTTCTTCCTCTGGACGCAGCTAACGATCCAGTCCGCGTAGGTTTCCTGCAGAGAGGACGCACCGCCCGGCAGCGGGGCGTGCTCCTGCGCGAACGTTTCACCAATGGCCAGGACCACCAGGCAGAAGGTAGCGAAGATTGTCCGATTCGACCGGAACCACGATGATAAGCACTGTCTCAAGGCCCCTGTCTCCCCTCAGAACTTATAACCCAAGCGCAACGCGCCGCCGTGGCTCGTGTAGGTGTCGGAAAACGAACCCTGGTAGTTCAAGCGCAAATTGAAGCCGTTGTCGCTCGCCAGATCGACGCCGGCGGTCAGCCGCCCCACCACGTCGCCCAGCGGCACCTCACTGCCGAACGTGCCTATCCCGGCGGGCGCATTGGCCAGCCGTGCAGACGTATCCCAGCTATCTGCGCTGCTGAAGCTCACTCCGGCGGCCGCGAATGCCCGCATGACCGTTGTCTTGTTAACGTCAACTCGCGTACCGACTTCAATGGCCGGAGTGGCGTGGAAGCTCCATTGGCCGGCATCATCGACCAGGAGGTCGAGGGTGCCGGCTCCCGACTCGCGATAGCCATTGGCATGCGAATAGATCAGGTCAAAGTCCACCAGAGGCCGCACATAGTAAGGATCCTGCGCGAAGGTATAGGCTGCGCGCACGCGGGTGCTGACATTGCTAACCTCAGGGTCGCCTTCGGCCTGGCCGGCGAAATCAGGAATCCGGATCGTGCGAGTATTGTCGTACCAACCGTAGCTGCCGGCAACGGCACCCGACAGCAACCAGGGGCCGCTCTGATGCTTCAGGGAAACACCGGCGTAGAGGATGTCGCCGTTGGCGTTGACCCGGGCGTCGTCGCCGCGGATGGAACTGCGGTCATAGCCGCCAGCGAAGCCGACGAACCAGTTCGGCGACACCTCGACCTGGGCGCCGGCTTGCAGGGCATAGGTCGTGGTGTCGAAGCCCGACACGCTGGCGCTGGTCTTCTGGTCGAGCGTCTGTGCGCCGGCCTGAGCCCAGCCACACTCCGTCTCCGTCAGGAACGAGGTGCCCGCGGCAAACACGGGGCAGCTGAGCAAAAGGTCGAGGTGCTGCTGCGTCATGGCGATGCTGCCGGCCGCAGCTGCACCGGAGACACCGGGCGACATGTCTGACAGAGCTGCTCCATAGCTGCCCGCATCGCCGTCGGCGAGAGAGCCGAGCGTGCCGAACAGTGTGCCAAAGGAGCCGCCGCCGGCATCCCAGATCTCCTGCAGGTGACCTGCGACTCTATCCTGGCCGTCGTTTAGCGCGACGCCGGGCTCGGCGAAGTGGGCCGACTCAGCCGAAACCGACAGCTCGTTTCCTGCCCGGGTGATGGCATAGTCGAAGATTGCCGACTGGGCGCTCAGCGAATGGTCCAGGGTGCCTCCGACGGTGAGGAACGGCAGACTGATGTCGGGCAGGACGCTGATGGCGTTCACCGCGAAGTTGCCGTCCAGCGTAGCGTCACCGTCGATGGTCAGCCGATCCATGCGCGAGCCGGCGAAGTCGGCGGTGAGCCCCAGTATGCCACCCGCGTCCTGCGTGAGGTCGCCAGTGATTCTGGTGGCGTCGATGCCGTCGGAATGACCGATCATCAGCCGGCCATGATTCATCACGTCAGCCTCATAAATCTCCGCATCCGTAAGCAGGCCGCCGGCCTCATTGATCACGGAGACGGCCATGCTGCTGCCGAAGCGGGCCGCCACCGGCAAGTTGTCGTCGTCGGATACGACTTTGCTTTCGATGAGATCCCCTCTCACGCTGCCGCTGATCGTGCCGGAGTTAAGAACGGTCAGGGTGCTGCCGACGGGCGAGCTTCTGCCGACTGTATAGTTGACGGCAAGGCCTGAAGCAGCCGAGACGCTGCCTCCGGAATTGACGGTCACCACGTTGTATTTCCCAGCCGAAACCCAGACACCGGCGCCGTTGTCGGAGCCGCCGGTGACGGAACCATTGACGGTCACATTGATCTTGCCGTTGTTGTCCGTCCCTGCATCGCTCTGCGCGAACATGCCGATCGAGTCTTTGCCGGTCGCCTGGATAGTTTTGCCAGCATCGAGGGTGACCGTCACATCGCCGCTGTTGCCGGCCGACGAGAGATTGCCGTTGGAGCCGATGAAAGCACTGGTCGCGTTGCCGCCGAAACCGCCGCCGCCGCCGATCGACTGGGCCAGGATGCCGTAGGCATAGTCGCCCGACGTGGTGATGTTGCCGTCAACAGAGACGGAGACATCGTCGCCGTCACCGGTGCTGCCGGGGCTGTTGCCCTTGGTGGAGAGCGGCGCACCCGAGGCGGTGCCGCCAATACCGCCGCCGCCGCCGATCGACTGGGCAACGATGCCATGGGCGGCCAGACCTCGCGTATGAATGGTGCTGTCGTTGGTCAGATCGACCGTGACGACGCCGCCGTTTATTGTTCCACCGCCCGAGCCACCGACCACGAGCGAGCCGATGCTGTTGGCCTCGCCGGCGCCGCCGATGCCGCCGCCACCGCCGATCGACTGTGCGACAATGCCATGGGCCCGGTCGCCATAGGTGTCCACGCCGCCGCCGTAGTTCAGGTCGATTTCGCCGCCGCTGCCGCCGACGCCACCGCTGCCGCCAACAACAAGGTCGATCGCATGGCTGTCATCCTCTTCGGCCGCCTTGGTGCTTCCGGCGCCGCCGACACCACCGCCGCCGCCGATCGATTGGGCCAGGATGCCTATCGAATCGTCGCCGTTCGTCTGAAGGGCGAGCCAGCTTCCCGCACCGACTGTAATTTTGCCACCGCTGCCGCCGGCGCCGCCGCTGCCGCCGAAACCGCCGCCGACGGTGATCTTGCCTGCCGCCTTGTCTGAACCATCGCCGCCCTGGCCGCCGCCGCCGCCGATCGACTGCAGCAGCACACCATAGGCGCTATAACCAGCGGTACTGATGCCGGCGGTGCCGTGGTCACTGTCGAAGGTGACGTCGACCGTGCCGCCATTACCGCCCGCACCGCCACTGCCGCCAACACCGACGGTGATGTTGGCCGTTGCTTGGCTGCCGGATGCGGTGGACGTGCCACCGGCACCGCCACCGCCGCCGATCGATTGGGCGACGATGCCGTCTGCCCAGTCGCCCGTGGTGGCAATGTGCCCGCCATGCGTCAGCGTCACCGTGTTGCCATTGGCGGCCGTGCCGCCACTCCCACCGTCGTCAATGGTGGCGCCGACACTGACGTTGAAGCAGTAGCCATGTCCATCGCCGTCTTCGCTGGCGCATTCGCTGCCACCCTCGTCGTCGAGCGGCTCGGAATCGTCAGAAGTAGCCTGCCCTACCGAGCCGCCTAGCCCGCCGCCACCGCCGATCGACTGCGCGAGCACCCCGTCCGCATCTGCGCCAGAGGTATTGATTTTACCCCTGGTGGTGACTGTGGCCGTGCCCGCCGTCCCGCCACTGCCGCCAGTCCGGCCAACGGAAACGCCGACAGATGCGGAGAAAGCACCGCTGCCCCCTTCGGATTCTTCGGCTTCCTCGCCGCCGGGCAGGTCGGCGCTGGCCGATAGCCCGACGCTGACACCTTGCGAAGTACCGCCGCCGCCCCCGATTGACTGAACGAGCACGCCGCGAGCACCGGACCCGCTAGTCTGCAAGCTGGTGCCGCTCTCGAGGTCCACAGTCGTGTTTCCACCGCTGGCGCCGCCGCTGCCTGAGCCGCCGACCCCGACATTTGCCGCCAGGTTGAAGCCGCTACCGATCTGCTTGCTGTTGACGCTGCCGACGCCGCCATTGCCGCCGCCGCCACCGATCGACTGCACCACGATCGCATTGGCATAATCGTCGGCCGTCGTTACCGAGGCGCTGTCGTTTAGATCGACCTTGACGATACCGCCATTGCCGCCGCTGCCGCCGGAGCCGCCGACCGAGACACCGACGTCGGCGCTGACGGTGTCCACCGTGCCGACGGTCGCGGCCATCGACGATGCACTGCCGCCATTGCCGCCGCCGCCGCCGATCGATTGCGCCACAAGGCCATGCGACGAAGCACCTTTCGTGGAGACCGCGGAGCTGCCGTCCAGCGTCAGCGACACTTCCTCGGCAGTCCCGCCTGATCCGCCGCTACCGCCGACGGCCGTGGAGACGCTCATCGCCAGGGAGACGTCTTCGCCGGTCGGCACTGCCACGGTGAGCGCATCGGCAACCGAGGAGCCGCCGCTGCCGCCACCGCCGCCGATCGACTGCGCGAGCACGCCAATCGCGTCGGTCACATCGCCGCCGCCCTGGCCGGTCTTGATGCTGCTGTCGGTCAGGCCCACGGAGACCTCGCCGCCGGCGCCGCCGGAACCACCGGTGCCGCCGACAGCCACCGACGCCGTGAAGCCGATACCTGCGGAATAGGAACTGGCGGAACCGCCGGTGCCGCCGCCGCCGCCGATCGACTGCGCCACGATGCCCGCGGCGTGCGAGCCTTGGGTCGTCAGGTTCAGTCCCTGGAAGCCGACGGTCACGGTGTTTGCGTAGCCGCCGCCACCACCGCCGCCGCCGATCTGGAAGCTGCCGAGCCCGGCATCGCCGCCCGTGGCGTTGCCGCCATTACCGCCGCCGCCGCCGATCGATTGCGCGAGTATGCCGAGCGCACCGGAGCCTTCTGTCGCGATGGCAACTGCCTGCGGCGTTCCAGAGCCTGTAGAACAATCGCCGCTGGAATTTTCATTGGTGACGCAGACCCATCCGCCGCTACCACCGCCCGAGGCGGTGCCGCCGACACCCAGTGCCGGAACACCGACCGACAGGTCGATCACATTGCCGCCATTGCCGCCGCCGCCGCCGACCGATTGCGCCATGATCGCGTGTGACATCTCACCCTGCGTGGTGACCGAGCCGCCAGTCAGCAATACGTTTGCATGGCTGCCGGAGCCGCCAGCCCCGCCCGAACCTCCGACGGTCGCGATGCCCTTCGCACCGCCGCCCGAACCACCGCCGCCGCCGATCGACTGTGCCATGATGCCGATCGCCGCGTCGCCGGCCGTGCTGATGGCGCCCGAGCTCTGAACCTCGGCAGTGCTGGCATAGTTGCCGCTGCCGCCGGAACCGCCGATCGAAAGGATACCGCCCGCCATACCGGCGGCGCCGCCGCCGCCGCTGATCGACTGCGCAATGATGCCGTGCGCCGAATAGCCGGAGGTGGTGATCGCGCCGGAATTCTGGACGCTGGCCGTCTCGGCCTCCCCGCCGTCGCCACCATCGCCGCCCAGCTCGAGCGCCAGCCCGTCGGCGATGCCACCAGTGCCCCCGCTGCCGCCGATCGACTGCACCAGGATGCCATAGGAATGCCCGCCCGAGGTGGCGATCGCCGCGTTGTTGTTGACGATAGCCGTGTTTCCATTGCCACCATTGCCGCCATTGCCCGCGCCACCCCCGAGCACGTCGGTGAAGTTGCCGCCGGTGCCGCCACCGCCGCCGATGGAATGCAGAGTAATGGCGGCCGAGTAATCACCGCTCGTCGTGATCTTCGAAGCCCCGCTCGAAAAGAGGCCTACACTGCCGGCATTGCCGCCATAGCCGCCCCCGCCGCTCGTGCCGACAACGGCGGTGTCGTCGCCGCCATTGCCACCCTGGCCGCCAATGCTCTGGCCCAGCAAGCCATAGGCGTAGCTGCCCTCCGTCTCAACGCTGCCGCCGGATAGGTTCAACTGGATCTGACCACCATTTCCGCCGCCGCCGCCAGAGCTGTCCTTCTCGCCGGCCTGGCCGTCGCCACCGCGGCCACCCTGACTCAATGCGATCACGCCACCAAGATAGTCGCCTTGGGTCGAAATGGTGCCTGAATGGACCGTCACGGTCGTCGCGGCTATTCCACTTTCGGGCCTGCCGCCCTCGCCACCGGCGCCCGCGACGTTCGAGCTCCAGCCGTCGCCGCCATCACCACCCTGGGTAACGGCAACGACTCCACCTGACAGGTCATTCACCTCGCCGGTGGCGACGATTTTCATGTCGGCATATGTGTCGACATTTATGACCGAGCCACCTCCCCCGGTACCGCCTTCATCGGAGCTGTCTTGCGAAGCCGTGCCGCTGCTGCCCTGGCTCAGCGCATAGATGCCGCGCACGCTGTCGGCGTCGTTCGAGTAGATACCGATCGCGCCGGCGGCTGTATTGCCGGAGGAACCGTTTGCGATATCGATGAAGCCGCCCGCGCCGCCCGCACCGTTGTCGTGGCCGCCTGCTTGGCCGGTGGATTCGGCGGCAAGGCCCCAGACATAGTCCAGTCCGCTCAGCGGGTTGGTCCCGCTGCCGAGATTCACCTGTCCGGTGTTGGTGATGTTGATGGTGCCGCCGCTGCCGCCGTTGCCACCCACTTGGTCGCCCGCCGCACCGCTGTTCTGTTCGCCGCCGCTGCCGCCCTTGCTCACGGCAAAGATGCCGGTCATACCTCTGGCCGTATTCGAGTTGAGCGATTCTACGGCCAGCGCCCCATAGTTGGTGATCGTTATCGCGCCTCCCGCCCCACCGGCCCCGCCGCTGGTTTTGTAGTTGTCGTTATCCCCATCCCCGTCGCCGCCGAAGCTCGTTACCGAAATCAAGCTGCCGATCGAGCCTGGATCTGTCGAGCTCGTCAGGGTTATGGGGCCGTAATTGGTGATCGTCACTGAACCCCCGGCGCCGGCGCTTCCCTCGTCGACGCCAGCGCCACCCATTGTATATGTCATGATGACGCCGCCGACGGATTCCCACGGCACTGTGTAAGGGAGGCTTGCGCCGGCCGTGTACGAGGCCTGCGTCTTGATCGTTATATTCGCTCCTGGGTCACCGTCCTTCTCGTCGTTGTGATCGACACCACTGTCGCCCCAGCAGGCGGACCACGTATATCCATAGTCGACCTGGCCGATTGTCTGGGTCGCGGACCCGGTGCAGCCTGCGTACGCATTGCCGGCCACGGTTGCGCCGCCGAGACCCAAGGCCAACACTATCACTAAACGCGATGCGTTTCGGTCGGACAGGACTGCGGCCTGGTCGCTGCGCCTGGATGACGGGAGCGACGATCCCTGCCCGGTCTTCCCGGTGCGTACGACATGCTTCATGCGATGAGCCCCCAAAAGTGAAGCGAACAAGACCTGCCGACCCTGAGACAAGCTTCGTCGCATGCGCAATCTGCGCGAAATCCTCGACGCGACTTCCTTCAACCAGAATTGCAAGGCCACAACCACGCGAACGATAAAGCGGCAAACAGCGGAGATTCAACCGAACAAAACGATTCAATTCTGACCAAATCCTGCATGCGACGCTCTGCAGAGCGCTCTTGGGATTTGTCGATCGATGAAAATCGATCAATTCGGCTGAACTCTTGTAAATTCTTACGTCACTTGATTGTTCTTGCGCCTGCGTTCGACTCCTGCCAGCTATAGGTTGCATGATCGCGTGACTTGCAGCAGCAGGGGGACACCGTACAAATGCTCAAGAATGCTTGACCTCAAGACAGTCCTGGTCGTCAATCTGGCGACTGCTAGCCTGCAGGCGGTCGTCTGGATCTTTGTCTGGCTGGTTTGGCGCCATCTCTACGAGCTCAAGTTTCTTGCTGCGGGGTTTACCGCCATTGCCATAGGGCTTCTCTTGATGATCTTGAGAGGCGAGCAGCCTGCAGCATGGTCCATCGTGCTGCACAATACTGTAATAAAACTCGGTCTGGTCCTGCTCGCCGAAGGACTGGCGCGCTTCCTGGGTCAACCGCGCTACACCTGGATCGGTATTTCGCTGCTGATTTTTCAGGTCGTGGCCTGGAGCATCGCCCTCGCCGTCGATCCGGGCAACCTTGCCATCCGCATCCACTCATCGACCCTCTTCACGATCATCATGATGTCCGTAATGTCCGTGGCGCTGCTGCGTGACCGGACACAGCCTTGGCTTTTGCGATGGATGACCATTGCGGTATTGGCCGAATATATCGCAGCCAGTATAATTCACAGCGCCATCGAGTACTGGAACCCGGCCGCCGCCCAAGACATCACGGTTCTCGACAATCGCAACGCCTGGTACCTGTTGCAGGGCGTTCTGTTTCTGATCGCTCTGTTTGCCTGCCTCCTCTTCATGGTCAGTTCGCGACTATCAGCGGCCCTACGCGAGAAGAACGACGCTTTGTTACGGGAAGTGGTGGAACGCAGAAACCTTGAAAACCAATTGAATACCAGCCTTGAAACCGAACGCGCGCTTCGTGAGGAGCAGGCGGACTTCATGCGCATTGTTAGTCACGAGTTTCGTACTCCTCTGGCGGTCATCCGTAATGCGGCCGACATGATCGGTCTCGTCGGTGACAGATCGCGTGAAGCAACAAAGGAACGGCTTACCGGGATCGGCGAGGCGCTAGACCGGCTGTTCTCCCTTATTGATCGCTTCATGACGAACGACCGAGACAATGGCTTTCGACCGCAATCGATGCAGATCGGATCTCTGATGGCCGACGTGCAGTTCCATTTCGAAATGACCGGGCGCGGGGAACGATTGCATTTCAGAACGTACGGGGAAGCAACTTCGGTTTTCGTCGATCCCGATATGCTGGCAACCGTCGTCATCAATCTCATCGACAACGCCTTCAAATATTCGCCCGAGAACCAGCCCATTCATATTGATACCCTGTCGGCAAGTGGCTTCGTCGTTATCCAAGTGTGTGATCGCGGTATCGGCATACCGAAAGCTGAGGCACACAAAATTGGTCGCCGCTTCTTCCGAGCCTCCAACGCCAAGGCCGGAAGCGGGACCGGGCTTGGCCTTTACTCTTCCCGTAAGCTTCTGGCCTATCATGGCGGCACATTGGAGCTGCTACCCCGTGAAGGAGGGGGAACGGCGGCTGTGGCGCGTGTGCCTGTCTTGAGCGGAACGACAGAGCCCGCCCTGCAAGAGGAGATAATGGCTTGACCCGCATTTTGATCGTCGAGGACGAACAGCGACTGCGCAGGGATCTGGTTGATTTTCTGGGATTGTGCGGTTTCACGGCCGAAGGAACTGCGACAGCAGAAGGCTTGCGCCAGACACTGGCAAATGATGAGCCGCCCGATGTCATCATCCTCGATGTCGGGTTGCCTGATGGCAATGGTTTCGACCTGGCCAGCGAAATCCGTGAGGCCCATCGCTGCGGCATCATCATGCTTACAGCTCTTGGCGACGGTGACGACCGCATTCGCGGCTTTGAAAGTGGAGCCGACATTTACCTCGTCAAGCACAGCACCTTGCGGGAGATCGAAGCAGCGATCCGTAGCCTACTGCGGCGAACAGGTGATCAAGGTGATTTAGCGGACGGCGCGGCAGGCAAATGGGCATTGGACAGCAGAAACTGGACTCTCACTGCGCCCAACCAACGCTCACTCAAGCTAACGGCAACCGAGTTCGCGCTCGTCAGCACGCTCTGCAAATATGACGGTGGCATCTGCGGACGCGAGGAACTGGCGGAGACCATTGCCCGCCCCAGAACCCATTTCGATAACCGGCATCTGGATGCTGTCGTCAGTCGCCTTCGCCGAAAAATAGGCGAGCAGACCAACCTGCACGTGCCGATAAAGGTGGTCTATGGGGTGGGCTATACGTTCACAGCCCCGACAGTTGTGCAATGAGGATCCCACGCGAGATCGGGTACGTTCGCGTTCGACGAACGTTCGCGTGTTGACAAGAGTCCCGAACTGCGAGCTCGGTCGCTTTGTTTCGACCTAAGAACAACTCGGAGTCAGAGCGTCAGGAAAGAGACGGCCGCCTCCATGCCGCCTCGCGGTCGCGTCCGACATGGCGTGCGGCGCGCTGCCACCTTCCCTGCCATATCGCTTACAACTCAGATCACTTGCTCCATTGTACCGGACAAGTCCACCGGCAGTTGCAAATCTTTTCACCCCGGAAAACGATAACGAATCAGTTGTATTCGCGACGGGGACATATAATGCGATTCTTCCTTGGCCTTCTCGCGTTCGGTGCGCTCATTGCCGCCTCCATCCTCGTCTTGCCCAGCTTCGTTTCGAGCGATTGGATGCGCGCCGAACTCAGCCGAAAGCTCTCGACTGCAACAGGCAGCTCAATTGCCTTGCAAGGCCCCGTCAGGCTGTCCGTATTCCCGCATGTGGCGGTGGTTGCCGAAACTGTCGTGCTATCGAGCGAAGAGGCGGGCGTCGCAGCGGAAATCGGAGAGGTTGCGGGCTCGGTGACACTCTCCTCCCTCTGGTCGGATCGCTTGCACATCAAGGAGATCAGGCTGGTTCAGCCGATCATCACATTGCACGAGAAGACAGGCAAAGCATCGCCCACAGAAGGCGGCAAGCTGGGCCGAGCCAAACCAGGCGATCCGC
>NZ_JACVAN010000028.1:0-81544 GCF_014851895.1 Ensifer sp. ENS11 | reverse complement strand
CGCGAGACCAGCCATTGCTGCCTTAGAGGTTACGTAAGCGCTACCGGCGATGCGGGGAAGCGTTCGCCCGGCGATCGAACCAACGAACACGATGCGTCCGAATCCATGCCGGACCATGCCTGGCAACACCGCCTGGCAGCACAACATTGCACCGGTTAGATTGACCGAAAGAACTGAGTTCCACTCTTTAAGGTCGACCTCATCGAAGGGGGACGGACCGTCGACACCCTTCGGCGAGACCCCGGCATTGCAAACGAGAACACCAGCACTTCCCCAGCTTTGCTCGAGCTCACGAAAGAATGCGGTGATCTGAGGTGGTTGCACGAGATCAACGGTGCGCGCGAACAGGCGCTCAGCACCAAATTCACGGGTAAGATCGTCCTTGGCGTTTCGCACATGCCCTTCGTTTTGACCGAAGATCGCAACCCGGTGGCCGCGTGCGAGAAGGTATTGGGCTGTTGCCAGCCCAATACCTGTCGTGCCGCCGGTCACCACGGCGATCCTTTCCGTTTGGCGATTTGTCATGCTGCCGCATCCATATTGGCAAAGAGAGAAAGAGGAGGATGTGCTTCCGGGTCTGTCATGACCTCAATCAACATTGGTCCCTCAGCATTGATGCTGCTTTTGAGCAGATCGGCCAGATCACAAGGATCTTCAACGCGGACCGCGGGGCAGCCGCAAGCCTTGGCGATCTGCACATGGTCGACGTCGGCGAAATGGCATGCCGTCGTGTATCTGCCGAATTTCACGGTCTCCGCATCCCTTTGGAAACCAAGGATGCCGTTGTTCAAAACGATGATGAGAACGGGAAGTTGCATGCGCACCATGGTTTCGAGCTCCGCCCAACTATGGGCGAAGCCGCCATCGCCAACGAGAGCAACGACAGGGCTTTGTGGACGGGCAGCCTTAGCCCCGATCGCGAGCGGCACACCCCAACCAAGTCCTGCGAGACCGCGAGGCGTGATAAACCGCATGACGCCTGGTGCACGCAACTGCCCGACAACCCACATCGAGGAATAGGAGGCATCGGCGACGACCATCATGTCAGCGGTCAGTAGGGACTGAAGCTCGGCCATCACTCTTTCCGGACGGATGGGCCCGGAAGTCGCGGTTGCAACGTCTAAACGATCACTTTCGAACGCGGTCCAGAAGCCGTTGATGCGCTCCTCCAATCGCGCACGATCATTATTGCGACGCGTAAGGTCGACGCGACCAAGTGCTTCCCGAAGGGCCGAAAGTGTTTCCGCGGCGTCGCCAACGAGGCGGATTGCCTCATAATTCCGTCCGATCTCTGCCGGATCGACATCGATATGTACGATTGTCGCAGAGGTTGGAATTTGGCGCCAGTTGTCCGTTCCATTTTGATTGGTTCGCGTACCGACCAGAAGGACAAGATCAGCTTCTTCAATCAAAGGCAGCGAGTGACGTCCGAGCGAGCGTGGGCCGGTCAATGATCCAAGGACACCGGCAGACAATGGATGAAACTCATCGACCACCCCCTTGCCCATATTGGTGGTTATCACCGGCAGGCTTGCTTCATGCTGCAAAGCTGTCAGCTCTTCTGCGGCGCCTGAGCCATGCACGCCGCCACCTGCAACGATGATAGGCGCCTTCGCCGATGCAATTCGCCGTGCCACCTCATCGAGGGCTTCTTCAGAGGGACGCGTGCGATCAAGTGGCCATCGGCCGAGGCATTTTGATCTCGGAAGGGTGGCCGGCTGAGCCGGCGCGCGCAACAGATCGGCAGGTAGGAGCAAGACTGCTGGCCCCGGGCGGCCGGATGCAGCTGCGGTAAAGGCGGCGTCGATATAGTCGTCAATCCGGTCTGGGACTTGAACGCGCCGGACCCATTTGGCGCAGGATTGAAAGAGCGCGATCTGGTCGAAATCCTGGAATGCGTTTCTGTCTGTTTGGTCGCGTTCGACATCCTGAACGAGCGCAACGATCGGAACACTCGCCTTTAAGGCTTCCGCAAGAGGCGGGACAAGAAGTGTCGCGGCAGGACCGTTCTGGGCGGCAACCACAGCGACTTTGCCTGATATGCGGGCATATCCGTCGGCCATCGCCCCGCCCATGTTTTCTTGCCTATAGGCGATCTGTTTGATGCCAGCCGCCTCCGCTGCGAGAATAACTGCCGAGGGAAGGCTCTGGGCGAAGATGACTTCCACCTGGTGGCGGCAAAGGATGTGGGCAATGCGCTCGGCGACAGTTTCAGTTGCGGCATTGGTCATGATTGCGCCCTCTCGTTGGCGGCGTGAACACTCAGGAAATCATCGAAGGCAGCGAGGATGAGGTCGATGTCGCTGTTGGTCATTGGTGTCGAAAGGCTGGCTGCGGCGCCATGGGGAAGGAGGATGCCGCGTTGAAGGAAATGCCGTGCAAGTCCCCTCATCACGAGGCCTTCCGCATCGCTCAGCAAAGCTTCTCGAAACTCGGTTGGTGCATTGGTTTTGGGGTGTATTCGAAACAGCGAAGCTGCGCCGGTGACAGAGAATGGCGCGTCAACGCGGCTGATGCTGCTTCGAAGGCCGTCACGCAGCCGTTCTCCAAGCGCCTCCAGGTGATTGAAGCTATCATGTGTCATTGCTTCCATGGCGACGCGACCGGCGACCATGGAGACGGGATTGGCGGAAAATGTGCCGCCCTGCAGCAGCAGAGGCTTGTTCACCTGTGTACCGAAAACCCGCATGATCTCTTCACGTCCACCGATCGCGCCGATCGGGAACCCACCACCGATGATTTTGCCGGCCGTGACGAGATCGGGGGTGAGCCCGTAGCGCGGCGAGGCTCCTGCGTAGCCCTGCCTGAGATTGAGAACCTCATCGGCGATGATGAGAATGCCATGCTTGCGTGCAGCCGAACTCAGTGCCTCGATGAAGGTGGCATTGGGATGAAGAAGACCGGCGCGGCTGGGCATCGGATCGATCAACAGGCAGGCGACACGGTCACGCAAGGCGTGTAGGCGTTGCTCAAGTCCGTCCACGTCGTTGAAGCGAATGAGATGGACGTCATCGGCGACACTTACAGGAGTGCCATGGTAGGCAGGTATTGCCCGTGGGATTGCTGCCCGATCGTCTGGGTTTGAGGCCACCGCCTGCCCGGCCTCGGCCCAATCATAAGCGCCGTGATAGGCCCCTTCGACCCTGACAATTCCAGGTCGGCCCGTGAATGCGCGGGCGGCTTTGATTGCGAACATCACCGCTTCGGTGCCGCTGTTGACGAAGCGCACTTGTTCGATGGCCGGGATACGATCAACAAGCAACTCGGCAAGCCCGATCTCGTGTTGCGTCGGGTTGGCAAAGCACGTTCCCGTCCGCATAAGATCGCTTGCAGCCTGACGGACCGGCTCGAAGCCGTGTCCATGAATAAGGGTCGTAAAGTTATTGTTGAGGTCGAGGAGACGATTGCCATCGACGTCAACCAGATAGGCGCCCTCCCCGTACGCGACGTAAAACGGGATAGGATCTTTCTCCACCGTGGCGCGGGTCACACCACCGGGGAAAACCGGCACTGCGCGACGGAATAGACGTGTCGATTTAGTCCGTGCAGGCGAGGCCTGCGCGGCATGAATTCCTTGAACTGACATGGCTTGGGCTTTCTGAGCAACAAATTCGGCTCGTCGTTTGTACGAGCTTTACACTTTTGTTGCAACAAAAAATCCAACAGTCAAGTCCATGCAACAAATTCTCTATTGCGCCGAGCCAATCGCCCTTTCGCGACAGGCTCGCCTCAGACGCCGATAGCCGTCGCGAATATCATTCTCCATTGCAGCCCGGACGGCTGCACCATCGCGCTCCTCGAGCGCCTCCATCGCAACCTCATGGTTGTGAACGCCAAACCGCTCCTTTGCAAATTCTGGGTAGAGATCGTGCAGGGAGGGGCCGATCCGCAACCAAAGGGTTTCGATCATCGAAACAAGGTGCGGCAATTTTGCCAGCCGGAAGATCGCGAAATGGAACTCCTTGTTGTGCCACAGGGCATCTGCGTACTGCCCAGCGTCAAGTGCTGAATTAATTTGTTTTTGCAGAGACCTAAGGGCCTGCACGTCCTGCGGGACAACATGTTCGGCGGCCTGCTGCGCAGCCAACCCCTCGAGCGCCAACCGAATAAGCGTGATCTCCTGCAGGGCTTTTGCATCAAGGACAGGCACGACGACCGTCTTTGGGCCGGCATAGACGAGCGCCGCTTCGCTTGCCAGCCGATTGATGGCGTCACGCGCAGGAGTAGTACTGACATCTAAGTCCTGCGCAACCGCTCTCACCGTCAACTTATGCCCCGGACGGTAGACGCCACGGATAATCCGCTCCTTCATCTGGCGATACGCCGCATCGCCAAGGTTCTCCGCCGCACGATCAATATTGGCCAACTCGCTCACATGGACCGCCATTCAAACCTCTCACTCAGTTGACAATGCAAATTTTTGATGCAACAAAAATGAAATATGAAAGTTCTGCAAAGCTTTTGTCGCATCAACGAGTCCTAGCAGCTTTCTTGATTATCGTCACGGGTGCCGCCTGCCAGGTTGGCGCGGATTTTTTCATCGCCGTTGATTTGCCCTGGCTGCGCCTGCGGGTCGCCCGATGGGATTGTTGGTACGGGGCCGTCAAACGGGCCCTTCAGAGGTTAGACGCCACAGAGCGTCACCGGAACAGTTGAAAGGAAAGTCAGAATTGATTGGTCAATATTTATCGCTTGTTGGGCTCGAAAAGCAGTTTGGCAGTGTTAGGGCCGTCACGAGCCTGTCGCTTGAAATCAGTGCCGGTGAGTTTGTTTCGCTTGTCGGTCCTTCCGGTTCCGGCAAGACAACCGCGCTCAACATGATCGCGGGATTTGAGGGACCGAGCGCCGGCAAGATCGTCATTGGAGGACGAGATGTAACGCATGTTGCTCCCAACCGGCGTGGCATCGGCATGGTGTTTCAAAAGTACGCTCTTTTTCCGCATCTGACGGTGCATCAAAACATCGCATTTCCGTTGCGGATGCGGGGCCGATCGAACAAGACGCGGATTGCCACACGGGTCGAGGAGATGCTCGAACTCGTGCAGCTCTCAAGTTATGGGGAGCGCTACCCCCAACAATTGTCCGGCGGCCAACAGCAGCGCGTTGCATTAGCCCGAGCGCTGGCATTCGAGCCGCCTGTTCTGTTGATGGATGAACCATTGGGTGCGCTGGACAAGAAGCTGCGAGAGGCGATGCAGTTCGAAATCAAGCGCCTGCAAGAGCGGCTGGGCGCTACGGTTGTCTATGTGACGCATGATCAGGACGAGGCCCTGACCATGTCAGACCGCGTTGCGGTTATGGCCGGCGGCGAGTTGATGCAATTCGGTCCTCCCACAGAACTCTATCGGCATCCGAATTCCGCATTTGTTGCCGATTTTATCGGTCGCATGAACTTCATCGAAGGCAGTTGCCTCGAGAACGCAGGTGGCACGGCCGTGGTGCGTCTTTCCGACGACACTGTTCTTTCCATTCGTTCACAAGGTCCGCGAAATGTCGGCCCATCGGCCGGGCAAACAGTAAAGCTTGCGATACGCCCGGAGCGGGTTCGGGTTGCCAGGTGTGGTGAAGGTGGTGCGGGCTGCCTTGCGGCTGTCGTGGAGACCTGTGTCTTTGTGGGCTCTGTCCATATTGTCATGGTACGGCTGGAAAGCCGCCCGGACGTTGTGTTGCAGATACAGCTGCCGGCCGATGGAGGATTGCCATTTCACGAGCGAGATCAGGTTGACCTTCTGCTCGATGATGGAGCCATTCACTTGTTTCCAGAAACGGAAAGGCATGCGGCATGAGCGGCCTTTCCGAAGTTTCGCAGGCCATGGCCGCACGCCAGCCACGATCGACTGAGGCATCCGCACGGTTTTATTCGCGTAGCGTTTCGGTCTGCTTGGTGACGCCACTTGTCGCCGCACTGGTCCTCGGGTTCGTCTATCCCGTCACCCGGCTGGTTGCGCTGAGTTTTGAGGGCGGAAGCCTTGATCACTATCGGCGGCTTGTTGCCGAGCCGCTCTATCTCGGCGTGTTGGCGAGCACGGTGAAGGTTGCATTCGTTGTGACGATTGCAAGCCTGCTTCTCGGCTTTCCCGTCGCCTATCTGATGGCGCGGTTGCGACATGGCGTTGCCATGGTGGTTGCGGCCTGCGTCTTCATACCCTTGTGGACATCGGTTCTGGTCAGGTCCTACGCGTGGGTGGTTCTTCTCCAGCGCAATGGCATCGTGAATACACTTTTGGCGGATGTCGGTATCACCGACGGACCGCTGAAGCTGATCTACACGCAGGGCGCGGTCATTGTGGCAATGACGCATGTGTTGATGCCGTTCATGATCCTGCCAATCTATTCGACATTGCGGACCTTGCCGCCCGACTATGTCAGGGCAGCGCGCAATCTTGGTGCTGGAGCGTTTCGCGCATTCATCAGTGTCACCTTGCCGCTTAGCCTGCCGGGTGTCTTTGCGGGCAGCGTCCTGTGCTTTGTCCTTGCCCTGGGCTTTTACATCACGCCGGCGTTGGTCGGCGGCCCGGGATCTATGCTGATGGCAACGTTGATCGGACAGCAGACGACTGTTCTGCTCGACTGGCCGTTCGCCGCAGCGCTTTCGTCGGTGCTTTTAACCGTGACGCTCATCTTCGTCTTCCTGTTTCGAAAGACGCTCTCGCTCAGCAAGGGATTGCACAGTGTCCATTGATCTCGCACGTTCGCCAAATCGTCTGTCCCTGGTTCGCGACCATTACGCCGCGTCAGCCTTCCACGTCTTTGCCAAGACCGTCGGCATGATCACTCTGGCTGTCGTGATCGGTTGCGTCCTTTTCTTCTTGCTGCTGCCAACGCTCATCGTCATCCCCATGTCACTCAGCGAAAAGGACTATATTGAGTTTCCTCCGAGCGGGTTGAGCCTCAAATGGTACCGTGCCTATTTCAGTGACCCGGACTGGATGGCGGCAACCTGGTTCAGCCTCAAGATCGCGCTTGCTACGACTGCGACGGCCACGATTACTGGCACGATGGCCGCGCTGGCGATCGTGAGAGGGCGCCTCCCCTTCAGATCGGCGCTTCAGGCTCTTGCGCTTGGGCCGATGATCGTGCCGCACATTGTCCTTGGGGTCGCACTATATCTGGTGTTCTCGCCGCTGCAGCTTACGGGCAACTTCTTCGGCTTTCTCATCGCCCATACCGTGCTTGCCACACCTTACGTGATGATCACGGTGACGGCGGCGCTGCAACGTTTCGACCCCGCGCTGGAACTGGCAGCATTGAACTGCGGGGCCAACAGGCTTCAGGCCTTCGTCCTTGTGGTCTTGCCCAATATTGCACCGGGTGTGGCGGCAGGGGCTGTGTTCGCTTTTCTGGCTTCGTTCGATGAAGCGACGGTCGCGTTCTTCATCTCGGATATTGGCGGCAAGTCGATCGGACGAAAGATGTTCGAAGATATCGACTTCAACCTCACGCCGGTCATCGCCGCGGTCTCGACAGTGCTGGTGGCCATTTCCCTCATGTTGATGGGCGCCATTCATTTGGCCAATGCCCAAAAGCGAAACTGATCACAGCGACGCTTTCCATTTCCCTGCTAATCCTACAAAGGAAAACAGCCATGATTTCGATTCCGCTGCGTTGGACTAGAATACACCGGATAGTGCTTGCCTGCGTCTTGCCTCTGCTAACCTGGTCCTCCGTATCGCTTGCAGCAGAGCAGGTGGTCATCGCTTCGACGGGCGGTGCCTACGACCGCGCGCTGAAGGAGGCCTGGTTCGATCCCTTCACGAAGTCGACCGGGATAAGGGTCGTAACTGTCGTTGCGACAAACGCGGAAATGCGCGCCAAGGTCGCGGCAATGGTGAAAACTGGAAATGTCACCTGGGATCTCTATCTCGATGGTGAAATCCAGGCGGCATCCAAGGCACACAAGGCGGTCACCGAAGACCTGACGGATTTCTGCAAACAGTTCGCCGGACGGAGGGATCTCGGTGCCAACGCCTGTGCGGCCGGCGGTGCGCTTTTGCAATCGACAGCCACATTGCTCGCCTATCGAACTGGCGAAGGAAATCCGACGCCGCAGACCTGGGCCGATATGTGGGACAGCAAGACGTTTCCGGGTGAGCGTGCTTTTCCGAACTTCGATGATCCATGGCGTGTGATGGCAGCGGCATTGCTTGCCGATGGTGTCAGCCGTGAGGAGCTGTTTCCGCTTGACGTCGAGCGCGCGTTAAGAAAACTCGACGAGATCCGGCCCGCAGTTTCGGTGTGGTGGAAGACCGGCGACCAGAGTGTGCAAGGGTTTCGCAATGGCGACTATTCAGTTGGACAGATATGGCTGACGCGCGCAAAGGCGATGCAGAACGAAGGGTTACCGATCGCCTGGTCCTACAAGGCATCGTTTTTGGTTGGAGACCGAATTGCGCTTGTCAGGGGTGCTGGCAACCGTGAGAACGCGCTGAAGCTGATGGCTTTTTGGCTGAATTCGCCGGAGGCGCAGGCAAAGGCGTGCCAATTGCTGTCGTGTACGCCGCCAAGCACCGAGGCGATCGCCTTGATGTCGGAAGACGTGCGCAAGACGATGCCGCATGCAGATGAGGTCCGGGATTATATGGTTGTCCCCGATTCAGAGTGGATCAACGCCAATGCGGCGCAACTGCTGCAACGCTGGAATGAGTGGCTTCGCTAGCAGCGCCAAGCCGCAGACATGAAACAGACAGCTCGGGTCTCTCAAGCAGATCTGAGCCGTCCGTTCGGCGTGTCGTTGAGCTCTCAACGCTTGGTGACACCTCAGGGCTAACGCCGTGCTTTTCGCCATCCAGCGGCCCGCGCTTCGGCCTCACTGCAGAACCACCGTTCTCCGTAATGCGAATTGATCACGGTCTCTGAATAAAGCGCCTGACCTGGCACGTGGTAGATCCGCTCGCCGGTATTGATGCTGACATTGCCTTTGATAGTGCAACCGGGATCGACCATCGAAAGCAGCTTCGAGGGGTCTGAAATCCACTCCTCGATCGACGTCACGCCTGCGATGCCTGCGGCGCCTACAAGGACAAGCAGGGCCGGCGCATCTCGTAGCAGTGATCTCCGTCGCTGTGGAACTCTGCCATGCTGATGGCGCATGTCTCCCCCGTGCCATCAAATTCCTAAAGTTAGAGTTGTATAATATATTAGCGATCGATCAAAAAACAACCGCCCCAAGTAGGGACATTGACTCTTGCGATCGCGAGAACATATTAGGAACATCACAGCGGGAAAGCAGGCAGCATGAGTGACGAAATCGGCGCCACAAAGAGAGTAGAAAGCGGCCTGGTCGAGCACCTTTGCGAGCATTCCGGCTGCACGAAGTGGCGCGCATTCGGCTATGTCCACGGCAGTGTAGCGCCCAATCGGTATTACTTCGAACACCGGATTGAATAGCCACCGGCCAAGAAGTTCTAATTTCACCGGCGATGCGGCCGCCAACCTAAAACCTACAAGACGAACGCTCCGGGAAGGCCCCCCGGACAAGGAGAAACCATGTCCGCCGCTCAGCAAACCACCCAGACCGACGATGTCGATCAGACGCCTGACGAACTCGCCGCGGCCCTCGCATGGCACAATGGCGATGCCGAGGCCACCATCCGGACCCTATTGGCCGACTGCAGGCATTTGCGCGAACAGCTCGCACTGGCCGAAATTTCGATGAGCTTGGGCTTTACGCGCGGGTGGCGCCCGAGCCGCGATCCGGCCGCCGCAGTTATAGAAAGCGCAAGCGCTTCAGGCTGACGACCATGCCGGAACAGAATGGCTTAACCCGTCGGCAGCGCATGCATACCCTGACAAAGGCCGAGGAGACCGGCCAGATCGTCAGGATCGACTGCATGTATTGCCGCATCACGCATCGCTACCGCTGTCGCGATCTCCTGCAGCTTTGCGGTGATGTGCCGATTGACGAGATCGCTCCGCACTTTCGCTGCGAGAAATGCAATCACAAGGATTATTTACGGGCAGTTTTCGAGTTGCCACGGGGAGCCGACACTGGGAAGCTCCGCATCCGGAAGCTGGTCAGGATCAAGACGGTTCGCAAGCCAGTATGGAAAGACGACTTTTTCTGAGGGGCAATGACGATGTGCAATCTCTACAATTTGACCACGAACCAGCAGGCGATCCGCGATTTCGTATCGGTCACGCATGACCTGGTCGGCAACCTCGAGCCGTCCGTTGACATCTACCCCGATCGCTTCGCGCCGATCATTCGCAACAACCAGGATCGCCGCGAACTGGCGATGGTGCGCTGGGGTATGCCGTCCTCAAGCCAGGCGCTTTTCGAGGGCGCGAAGAAGCGCGCCGACAAGCTCCGCGCCAAAGGGAAAGAGGTCGACTTCGAGGAACTGGTGAAGATGGAGCCCGATGGCGGGACCACCAATGTTCGCAACACATCCAGTAAGCACTGGAAGCGTTGGCTGGGAGTGGAAAACCGCTGCGTCGTCCCCGTAACCCGCTTTGCCGAACCGGATCCAGCAAGCAAGGTCGAGGGCGGCCGCACACCAAACGCGTGGTTCGCAAGCACTGCCGACGACCCATTGATGTTCTTCGCCGGCATCTGGGTAAAGGATTGGACCAGCGTTCGCAAGATCAAGGAAGGGCTCGTCACGCTGGACCTGTACGCATTCCTGACGACGGAACCGAATGGTGTCGTTGCGCCAATCCATCAAAAGGCGATGCCGGTGCTTCTGACGACGAAGAACGAGGTCGCGACATGGCTTGCGGCTCCGTGGGAAGAAGCGCGCGCACTGCAGCGCGCCCTACCCGACGACAAGCTGAAGATCGTACAGGTGGCAGACATGCAAGCGCTTGCCAATGCAGGTTGACACCTTTCCTTGTCCACTATGAAGGTCTGGAAACCATAAACCCACCGCAGCCGACAGGAGGGACGGAGGCCAACAAGCAGCTGCCGCCACCAGCCAACTCGCATCGGGCGATGTAGGATCCTGCATGCAGCGGCGGACAGCACAACCTAGGACTTAAGTCCGATCCATGCAGACAAAGGTCCTAGTTGCATTGCCGAATCTAAATGGTCCTGCCATTGCTGGTTGAGCGCCAACCGCACCATTGGCGCTAATGATCCCAGAGCGACGCCCCAGCCCCAAGCAACGCAGCGCTCTGGGATCACCTGGCCCGGGGCACCCTACCCCGAAATCTCGCAGAAGATCCGCCGTGAGACCGTGATCGCCCTCCGCAAGTGCATTTCGCGCTCGATGAATGCCAACACCAAGATGTTCGAGCTTAGCGTCGGTTCGCTCCTCTAACTTGGCCAGATCGGCGCGCAGGATCTCTTCGGACTTTGCCTCGGTGATCACCATGTTCGGCGTCATCGCAGGCGCACCGGGCGCGCTTGTATGGCCGTAGCCAGTGGTCCAGATCCCGCCTACGTCTCGAAGGCTTTCGTCTTCAGGCCTTCCCACTGCTTGACGAGCGCAAGGCCCGCCGCGTTGATGCGTCGTGTCATGGTGCTAACCTCTTTTATTTTCAGGGAAACATGCGATAGTTGATAGGCGGCAAGGCCAGGTCAGGAGAGACCGTTATGGACCTTGAAAGGATCGGCAGATCCCGATTGAAAATGCGGCTCCCAGTGCTGCGAGCGATGATCGAAGCGCAACGGAGCCCGGCCTTTCGTGCGTTATGTGAAGAATACGCACTCGCCGCCATGGCCCGAGATGACTTGATCGTTGCGCTCCGTCATGACCACGTCGATCTCGACGGTTTGAACGCCGTCCTCGCTGAAATCGAAAGAGATGTCGATCGACTGCTGCGAACATCTAACGTAAGGCAGATCTGGAAATAGCATATGGACCTTGAGAAAATCGGCCGCTCTCGATTGAAGATCAAATTACCAGAGCGCCGGCAGCAATTGTCGGAGGTCCGAAGCCCTGCTTTGCGAGAACTGTGCCGAGCATATGCGAAAGCGGCGATGTTCCGTGATCGACTACGCCGATCATCCGGCGCCGATAGCACGCTCCTGAACGAATATGAGGCAATCTGCGACGAGATCGAAAAGGATGTGGATCGGTTACTTCGCATTGTCACAACAAGAATGGCCGCACGTCAGCACAGCCGCGCCGGCGGACACGTTCTTGTCCATGGTGCTTTTCCTCTTTGTTAAATGGCATGGCCGATCATCACCGCAGCGGCATGAAACCGTTGGAGCGGGCAGATGGGCTATGATTGGGATAGCGCGCGCGCCGAATGAAGGTTTGCGCGATACGGTGCTGCTGTCGTTCGCAGCGTGCAATGCCGACCTTCTTTCGATTGACGAGTGGTCAGATCGAAACATTGAAGTAACGGTGACCGTGAATTCCCGCGCTCAAAAGCCGATCCGAATGCTCGATGCTGATTTCGGGTTTAAAGATGTCCTCGGCGGACACGTCGCCGCAGACACCTTCGATAGAGACGTAGAAATTGCGGGCGGTGGATCCGCGACAACGATCAGGAAGTGGCCGACGACTTTCGAACGGCTGTTAAAGTTGAAACACGATGAAGTCACCGCATACGCCTGTGTGCGGGGCGTCGTCTACGAAGACGGCACCAAAGAAGAGTTTAAGTAGGCGACTCGACTCTTCGACAAGTTGTGACATGATCCCCTAGGGAACTGGGGGAAAAATCTTGCATATCCACATTACGAAGCGGCTCGCTGCGGCCGCTGCGATGGCGCTCGCGTTGGCGAGTTGTACGACCACACAAGCAGACTTTCGCAAGGATCCAGCGCGCGTGAGCAAAGCGGCTCTCTGTCGAACCTTCATCACCAACACCGACCTGAATTTTTCACAAGATCTCACCTATGAACTAGTGCGACGTGGCATTAGCCCCATCGAGTGCAACCAAATGGTTCAGCAACAAAATCAGGCGGCCGCAGCACTCGTCGCGGTGGCGATTGTTGGGACCGCTGTGGCGGTCTGTGCGAACAACGACTGTGGTGGAGGCGGATACACGCCCTACTATAGGGGCAACTGCCAGTATAGCTGGCAATACGATGCCGCGGGGAACAAGTGCGGTAGGCGAAGCGCCTATTCTCGCCCAGGCGGATATTAGAAACTCGACATTAGTCAACGCGCATGTTTCACTTTGATGGAAGGTGACGCACACGAATGGAGGCTGGCATTTTCTGGTTGGTCTTATTGGTCGCAGCAGGTGCTGCTGTTTATCTATTTCAGAAGTCGAGACCTTCTATAGCTCACAAAAAACCGCAGCCTATTCTGCAGGAGTGGGGCGCCTCCGAGAAGGGAAACCCGACGCAGATTTACCACGGCAAAGACGTGACCGTGTTCGAGTCCGATGGTGGATGGAAATTCACCATCGGTGACCCGAACGATCGACGCGAACCGTATTTTTCCGAACCGTATGAGACTGTCGACATAGCGAAGACTGAAGCTCTACGGCACATGAACCGTCTACCCTCGCTACACCAATCGTTACCTGAGCAGCGGCGTGAAAAGCGCCGCCAAAAAGAAGAGGAGCAGCGCGAGGAGTTTGTTTCCAATGAACCGGAAATCATCGCCGCATTGGCGGCTTCCGCTGACGCGGCGGCCAACGTCACCGAACTCCGGAAGATTGAACGCAAAGCCGAAACCCAGCTTCGACACGTTGACCGTGTTGTGGGTTCTATCGCCATCTATGGCTCCGACGAGGCAATTGAGAAGGCGTTGATTGTCCAGAAGGAAGCGCGTGAGTTGTTGGAAAATATCCGCATGCGCGTCGCCGAACTGAAAGAGAAACCCAGGACTAACAAGGCGGGGCCGTCCGCCAGTTAGTTTGCAGTCTCTCTTGCTCTGATGGCCTCAGTCTCCCTCTCGATCTCAGCGCAGAGCTTTGCGTCCATCGCCTTGAGGATCGCCAGCTCCTCGCGAGAGACCATATTTCCCGTGGTTTGGCACCAAGCCATGAACTCAAGGTTCGAAACCGGTACTGGCCCAGAGAGCCCCGGCGGCTGCGACTGCCGGAGTTTCCAGAACCATTCCCAAATGAAGGCACCGTAGTCCGGCACGGCGGCTTCGGGCGAGCTACCGGGCTGCTCTACGCCGACGTATGGAAATCGCTGGTTGAACGGTTAGAGTGCAAATCTGCACAACAGTTCGGGGTTTCCAATGACTGATTCAAAACCGATGATTTTAGACCAGGTCTTGGCCGATTTGATCGGTGACGAAATTGCTAACCGTCATGCAAACGAACTTCGCGCCGTGCTCTCAACTGGTAACGAGATCACTATGCACGGGAAGTTCACCATCGGTCGGGACTTCATCATTTACAGAACTGCGAAGGATGCTAACGGCAGATGGGCGATGACGCCCTTTTCGCACATCGTGCAGTTGATTATTTGACGCGCTCGCAAGCAAGAACGTGGTACACTTCCCACGTTGCCATGCGGCGACAGGACACTTCAAACCCGCCCGTACCGCACGGACCGCGACGCCTCGATTAAGGCGCTTGCGCGTCTCCTTGCCAGAAATACTCGACCTGACACGGCGACGAATGCTGAACCTGCATTCACAGCGCTCCAACTATGGAGGAAAGCGCCATGTCAAATCGTCTTGTTTTCTCTCTGTTCGTCGTCTCGATGAGCATCCTGCTGGTCTGGGCATTTAGACCTGCGACGCCAATGTTCACAGGGTCGTCGCAGACAAATCAGTCTGATACCCAAACTCAGTGACGCAAATGAAGGCGATCACCCAACGAAGAGACTGCGGTCAGTGGGTGGTCGCCTTCTGCCACGAATTTCTCACATTCTGAGCCTGAAATGAGTGATGAACAAATCCGGCCTCATCTTCATCGTGCTGCTGTGCATCCTCGTTGGGATCGTACTTAGCCTCATGGCGTTCAAAGAGGATTTCGGATCAGAGACAGCCCCGACACCACCAATCACCCGCTGAACTGGAAACAGTCGAGCCGCCATATTCCATAGGCGGCAATCATCGGGTGTCCGCTCCTTAGCGCTTGTCGTAACTGTTGAGGCTATGCCTCGAAAATCTGATAGTTCGCGCAGACACTTCGAGATATTTCATCCTCGGTCGCCCATTCGGCATCGGAATCGTTGAGTAGCGTTAGAAACCCGCTCTTGCCCTGGATTTCTTCTGGCGATCGATAACCCTGCTCGCACTCCTCGCATTGTCCGTAGACATCTCCGGTTTCGCTCTCGCGAAAGAGAAAGAGCCGGCCGTTATGACACCTCGGGCATTTGCCTGCGTGAAATTGCGTGCTCACTCACGTCGCCGGCGCGGAAAAAGGCGACCGAAGCCGCTAATTTCATTGGTGCCCCACCAGCTTGTTTACCGTCTGGCGGGGGCCGGAGCTATAGTCGCTCCGACTCTTGCTCTATTGCCGACTAAGCGGCTATCTGATTGCAGACCCGGGAATTGATCCCGGTTCTTCGCACGCGGCTTACCATTTGCCCTGCCTGCGGAAATTGTTACCGGATTCATCCACCTCTCCGGCGGGAGGAAAAGGTCTCGCCACTACCAATGGCGCTGAATATGAAATGGAAAAAGGGCGGTCAGTGCCGCCCTTGTTTTGCTATGCAGCCTTGGAACGCGCCGAGGTCTTGTTAATCGATGTGACCGCCAAGTTGGTGAGCTTGTTGTTCGTCGCTTTCTCCTGGTCGAGGATCTCGCTAAGAAGCTTGTGCGCCTCATCATGGCCGAGGTCCTTGGCCCATTCACGAAGCGAGCCATAGCGGGCGATCTCGTAGTGCTCGACAGCTTGGCAAGCGGCTAGAAGTCCCGCGTCCAGCGCGGTCCCTTCCGCCTCTTTCATCAAACCGTCGGCCTCCTTGATGAGACCCTCGATGGCGTCGCATTTTTCGCCGGATGCCGTCTTGCCGATTGACTTGAAGACCTGCTCCAACTTCTTGATCTGCTCTTTCGTTTCCGAAAGATGCTCCTCGGCCGCCTTCTTGAGATCCGCGTTATTCGCGGCCTTTGCGACCTTTGGAAGCGCCCTAGTGATGGCGTTCTCAGCGAAATAAACATCCTGCAGCGTATGTTCGAAAATATCAGACAGCGATTTCATCAATTCTCTCCTTGGCAAATGAATGCAGGGGAGAAAGCTTCCTGCGGCGGAATCGTTCCAGTTCGTGTGTCTAAAATACCGGACACGCGGACGACGGGCCGCAAGGGTTCCGCACGAATAGCAAGGAAACGGAAGAGCTCGTCTTTATGCAAGAAAAAAGGCCGGGGCGAAACCGCACCGACCTTCCTCATCATCGCTTACCAACCAGTGCCAGTACATCCGTGGTCAAAAGTCTAAAGCGATGAGGCATTTGCGAGCGGCGAAACTTTCAGCGCTCATAACCAATGCCGATGGCGGGTATATAGGGGGCCAATGTGTTCCAAACAAGTTCGTAACCATTTCGAGGTGTCACGTACCGTTGAACCGTGGAAATACGACACCTGCCGTATGTCACTGGTTCGTCGATAGTCCTAGGCCAAGACTCCCGCATCCTTGGCGGGTGGCTCGAACCTAGGAGACTACCAATGAAGTTCATTATCGCCGGAGTGGCATCGCTCGCGGCGAGGAAGCAACCTACCAGATCAAACTGGCAGCTGGCCCCCAACGAAGCCGCGGCTTCACCTCCGAGGACAACTCAAGTGGCCAGAATAGAAGCGGGAAGACCACGTACAGCAAGTGAATGGAAAAGGGCGTCGGCCGCCCTGAGGATCTGTCTTCGTATTCTTGCGCAGAATCTGACGCGCAAGCCGTGACCTGCGGTCAAACTCGACCTCAGCGTCGACCTCGGCCGCCCTTACCTTGAAGACCATGATATCGATCGCGAGAGGGCGACCGTCGGCGGCTTTGACGATGCCCGCGACACCAGGCGTCGCCGCGAGTAAAGCGACCAGCTCCCTTGCAACGGGTCAGCGCATAATCGGCGAAAAGGCGGGCGTCACGCTTCCCCTTGCCGTAGGCCGGGTTGGTGATGACGGCGTCCGAAATCGCCCAAGACCCATGAGGCTTCAGGAAGTCGAAAATCTCGTCATGCTGGCGTTCGTACGTGGCTATGTCAGACGTGTTGACCCACCCGGCTTGCTCTGCCAGAAGATCGGCCATGAGGTGGTTTCCTGCCGCCAGCTCTCAAACGTCGAGACCATCCACAGGGAAACGCTCGAGAAGCGCGTCGGTGACCCATGGGTCCGGCTGGTAGAGATCGTTCGCGAGCCGGGCGTAGTTGGATGCAATTACCGTCATGCTTCGTCTCCCTTGCGGAACAAGAACGGCGCGGGATCAGTTGGCCTCCGAAAGGAGACCACCATGAGCACGATACCTACTGAACCGATCCCGACGCCCCCTCCAGAACTGCCGCCAGGCCTGCCGCCGGACCTGCCTCAGCCACCGATCGTGGAACCCGAGCCTGACGTCCTTCCCGACGAGATTCCCAACCCGAATCCGGATGAAAATGACAAGCCGCCGAAGCACCTGAAATAGCTTCGTCATGCAGCCGCCCTCGCCTTGAAGATGCTGCTGACGGCGTCGAGCATGGCGATGTCCCGCATCTTGTTTTCTATCTCAGCGTCGGGGCGCGGGAACTTGGAGCGCGAGCCTGGTCATCCAACCAGTGAACTTTTGGCGCTTTTGTGCTTCGGCCTATTCAATGAGGTCGGCGTAGGTGATTTTCATGCGGCGCCCTTCTGCACTGCCAGGTACCGCGCAATGGCCGGAGACCAGCGCGCACGCGACCGGGGGCGACACGGAGTCGCCGACACAGGACATTGCACGGATTTGGAAAACAAGCGCCAGACCGACCCCAAGCCATCTTCCTGATAGTCATGGGCACCGGCGAGGACGCAATCCGGTGGGAAGGCCCTGTGCGTTGTAGAGTTCCCGCGGCGTCAGCATCCGCATGGCGATATCGACGATGACGAAGGTAGCGCCCGAGACCTCGACCGTGACGAACTCGCGATCGTCCCGAAAGCCCGTGTGCCCGCATGAAATTGGCGACCTCGCGAGCCCGCTCAGCCTACCCTAGCGTGAACGGCGGCGCAGTGACGGTCGCCTCGACATGACCATCACGGTCCTTCGTGATGGTTCGCGTCGGTTCCGTTTCCGGCTGGCAGTCACCCGTGCCGTAGTGGGCCTGCATGTACGGCGTCACCGTCTGGGCGTCGACGAGCTTCGTGAGGTTTACTTGGTGGCCGTCTTCCTGCTTGCTCAAGCAAATTGAGTCAACGGGTCCGATGATGACATGTGGCGCGACGTGCCCGACGAGGCCTATCGGCGCGGCTGGATAAGATCGAAGGCGAGTGGTTAAATTAGCCAAGCCTTGCAGAAAGAAATGACCGCCCTAACATCTTCTGCAGGAGGAAACGCCATGCCGAAAATCGCCGGGCCTAGACACCCGAAATCTCACCCCGATCGTGACCTGCAATGCCAGGAGGCGATCACTGATGAATTCCAGTTTTTGATCGAAAGGATCGAGGCAGCAGGATGGTCGCCCGAAGAGGCCTCATCAGCGTTGATCGAGCTGGCCGAAAACCACTATCTCTCGATCAATGCTGAGGCAGAAATGTTTGAGCTTGGCGCCGGCGTCGTGCTGATAGCCCCAAAGCCGCATTGATTGGGTGGAGGCTATCAAAATGCCCGGCACCACATGGCGAAAAGGCGACATGCCGGAGGATGGATCCGTAATCTTTGTCCGCGTCGTGCGCCCCTATCGGTTCAAAATCTACAAATCGAATAGCGAGGAATTTCGACACGGCAAGAAGGGTCGATGGCAGCAAATGAATGAGTTTGGTGGTTGGGATAATTGCGAGCCACCTACCGGCTTCGAATGGTCGATTGAGCTCCGCGATTCAGCGCTCCCCTTTTTGAGCTATGCGGAAAGCCTCCCCAAATCTGGTCGTTGACTCTCTGCCTTAATGAGAACATTTGTAGAACCGTTTACTCAGAGGGTATTGAGCATGAGCGACGAAGTTGGCGCCACCAAGAGAGCGGAAAGCAGCCTGGCCGAGCATCTGTGCGAACCTCCCTGCTGCATGAAGTGAGACGCGTTCGGCTATGCCCACGGACGGTCGGCGCCAAACTGGTATTGCTTCGAACATAGGATCGAATGGCCACCGGCCAAGCGATCCTGACCCGCGGCGCTAGGCGGGCGCCAATCTCAGACATGCAGCACAACTCTTCTCGATCGACGATCGGGCACTGAATAATGCTATCTGGAGTTCAGCCGTGACCGACCACGCCAAACTATCCTCATTCGTCGCCATCCATCTGGCGGTGATAGACCAATCGACCAAACGCCGCTTCGCAGGAACAGGCGTTTCGCGCCGCCGCGAACAGGACAGCGCCCGCTCAATTGCTGAGGAACTCGTCAGGCATATCCGCATCAACCACCGTATCGAGCGCGCCGGAACTGAGGTCGACGATGCCGAAGTTGTCGCGCTCGTCGCGGCCGAACTTTGGAAGCTGCCTAACGCAGTTGCGAAAGACCTCGTCGCCATTGACGCCAACAGGAAAGAGGTCGCCCGTACAGCCATCGTCAATGCGCTGGTCGAAGCATTGACCCGGAGCTACGAATTCACGTTCCTTCAACCCGAGTATCGGGGCATGGGGCCGTCGATCTACAAGGCGCCCAATGTTGGCCCACGTCGATAGCGCCTGAAAGGCTTGTCTATGGGAAGGAACAATCCTCTTAGAGCCGCGTTTTTTCCGGACATGCCACGTGACAGCAGGCAGTCCCCCCGCAGCCACTGTCGAACTCTCGGGCCCCTCCCGCAGGGGCCTATTTTTGTAGCTCGAAGACATCGACTTTATCGGCCAGTTCGCGCAGCCCTTTGAACGACGGATGACGGAGCTTCCCGTCGCTGCTCCATGACCGGTCCATCTTTAACCGTTTGCACCTTTCTAGCAGCATGGTGGCAACACGTTCCCGACAAGGTGTGCCAGCGTGGTTTTATCGAGAGCCGCGTAAAAGAGAAATCAGGGCTGCCCTGCTCGATGCAGCAAATATGATCTGGACGTTGCGGATTATCCTGGATGGGAAGGAATGAAGCTTCCCATGTTTGAACAAGAGTCCCCTCCGCCTGAGCTAGTTCGAAAAGGCTAAGGGCAAATCGCTCCGTTTTGAAGTAACTTTAGCCCCTACTAAAATTGGAGAGGATCCCGCAATGCCGAACTATATCGCATGCGCCCTAGCTATCCTCACATACTTTTCGTGCACCGCCTCCTATGCTCAGACAACCTTCCAGGTCCCAGGACACCCATTTCGCTCGACTGTGAATTGTGTTCGCGAGGCGCCAATTGGCAAGTTCGACCGCAAGTGCGACATTCCACTAACCGGCTGGCGCTGCGCCGAAGGTCTGTGGCTTCCGATTGTCCAGAGCGGCCTCTAGGTCGCTAGAGGTCCCAGGGCGCACGCCCCTGTCCCAAGCAAAGCAACACTCTGGGATCACATCGATCGGCACGGCCTGGCGCGATGGTTCGGCACAACTCAGTCGATCGTGGCACGTGGTCGACGCATGCGTTGTAAGCAGTGCAGCAACAACAACGGTAACGTGATCCGGGTGCGAAAACACCGACGGTGATTGTCGACCGCAGCGATGGAACATTGTTGTCGCACCCGAGTTATAAGAGCACCCCAACGTATCAGCTCCAAGGCCCCTCTTCCCCGGGTCTATTTTTTGAGCTCGAAGACATCAACGTTCTCGGCCAGCTCGCGCAGGCCTTCGAACGATGGATGCCGTAACTTCCCTTCGCTGGTGATCTCGGTATAGGTGATCGGCGACAAATGCCGGCTCACAGAAAACCGCGTTCTTGCGCTTGAGCGCGACCGGCGGCATGTCCGACAATTGCTTGCGAAGGTCGCGGGCCATTTTGTCCGTAAAGCCTGTTCCGACCCCGCATACATAGACCAGCTCGTTGCCTCGCCTCGCCGTAAGCAGCAACCGCGAAATCGCGCCGGCCACCTTCGTCGATGGCTCACATCCGACGACTACAAAGCCGTCGCTCTGGATGCACTTCAGCTTTACCCAATCGCCGCAGGCACCTTGGTCGAGAACCGTGGGCGGGTACTTTAGCCAGAGCCATAAGGCACGCACGCCGAACAGATTCACGATACATTAGCAATCGGAACAATGCCCTACCGCACGCGTTTTTAAATGCATAAGCGTTGGTGTATTGTGGAGGCAACCCAACGTGGGCTCCGGACGGTCTGGCTACTCTCCAACCCAAAGACCGTCTGGATCTCCCTCCACGATTCCAGTGTAATCCCCCCAGCAACGGCGCATACTCTATGCGGGGCAAACGTCGGCCCTGTTCTCCCCTGGGCCGGCTAGGATTAGGGCTATGGGTAAAGCGGTTGGATCTCGCACAGGGATTGTAACGCCTGACGACTTCAAGCAGATCGAATGTGTCTTCCGGGAAATGGTTCAGGAAAGGCACCTCGCCTTTGATAGCGATGAAGCCGTTACGCTCGCGGCGCACCTGATCAGCCTTTTTCAAAGCGGCATCCACGACCACGATGCGCTCAAACAAATGGCTGGTTAATTGGGAGGGCGGCTGCCTGACCCGGCGGGACAACTGGAAAAGAGCGGCCTTCTTTTAGGGCTCTGCGGGAAGACCGCTAGCAATCTCAGCAACGACTAAATATCGAACTAAATCTGATGATTGGCGAGAACAATTCGCATTTAAGGAAAGGAGCGGCTAAGGAGTCGTCTCGTTTCCGCTGTCGTTCCCGCGGCGCCTTTTATAAGCGCCGCTTCTCTGTGGGCTCTGAGCCGGATTCCCCGCTACCAGCAGCAGTTCGACGCACGCAAATCTCAACTTTTGCTCACTTGGAGCCAATTAAAGATTTCGCTATCTTTCTCTCGTCGGTGAAGGCGGTAGCTCAAGAAGGGAGGTCTAAATGGCTATTCACTTTGACCAGTCAGGTTTTGAACTCGCACCCGAACAGCTCGATACACTTCAAAGGATATTCGATCGCATTTGCTTCGAAACGAGGATCCCGCGCCAAGACATCCGCGCTGGCCGCCTCGCAAAATTCCTGATGGATGAATTTAGGTTCGGCAATACGGATGAGTTGGCGTTAACAGAGTGCGGTCGCTGGTTCTGTAGGCGGGCGAGCCCAACACGTCGAATTCAGAGCGAACAGCAACCGACCAGTATGCTGCACTAGGCGATGTGTTGCTCAACACCGCAGAGTGACGCGCTGCCCCACTCTCGGCCCTCGACTGGGATCACACTACGCCAGGCATACTCCGGTCAGCGTGGCCGCGCAACGGCCACGCCGTCATCGAGATGCCCCAGAGACAGCTGAAAATATTCCGCATCCGAGGCCCGATCCGATATGCATGTGCTCGTTAATTCAGCGCCGGCGTCGGTCCCCAGACCTCGCGATAGAATCGGAAGTCGGCACGTTCATGTCCGTGCTGCGAGCAGCAGGCGACGGGACTTATCGAGACCAAACATGTCGCCATAGCGATCGAGCGCGACCATGACGGAGGTGAAGTTGCTTGCATTGACCGCCCTTTCGCGGCCGAGCGAATTTTCTGCACAGATATGGCGCCATTCGGATTCCTTTTTATTGGATGCTGGCCATTTTCCGACCGGGCTTGCACCGTGAACCACTCAAAAACGGGGGACTCTCATGGCTCCAGGACGGCGCCCTACTGAGGAGAAATGGTCGAACTGCATGAATCGCAGTGGCTCTCATCGCCTCGCGCGCGCCCGCGCAGGCGAACACGACGGTGTGCTTGGGAAATGTGTGTATTGTCACTTCCACGGACGGCACCAACCATGAAAGGTCTCTGAGCGACATCAATGAAGAAGCGAGAAAGGAATCGCTTGAGAACATTCGAGACCATTGATTGTTGTGTGGCAGACGATGCCTCCACTTGCCTGAGAGCAAAACTCACGCTGCAGCGCCTTTTCTACTAAACGCATGCTCCTTGATGCCTTCCCGCCGCTAGACGAGCGCGAGGCCCGCCGCATTGATGCGCCGGCTCATGTTGCTCCTCTCGGCGCGATACGCGTTGAGTCTAAGGTATGTGGATGACGCTTTAGCCCCGTTGGGAATAAACTAACAACGCTTGACAAAGCACGGCATTGGCCGTTCAACTCGGTTCATTCACCAGGGGAGTCCCGACAAGGGGCTGAGATATTGCTGGGCGGATCGGCTCTTTCGACCGCAGCGCAATGACCCGTTGAACCTGATCCAGTTCATGCTGGCGTAGGGACGGTGGGAACGACGGCAGTTGCGACAGCTCCTTTGCGATCGCGTGGACGTGTCTCTATCTTTCCAGCGCCAAGATCTGGGTCTCCAAACGTCAAGGTTGGAGCCGACCAATGGTTTTTTCAGATGTCGTACACGAGCCAAACCGCGGACATAGACGGCAACATCGACGCCCGTTAGCGGTGCGGCGCATGGATGAATGGCCCTACAGCTCCGGCCAGGTAACAGCTCGAACGGCTGCCAAATGAGGCAGGTGCTGATCAACGGAGCGGGTGTCATCGGCCTTGTCACCGCATACGAACTGGCGCGACGCGGCATTGAGGTCGACGTCTTCGAACGTTCAAAACGGATTGGCGCCGGCGCATCCTGGTTTGCGGGCGGCATGCTGGCGCCCTGGTGTGAGCGCGAAAGTGCCGACGAGAAAGTCGAACGCGTCGGCGCGACAGCCATCGAGTGGTGGAAGACGGCGCTGCCCGACAAGGTCGTGCAAGAGGGGACACTTGTCGTCGCCGCCGCGCGCGATACACGCGAGCTCGATCGCTTCGCGGCGCGAACCAAAGGGCACAGATGGCTTGATGCAGACCAGATAGCCGAACTGGAACCCGATCTCGCCGGCCGTTTTTCTCGTGCACTCCACTTCCCGAGGGAAGCGCATCTCGATCCGAGAGAGGCGCTGCCTTCACTCCATGACACATTAATGGCCATGGGGGTGCGTTTTCATTTCGGCCAGGCGACCGATGCCACCGTCGATCGCCGTGTCGATTCGCATATTGACTGCACAGGCCCTGCCAGGCTCCCGGATGACGCGGCACTGCGGGGCGTGCGTGGCGAGATGCTCTATCTGCGCACCGGCGACATTCAACTGTCGCGTCCAGTGCGCTTCCTGCATCCTCGACACCCCATCTATGTCGTTCCACGCCGCCAGGGCGTCTTCATGGTCGGGGCAACAATGATAGAGAGCGAATTGTCCGGTCCTATCACTGCACGGTCGCTGATGGAGCTCTTAAACGCAGCCTACGCCCTGCACCCGGCCTTCGGCGAAGCGCAGATCACCGAAACCGGAACTGGCATTCGCCCCGCCTACCCCGACAATCTGCCAAGGATCACGAAAAGCGGTTCGATCTATTCCGTGAACGGTATGTATCGGCATGGTTTCCTGCTCTCGCCGGCTCTTGCGCACGACGTTGCCGAACTTCTGCTCAACCCGGACCACAGATCGGAGTTCTATGATGAACCTTAACGTCAATGGCGAAGAGCACGAGGTCGCCTGCTCGACGCTCGCCGAACTGATGGCTGCACTCGACTATGAAGGAAGCTGGCTGGCGACCGCTGTCAACGGCGAACTCGTTCACGCGGCCGACCGCGATCGATGGCGCTTACGCGATCATGATCGCATCGAAATTCTCTCGCCGATGAAAGGTGGCTGACCATGCTGCAAGTCTACGACACGGAAATCACCTCCCGACTGCTCCTGGGCACAGCGGGCTATCCATCTCCAGCCGTGCTTTCGGACGCGGTGCGGGCTTCAGGGACACAAATCATCACGGTCTCGTTGAGGAGAGAGACGGCCGGCGGCAAAGCCGGAGGTGCGTTTTTCGAACTGATCCGCGAGCTCGGGACGAAAATACTGCCGAACACCGCCGGCTGCCACACCACCAAGGAGGCGGTGCTCACTGCTAAGATGGCGCGCGAGGTTTTCAAGACGAACTGGATCAAGCTCGAAGTGATCGGCAATCACGACACATTGCAGCCGGATGTGTTCTCGCTGGTCGAAGCCGCACGGATCCTTTCGAACGAAGGCTTCGAGGTCTTTCCCTATACGACCGACGATCTGGTTGTCGCCGAGCGCCTGCTGGAAGCTGGCTGCCGCGTGTTGATGCCCTGGTGCGCTCCGATCGGCAGTGCCATGGGGCCGCAAAATCCGTCCGCCTTGCGGTCGATGCGCGCGCATTTCCCGGACGTGCCTCTGATTGTCGATGCGGGCATCGGCCGCCCTTCGCATGCAACGACAGTGATGGAGCTCGGTTTCGATGCCGTGCTCCTGAATACCGCGGTGGCCGGTGCCGGAAATCCGGCCGTGATGGCATCGGGTTTTGCCAAGGCGATCGAGGCCGGTCGGCTGGCTTTTGAAGCCGGCATGCTCGAACCGAGAGACATGGCAGTCCCCTCCACCCCGGTGATCGGAAAGGCGGTCTTCTCATGAAGCTCGATCCCTTCTACCTCATTGTCGACAGCGCGAATTGGGTCGAACGCCTCGTTCCAATTGGAGTGAGGCTGGTCCAGCTTCGCATCAAGGAAAGACCCGATAGCGAAGTCCGTAGCGATATCCGCATCGCCAGAACCATATGCGAGAGACACGGTTGCCAACTTGTCGTCAACGACCATTGGCGCATGGCGATCGACGAAGGCTGCGATTTCGTTCATCTCGGCCAGGAAGATCTGGCGCAAGCTGACGTGGCCGCGATCCGTGGGGCCGGCCTTAAGCTCGGCATCAGCACACATGACGAGGCCGAACTCGATATGGCGCTGTCAGTCGCGCCCGACTATGTCGCGTTGGGTCCGGTCTATCCGACCGTTCTCAAAAAGATGAAATGGGAGCCGCAGGGACTTGCTCGCCTCGCCACATGGAAGAAGAAAATCGGACCGACCCCACTGGTTGCGATCGGTGGACTGAACCTTGAACGCATTGATGGCGTCCTCACCCATGGCGCGGATTGTGCCGCGGTCGTGACCGACATTACACGTAGCCAGGATCCCGAGGACAGAACTAGGCGATGGATCGCTGCAACCTCACGATGGCGCATTGCGCCAGCTTGAACGAGATCTTCGTTTCCCAGCCGGCGACCACGGCCGAGCACCGTCCCCAGATGAGCCTCACCCTCAGAAAAGCCGCCACAACGGAAAATCGACCGAATATAGATGCCTAGAAGAGTGCCGCGAGGCTAACGTGTGACGGCGTAGTCACCGACGATCCTTGTTTCGCAAGCATCGTCAAGGTATATAGAAACCTGAAGGTGCTGTGGTCGAGGAAGATGTCTATTGTTGCAGTAAAGGTTTTGTCGACTGTCAACGCCCCTTATGGGACGAAGCTTTCGGCTGAGCAATTGGCATCCAAGATTTCCGATCCTGCCAGCGCAGTCAATTTCGATGCGTCGGCGTTCTCCTTTTTTTCCGAGGTAGACGAGAACCTTCAGATCTCGTTCCTTGGCGAAATGCACGTTGATCCGGCGATCGCTTCCGACTTAGCACGGAAGTTCTCGGCACTTGCCGGTTACCCGCTACCTTTGGCGCGGGCGGCATAATTGGTCGAACACCCAGCCAGCAGATGGGGGGACCTGTTTGATCACGCTGGCTGCATTATCGATCAGGCAAGCTCCCAACTCACATTGATCGACAATTGGACTTTTAGAGGCGGTACCGCCCTGATGCTCCAGATCGATCATCGCGAGAGCTTTGATGTCGACATCTTCATCGATGATCCGCAGCTTCTGAACCCGAAGACACAGGGCTACGCGCTCGACATCAACCCTGACGGCTATCAGTCCGATGGATCAAGAACATTGAAGATCGTCTTCGAGAATGTTGGCGAAATCGACTTTATCTGCGCGCCCAGCCTGACTGATAACCCCACGGTGAAAGCGGAGGTGCGCGGTCGCGACGTCCTGCTTGAGACCCCTGGCGAAATCATCGCAAAGAAAATATTTTACCGCGGGCCACGATGCAGCCCCGCGACATGTTCGACATCGCCTGCGTCGTGAAGACTCACGGTGTCGAGTATCTCAATGAGGCCCTTACGCCCTTCGGAGACAAATGCGAGAAGGCTCTAAAAGTCGCTCGCCAGATGAACCCGCAGTTCGCGGAGACCATCATGACAAGACTTTTGTACCGTGAAGGCTTTTCCGAGATTCCACGCCTGGGACAGGCAATGACGATCAAACTCCTGGAAGCCATCTGCGCTCATTCGACCGGCGCAAAAGTCTAGCATGAGCCCATCCAAGTCGCAGACCGCCACTTTGGGCGCTACTAAGGCTCCCGGACTGAAGCGCCATTTGCTCGCAACAACGCCATCAACACTGGTCCGAGCGAAAACTCCCCTCGCCGCGCCTTTGCCGTCAAATAGCACAGACAACCGCCGGCCGAGTTGATGTAGCCTGCCTTCTCGAGAATGCAGGCCATCGTTGCGGCGACGCTTTCCGGTCCGATCGCCTCACAAGCATCCTGATAGAAAAGACAAGTCCAAGGTCGCTTCCGATGCAGGCTTAACAGTACTGAGCCTGATGCCTTGCCGGCTGGGCATCTCTGCGAAACTGGCTCCGTGCGCGCGATGTGCCCACGCTGGTCATGCTGCACGCCCAGAAAAGGATGAGCGTACCAGGCGGCGGCCGCTATCGCGGCCAAAGCCCGTTCGCGCGCGGCTTGACCGGTTAAAAGGGTCGCCGCGGAGGTTCAGCGCAAGCGCCGGCCGCAGGCCGGGAACCGGGACCGACTACCCCCGGCAAGCCGCTCCGCACTCCCGAGGCATTTCACGCTTCGCGACCATGCGCCCACGCCCTGGCAGCCAAAACCGAGGGGCAACAATCTCGCCCAATCGCGCAGATTTGGCTGGGATTTCCACCGGCCTCGGTGAAGAGAACACGGCACGTCATGGTTAAGTGGAATACGCGTTCTATTGTCATATTTTCGTTGCATATTCATTTCATTTCGCTTCTACTACTTTTTGGTTTCGCAGCGAAGGTTGCGTAAGCTTCGATCGAGGAGGATCGATTTTGCCGGGCGTGCCAAATGCCCTGGCTTTTGAGAAATGGGAGGAATCATGTTCAGACATTTGAACTGGACCGTCGTGGTCGCGTCCGCATTTTCAGTCGGCCTTGCTTCAAACGCATTGGCCGCTACCGAGCTTTCCTGGTGGCACGCCATGACCGGCGCCAACAACGAAGTTGTCGACAAGCTGGCAAAGGAATTCAACGACAGCCAGACCGCCTACAAAGTCGTGCCCGTCTTCAAAGGAACCTACCCGGAAACGTTGAACGCCGGCATTGCCGCGTTCCGCTCCAAGCAGGCGCCCGCCATCCTGCAGGTCTTCGACGCAGGCAGCGGTGTGATGCTGGGTGCGGAAGGCGCGATCCTGCCGGTGGCAGAGGTGCTCCAGAAGGGCGGTTACGAATTCAACAAGGATCAATACCTGCCGGGCATCGTCGCTTATTATTCGAAGGCGGACGGTACGATGCTGTCCTTCCCTTATAATTCGTCGTCGCCGATCCTGTATTACAACAAGGACGCGTTTACGAAGGCCGGCCTCGATGCGGAGAACCCGCCGAAGACCTGGCCGGAGGTGTTCGACGCGGCCAAGAAGATCAAGGCGAGCGGCGCTTCGGCCTGCGGCTTCACCTCCACCTGGCTCACCTGGATCCAGACCGAAAACTTCGCAGCCTGGAACAACGTGCCTTACGGAACGAACGAGAACGGCCTTGCCGGCCCCGACGTCGAACTGAAGGTAGACGCACCGCTGTTCGTCAAGCATTTCCAGGCGATAGCCGATCTCGCAAAGGACGGTACGTTCCGTTATGGCGGCCGCACCTCGGAAGCAAAGCAGCTCTTCACATCAGGTGAATGCGCCATTCTGACAGAATCATCCGGTGGCCTCGGCGACATCATCAAGTCGGGTATCAAATACGGTATTGGCCAGTTGCCCTATTACGAGGGCAGCGGTCCGCAGAATACGATCCCGGGCGGCGCAAGCCTCTGGGTGTTCGGCGGAAAATCCGACGATGAATACAAGGGCATCGCCGAGTTCTTTAATTTCCTGTCGAAGACAGAAATCCAGGCACGCCTGCATCAGGTCTCGGGCTATCTGCCTGTTACCCTCGCCGCCTATGAGGAAACCAAGAAGTCGGGATTCTATGAAAAGAACCCCGGCCGTGAAACGCCGATTCTGCAGATGATGGGCAAGGCGCCAACGGAAAACTCCAAGGGTGTGCGGCTCGTCAATCTTCCGCAGGTGAGAGACATCCTCAACGAAGAGTTCGAGGCGATGCTCGCCGGGCAGAAGGATGCGCAAGCGGCCCTGACCGAAGGCACCAAGAAGGCGAACGCCGCAATCGCGGCAGCCATCGGAAACTAACGATGCAATAGCAGGACTGCCCCGGGCGTGAACCGGGGCAGTCCATCTCCTCGCGCAAAGAAGGGGGTCGCTTTGCAGCCTGTCGTCTTTCCCAATAAAATACTGCCTTATCTCCTGCTCGCACCGCAGATCGTGCTCACGGTCATCTTCTTCTTTTGGCCTGCGAGCCAGGCGCTCTATCAATCCGTGCTTCGCGAGGATCCGTTCGGGCTCAAGTCCGGCTTCGTCGGCCTTGCCAACTTTCGCGCCGTTCTGGCAAACCCGGACTACCTGCATTCGCTGAAGGTCACAGTGGTCTTCAGCCTGGCGACGGCGTTGCTCTCGATGGCTGTCGCTCTGTTGTTGGCAACGGCGGCAGACCGGGTCGTTCGCGGCCGAAACATCTACCGCACACTTTTGATCTGGCCCTATGCCGTTGCACCTGCAGTGGCCGGTATGCTGTGGCTCTTCATGTTCAATCCGGCGATGGGGACATTTGCCTATATCTTGCGGCGCAACGGCTTTGCCTGGGATCCGCTTCTGAACGGCGACCAGGCCATGGCGTTGGTGATCGTCGCGGCTGCCTGGAAGCAGATCAGCTACAATTTCCTCTTCTTCGTCGCCGGTCTGCAGGCGATCCCGAAATCGCTGATCGAGGCTGCATCGATTGACGGCGCGCGCGGAGCGCGGCGTTTCTGGACGATCGTCTTCCCGCTTTTGGCACCGACAACCTTCTTTCTGCTCGTGGTCAACACGGTCTACGCCTTCTTCGACACGTTCGGCATCATCCATGCTGTCACCGGCGGCGGACCGGCGAAGGCGACGGAAACCCTCGTCTACAAGGTCTACAATGATGGCTTCGTCAATCTCGACCTCGGCAGTTCCGCCGCGCAATCGGTCATTCTCATGGTCATCGTCGTCGCACTGACGGCGTTCCAATTCCGCTTCGTCGAGAAGCGGGTTCACTACTCATGAGGCGCGCCGATGATTGAAAAACGTCCCATCGCCAATTTCATCGGCCATCTCGTGCTGATCATCGGCGTCATTATCGTCGCCTTTCCGATCTACTACACCTTCGTCGCCTCCAGCCGGACGTCGGTCGAGATCATCCGTCCGCCGATGTCCTTGACCCTCGGCGATCAACTGAGCGAGAACTATACGGAGGCGATGTCTGGCGGCGTCGAGCGCGTGGTCGGCGTCAGCCTTGAGCGGCTCTTGTTCAATTCGACGGTCGTTGCGATTGCCATCGCCGTCGGCAAAATCGTCATCTCGTTCCTCTCGGCCTTCGCGATCGTTTTCTTTCGCTTTCCGCTGAAGATGGTCTTCTTCTGGATGATCTTCATTACGCTGATGCTGCCGGTCGAGGTGCGCATCCTGCCCACTTACAAGGTGATCGTCGACCTCGGGTTGATCGATACCTATGCTGGCCTGACGCTGCCTTTGATGGCTTCGGCAACGGCGACCTTTCTTTTCCGGCAGTTCTTTCTGACGATCCCGGGCGAACTGGTGGAAGCGGCGCGCATCGACAATGCCGGCCCCTTTCGCTTCATGCGTGACATCCTGCTTCCGCTTTCGAAAACCAACATCGCCGCGCTGTTCGTCATTCTCTTCATCTATGGCTGGACCCAGTATCTCTGGCCGTTGCTGGTAACGAACGACGCGAAGATGAACACCATCATCATCGGCCTGCGTCGCATGGTCGATTTCACCGACGCCTCGACGCCCTGGAACTATGTGATGGTAACCGCGATCCTCGCGATCATCCCGCCGATCCTCGTCGTCGTGCTGATGCAGCGCTGGTTCGTCAAAGGTCTTGTGGAGACTGAGAAGTAATGGCTCAAATTACCCTGAACAACGTCCGCAAGGTCTATGGCGGCAATATCGAGGCGATCAAGGGAGTCTCGCTGCAGATCGATGATGGCGAACTCGTCGTTCTCGTCGGCCCATCTGGATGTGGAAAGTCCACGCTTCTGCGCATGATTGCGGGTCTCGAAAGCATCAGCTCCGGCGAGATCGTCATCGGCAACAGAACAGTCAATGATCTGGAACCCGCCGAGCGGGACATTGCGATGGTGTTTCAGAACTACGCGCTCTACCCGCATATGACCGTGCATCAGAACCTTGCCTACGGGCTGAAGAACCGCAACACGCCGAAGGACGAGATCGAGCGTCGTATCGCGATTGCCGCCAAGACCCTGGAGATCGAGCAGTATCTCCACCGCAAACCACGCCAGTTGTCCGGTGGCCAGCGCCAGCGCGTGGCCATGGGGCGGGCGATCGTGCGTGAACCGGCCGCGTTCTTGTTCGACGAGCCACTGTCCAATCTCGACGCCAAGTTGAGAGGGCAGATGCGGATCGAAATCAAGCGCTTGCAGCGGTCTCTTGGCACGACCAGCGTTTACGTCACGCATGACCAGATGGAGGCGATGACGCTTGCCGACAAGCTGGTCGTGGTCAATGGCGGACAGATCGAGCAGGTCGGATCACCGATCGAACTCTACGAAAAACCGGCAACGACTTTTGTCGCAACGTTCATCGGTTCACCGTCGATGAACCTGCTCAAACATGCTGAAACTCTTGAGGGCTGGTCGATCTCGCCCAATGTGCCCAAACCAGCAGGCGCATTTACGATCGGCATCCGACCGGAAGACCTCGTTGTCAGTGAACCCACCGCTCCGGACTTTGATTTCACCGCCAAGGTCCGCATCGACAGCATCGAACTCGTTGGAGCGGAGAGTTATGTGCATGGCAAATTCGCCAATGGCCAGGATCTTGTGTTCCGAGTCCCAGGGCGATCGGTGAGGCAGATCGACGATCATGTGACCGTCGGCGCGCTGGCCAAGGACCTGCATGTGTTTGACGATAGGGGCAAGCGCGTGTCCTAAAAACACGTGCTTTGCGGCTTCCCAACCTCGCCAAAATCAATGAGCCTTGCCTCGGCGGCGGAATGGAGCGATCGTTCCGCGTGTCTTGTATCGCAGGCGATGATTTTCTAGATCAACAGGTTCGGATAATCAGCTGATATTACTAGTTATTCCACAGTGCCAAATGAGCTGTCGGTCTGTACCTTAGGTTTTCGAGGTCGGTGCTGCGGACGCTTTCCACGAGACCAATGAGTGCATCGATGCGGCCAACCAGCCACATCAAGTCTCTGGGGCGATAGTTGCCAGGAATATCTCGCCTTTACATAGACTTCTTTGAATATATTAAACCAAGCAGCGAACGCTGCTGGTTGCACGGCAGGAACTCCGGGAGCTCGCGATGCTGCTCTTCGGCAACGCAGGAATTTCAGATTGTGGGATGCCGGACTGTAGCGGCATCACGATGCGCGATGGGCCTCTCGATCGTCGCCTCCGACGGCCAGCGACCGAAAACAAAAAGTAACTCCGGTGTCCAAGGACCATGTCGAACGGTCGAGAGTGGCCCAGTCTTTGCGCCTGCGCAATGAGAAGCGTCGGCGCAAGCGGCATGATGGGGAAGAATGGAGATCGTCATATCCGAACAGGTAGTCGAGCATGAGACTTCAACGTGCTGGATGGCACCCAGGGAGTTCGAACGCTTGCGGCCGAGGCGACGACCGCCACCAGGATGGTGTGGCATTCTTAGGGTGATAGGAGGTGGAGTTGAACGCAACGTCGCGCCCGCTTGGCGCTGCAGATATCATGCGCCTGGAAGCGCTCCACCGCGAACTGCTCACGATTTGCCTTCGGCTCGAGGAGGTTGCCGCGGACATCGAGATGAGCGCGAGCGAACCAGTTCGTGAGCTTGCGCAGTCGATCCCAGCAATTTTGAAGGAGGTTCATGACCTCGAAGAGCATACTCTCTTTCCCGATTTCGATCGCAACGCGGGTTCGCTCTTCGCCGCCAAGGCCATCGAAAGGCTGAAGGCTGATCATCGCTGCGACCGGCTGGCGGCAGAGGAACTCTCACTCCTCTTTTGCGCGCTGGCCGATGGCCGGTCTGATCTCGGGCCAGACACCATTGCCCGTCTACTGCACGGCTTCCAGGAAGCGCTCCGCCGGCATATTCACGCCGAGAGCCTTGTAGTGGAGGCGCTGTTAGCGGCTAAGGCCGAAGCTCGCGAGATTTTTCAGTAACGCGCGCTTGTCGCGACATGGCCAAGAACGGATCAATCAATCGCGGTACTGGCGCACCACTATGCGGGTCGGGTAATCTCCGGTGGCCCGACTTCTTGTCGGCACCCCGGCTCGCGGCGGGCGGGCCAAGCGCTGATTTACACCAGCGCACGCCCGTAGGATGAGATCGTTTCCGCCGTGCTCGACAGCACCGAGCCATGGCACTCGCCTCGGTGATACTCCGGGACTTCCTCCCCCCCAACGAACTGCCGCCCGTCCCATCTGGTCGGACCTGCTCTGACCGTGATGTTGGCGGCGCAGGTGGGGTTACGGGACGGCTGTCGAGCGGTGCCGGGGGCAAACGGGGACGTCTGGGAAAGCGTAAACTTGATAGGTGTCACGCTATTAAAAGCGATATGCGCCCGCGGCGGAGACTGAGCGCATTTCTTTGCCCTTAGCCTCGCTCCAGTTCCGAATTCAGATGATCGGCCAACCGGATTGCAAGAGCAAGGATCGTCAACGTCGGATTGGCGTGACCGCTGGTTGGAAACACCGAGCCGCCGGCAATGTACAAGTTGTTGATGCCATGAACTCTGCAATTGAGGTCGACGACACCAGTTTTTGGGCTCGTCGACATGCGCGTCGTTCCAAGCGTGTGCGCCATATCGATGATGACGAGATCCTGTGTGCGCCGTTCTGTGACCCAAGGTTCCAGTTTCGGGGTGGGGAGCTCAGCACGGGCGAGAGCTTCATGCGATAATTCGGCAATCCTGAGCAACGTTTTGTATTCGAGATCGCTAATGCGCCAATCGATCTTGGCGAGCGGTACGCCGAACTTGTCCGTCCGCTCGCTGAGGCTAACCCTGCTCGCTGGATTTGGCGCCTGTTCGCAGATCGCTTCTATGCGCAACCCATTCAACTTGTGAGGCAGACCCCGGGACTGGAACTCGTCGGCGACGAGATTTGGCGAAATCATAATCGCCGTGTTGACGATAAGATCCTTGAAGACCTTGGGTGTGCGGTGGTCCGAAAGGATCTTCATACCAATCCCCCTGGCGATGAATCCCGAACCGGCGGCAACGGAAAGAACATCACGTCCGACATTGTCGCTGCGCGAACGCAACAGCCTTTTCAAGGCGACCCATGGATCGTCTGGTGCACGTTCTGTCGAGAAAAAGACAGCGGCATTCGATATCTGTTCGCGTTCCTGGGCAGCAGCGGTTAGAGCAAGACCATGGGCGAACATGTGCGCACGATTTTCGTGGTGAACTCCATAGAAGCCGAAGAGCTTTGTGAGCGCTGCCATTCGATCGGTCGGGATCCGCCCCACGCGTGCCGCAACGTGGTCCATAAGAAATCGCCCGACGACATCGTAGTGATTGCCGATTCCTTGCGAAAAGACATCAGTGGACGCTAGCAACAACCGGGCATTCTCAATCCCGCCAGCAGCCAGCACGCAAATCGTGGCCTCAATGCGCGCGCGCTTGCCCCCAACACTTACGACATCGATGCGCGAAAACTGGGATCCATCGCCGTTCACACCCACGCGGCTCACTGTCGCGTCGAGAAGAACATCGGTATTGGTCGGCCGGCGGGCCAGGAATTCTCGTCCGAAGCGCATTATGTCAAGGCGATCGACGCGAGAGCGAGCAAACTGCCAGTAGAATGAACGTAGCCCTTCGTTGTCAAAACGTTCCGGCGGTGCCTTTGGGCATAGGTTGAGGACCTTCATTGCACGAAGCAGATAGGGCACGATGTGTTCGTGATCGACTGGCCAGCCGGAATAGGGCACCCAGCTTCGAGCCTGAAAGTCTAGCGCATCAAATGGGGCCGACTTTCCCGCCCATGCGTGTGTGGATCCGCCAAGGCCACGGCATCGCACGCCATAGGGCTGTACGTCAGGTGACCAGAACTTGGCTTGCGAACCATGAAATTCTATCCTCTTGCGGACCTGTGCCTCGGTTTGAAGCTCACCGACGTTCTCAACTTCATTGAGCGCAGAATGCTCGGGACTTTCGAGTTCAAGCCCGCTTTCGACGACGACGACCTTCCTTCCCGCCCTGGAACACTCCTCGGCTATTGTCAGGCCCACAGGGCCAGCCCCCACGATTACGATATCCGCTATGATGATGGAGTTGTCGTCAAACTCCGAAAGCCGCCTTATCCTCATCTAAGGGGAGTTCTCTTCGAGGAAACGGAAGTCCAACCTGTGCACAATGATCGATGAGCGAAGCGCTGCACCCTATCGGCAAAGCGCATCCCTTTTGGCTTGCGAGTAACTACGCAGTTGCGGCTAACCCCATCCTGGACGCTCTTTCGCATCGGCTCCTCCGTCCTCCTTGCCGCGCAGTTTACAGCCCTGGATGGAGAGAACATTGCGTTGGATCAAAGCCGTTCGCTTGCTGAAGGTAAGGGGTGCTGGTTGTTGCACCGCTTCGACAAGGGCTTGCCACTGCGGAAGCGGCTGCCCAACTCTGGATCACCGCCAGGACGCTTTAGGGCCGACCCACCGCGCACCGGTTTGCCGTGTTCTGCAAATAAGGTCGAACGTCACTTTCCCGCTTGCCGTAAGCCTGATTGCGGCTGGCCGCACTAAAGACCGGTCTGGGCACAGGACGGCTCATCGCCTGAACAAAGACCATCATGAAGAGAGCCCACGCGGCCATCCAGCAGACCGCCGCGGCAACAACGGGTTCGAAATACGCGGCACTCCTGCCGTCGCCAAAAACACGCAGCAAAGCGGAGACAGATAGAAGCCTGAACGCGCAAGTCGTGGGCCTGCTGAGGATCAGCCTCTCACCGTTACGAACCGAGGCCGACCGCATCATGAAGGCGGCGATCATCGTTCCCATAGCTCCCATCGTCATTGCATGCAGGGCGGCGATCGGTGGGAACTGGGCGGGAAAGATAATAGCAACGCCGTTCAGGATGAGCGCCGCCGGCATCCAGGCGAAGGCGATATGCAGGATAAACAGTGCCGGATACCGCGCGGCCTTGAGGCTTTGCCAACTCGCCATTTGCAGCAACAACACAGCGCCTGAAAGCATCAACAGGTAGCCGGATATGTTTTGGATCGCGCCTCGAAGACAAATGGCGGCCAGAATACCCAGGATCGCCAGGTACGAAAATGCCGGCCGATCGCGAAAGGGGGTCTGTGTCCCCGTCCGGACGAGCCAATGCCGCGTGAAGGCAGGCACGGCGCGTCCACCAATCGCGGTGATCAACAGGCTATAAATCCCCCACGGCGAACCTATCGAGTTCAAGCCGTAAACGTTGGAGAGCGCGGCGCTAATTCCAAGTGCGGCTGCTCCGAGTGGTGCCCACAGGCGGTGCCACGCCGCGGCCTTTAACAACGCAACCGCCAGGACAGCCGCCAAGAACACGAAATATGCAGATGCCCCGATGACAGATGCGAGATGCGGGAAATGCGTCGAGAATGCTGCCGTGAGCCGGGCAGTGCACCAAAGGGAAGAAGCAATTATTGTGACCGCAGGTGGAACGGGACCTCTCTTCGTCCACGCGGGCAAGACCGTAAGGAGATAGCCCCCTACAGCAGCACCGGCCATGCCGAACAAAAGCTCGCTACTATGCCAACTGACTCTCTCCAGCGCGATTTCTTCCGGGAGTATCCAGACAAGGGGTACGACGAGCGCCCAAAGTCCGGCGAGAAAAAACAGCGGTCGGTAGGGTGCCTGCCAAATAGACTTCGAATTGACCACCCCTGATATCAAATGCCCCTCTTGGATTGAGCCCCAAAGCGCGCAAGCCGTCCTGCGTTCTCAAAATGTATATGCATCACCCGATCGTCAGTTGAGTTGCACCGTCCGGTATCGAACGCAGTGCAGACGCCGTCGCGGTGCGAGAATTCCGCGGCACCCGACAATTTTGCCGAGATCGGAGCTGCCGTCTTGCCGAGCCATTGTTCCGGTCTTGGTCTGTTCCCAAACCTGCACTGCCGACCACGATGGTGTTCGCTCGTGCGGAGGGCAGACTGCAGCAACGGAAGCATCAATTGATTTGCAGGTTAAATGATGCGTACCCGCCCGCAGGGTAGACCGCACGGATAGCCTCGGTACCGAGAGGAAGGACAAAGTTCCCGATGCCGCTAAGCAGTTCGTCCAAGACGACCCTCAGTTGCATCCTTGCCAATGCTGCGCCGGGGCAGATATGGATCCCCGCACCATAGAGCAGATTTTGCGACTGATCCCGATCGGGACGGAACTGGTCCGCATCCTCGAACACTGCACCGTCACGGTTTGCAGATGCCCAAATCACTGTCATCCTTTCCCCTGCCTTGATCGTCCGCTCACCGATTGCCACAGATCGAGACGCAACGCGCCGATTGGAAATCAATGGTCCATGGAGACGAAGTATTTCGTCCACGGCTTGCGGAAGGAAAGCCCTGTCACGGCGTAGCTGTGATTGGACTTCGGGATGTTCCGCAAGGAAATGGACAATGATACCGACGCAGGCGGAGATGGTACCCAGTTCGCCCACGGTCCAGTTGCGCAAGATACTAACGATCTCCGCATGTCGGAGCAGCCGTCCATCAACGGCCTTCCGCACCAAGCTGGTGGTGATATCGTCCGGTGCAGCAGCGCCGGCTTGCTGGCGTATTTCCAGCTGTGATCGGATATAGCCATCGAATTCGAGCGCTATGGACGCAAGAGCATTCGCATCGCGGACCAGCGTCGCCTCGCGGTTCTTCCGGACCCATTGCCGTAATGGTTCGTGCAATGATCGGGGCCAGCCCAAGAAGCCACACTGGATTCGTATGGCATATGGTTCAACAAATCCCATCATGAACTCGCTGGACGGGTCTTTCTTGAGTGAGGCGACCAGATCGCGAGCAATCCGGCGGCATGCCGGCTCGAAGGACTCAATCCGTTCCACCGCGAAGTAGGGCTCGATCATCTGCCGGTAGTGTGTATGTTCAGGCGGATCCATTCCGTTGGGAACTGACGGGTGGCGTGAAACAACGTTGCTGTAGGTTTCGTGATCGTTCAGTACCTGCAAGACATCCGTATGGCGGAAAAGCGACCATCCGAGGTAGTCGCTATAGGCCACCGGGCACGCCTCGCGCATCTGGTCGTAGGCCTGGATCTGATTGGCTAGAACCTCGCGACTGCGAGGATCCCAATCGGAGACTGTCTCCATAGAAGACTTGTGCTGGTTGGAAGCCTCTCCCGCTGCCGATTCCATTCATGCGCCCTTTCCGCCAATATGTGCCCATATGTGCATCAGCGGCAGGCGCGTTCTTTGTCGTCACTCAAATAATTTGCGCACGCTCACGCTCAAGTATTTTGAAGCCCAATTTTTGCTCGATATGAGTTCCTCCATCACGGCTCCGACCACCCGGGCTGGAGAAGACCGGATGGTAGCAAGCTTCGCTGGCGTGAATTGGATCTTGAAGTCTCCGCCCCCGAGTTCGAAAGCCCGATGCGAGGACCCCTTTCGCTCCATGATATTCCCTCGAATTGAGATCCGGCCGCGCCAACTATTCGAGACTGTCGTCTGGGCAGCAAAAATTCAAACGCGAAGCACAACCTGGCGAAGCTTCCCCGCTGCCGTGACAAATCCCGATCGTCAGCCAATTGTTTGGCAGCATAGTCGACCATGCACCAGATATCGCTCGGGATTCAGGCGCGAACCGCCCGCCCTTGACTTGGCGTCTGATACCAGATCGCCCTTCCCGGCATGTGTGGTACGGCGTGAGTGTAGACCTCTTTCACCCGTCCATGGCCCCTACTCAGGAGCCATATGTCGCGAGTAGCGCCTTTGTGCCTGCGGCGACCGCGAAGAATGCGGACCACCCGACGAGTGCCATCGATAATCGAGGGCGTAGATCACGCAGCCCCATAAAGTAGACCACCACCCAGCGCGATTTGATGACGGTTAGGATCAGAATGACGCCGAAAGCCGTGAACGGAACAGCTTCGTGCTTCCATTGAGCCGAGATAAGAGCGGCGATGATAGCAAGCAACAGTAGTTTTGCCGCTCGACCAAGCAGCCATATGGGATTGTTCGCTTGCATCATCTACCCCAGATAGATCACGGGAAAAATTACCAGCCAGACGATGTCAATCACGTGCCAGACAGTCGTAACCAACACCACATTGGATCGCTCCATCCTTCGTGCGATCAGCAACATGAGCAGGCTCAGGAATACGACATGCGCGAGATGGAAACCTGTAATCATGAAGTAGAGTTCGAAGAAGGCATTGAATGTCGCGTCACCGATGAACCGTAACTCGCCTTGATATTCAACGACCTTCGTCGCTGCGAACAAAAATCCAAGCATCGCTGATGCGACCAAGGCGAACCTTCGCTTTTGGTATGTCGTCGCACGCACCGCCTCCGCCGCCAACCATCCACTTGCGATCAATACGAGCGTATTGAGACTAGCGAGCCGCCCATTCAAATGAATTTTGGCAAGCGAAAAGCTGTCCGGGTGAAGATACGACATCACCATAAACCCGCCAAGCAAGACGCCGAACGCAAACAATTCGCTCCAAACGAGAATCCAGAGGATCAGATCATCATTCGGTTCGTCGCTTTGCGCCAGTTCAACTGCCATGAACTCGAAATCTCCACTTTATGCACTGGTGCTACAAAACACCGCGGCGTTCTTTGTGCTTGCACAAAGAATGGTCCGAGTGCGCGTTTCGCGATGCTGATCGTAAATGGTTGGAGAGGCTCAACCGCCGGAAAGCAATTTGACTCGGCTTTGCAAGCTAACCAGATCAAAATCCGAAATGAGCAGATCGAGGCGGACGTTCCATTCGCAATCGCAGGGTACCGGGACGTGCTGCACGCTCCAGAAACCCGGCGACACTCGACGGATAGGCACCTTGAATTTTGAAACCGAGCCGTCAACCGACGACATCTCAAGTGTGACTTCACGAGGATCCAAGCCGGCAAATTCGGCAGTCGACACAGATATCTCTGCATTGAAGATCAGATCGGGCGTCGTTTCGAACGCCAGCATTGCCATTGTTTCGGCATCCTGGAGGTGAACGGATGTGGCGATTGGCTGCCTTAGCGCGAGCGCACGGGGCGGCGGTGTGAACCGCCACAATGACGTGACTGCCAATACCAGCACGACCAGGAAAACTTCGACCGAGACTAGGTTTTTCATGCTTTTGGCCGCACGAAGGCAGCCCGACGCGACACGTGGCGTTAGAACGAAGCGATTCCACGCGCCGAGTACAAGTGCGCCGCTCACCAATGTCACTTTCGCGAGCAGAACCTTGCCGTAATCAAAACCCAAGATCGCGGGGAGCCAGCCAACCTGGACATAGGCGAGATACCCTCCGGCGACCAGCATGGCGGCGATCGAGTAGGGAATTGCGGCCGAGAACCTCAGTAAACTGTCACGTTGCCCTTGATGGCGGGCCCCTAGAACATGCCACAAACCAGGCAACGAGCCCGCCCAGAAGCAGACCGCCGTCACATGAAGTGATACCGCGGCAAAGGAGAGCCATTTAATTCCAGCGCCGGACGCATGTCCCGTCAAGGCAAAAGCGGGGCCAATCAAAGCCAGCGATGCAAACGCCAGCGCCTTGCCGGCTATCGCTCGCGGCCTTGCACAAACTGCCAGTAGGAGCGCTAGTCCCACCAAGAATATCGAACGCGCCAGGCTGCTATCCAGTGCGTCGGCCCAAGCCTTCGCTCCAAGCAACGCCGCCCATGACGCGCTGTTTTCAACTGCGAGGAGCCCGATCAGAAACACAGCACATACCGCCGCGGTATATAGAAGAGTGATTGTGGTTCTTGTCGGCGCTCCATGCGCGATCCAGAACGAGAAGAAACTTCCGCCGATGCCGAACAGGCAAGCCAGGTAGAATAGAAACTTCGTTCCGAGTGTTAACAGCCCAACCCGCTCCGCGCCTCCTGTGTCATCCTTCAACTCGCTCATGTCGTAGCTAGCGCCAACAGCAAAGACGACGGAGGCCGCGACGGGGTGGCCATCTTCGGAAAGGATCCGCCAATTTAGAGCGTAAGCGCCTTCCCCTAGCGGCTCGGCGAGCTCGACCACGACGTCGTTGCCGGAAATCGTCGCTGGCAGATTGGCTGGTTTCGCATTGCGGTCGACGAGCGTGAGGTCGACGCGGGTCACAGCTTCCGAAAACCGGAGGGACAGTTGAAGCGGCCGGGAGGTCAGACGCTCTCCTTGCGCCGGAGTGGAGGAGACCAAGACTGCGTGTGCAAAGGCATGCTGCCAAGGCATAACCAGGCAGAGCGCAAGGGTGACCAGAAATACCAACACAGAAGCGTTGCGGGGGCGGGCAAGTTGGAAAGTACGGATCATGCCTATGCCCCCGCCTGCGTCGTCACTTTTCGATAATGGTCAAAGTCGGCGCGGGATGTTCGTAATCGTCAGCGCTCTTCCCGTCAGTCGGGATCTCGATCCACCTTGTCGTAGCCCCGCCTACGCATTCCTGAACAACGGGAAACGCGACCGTTGCACCCGGCTTGAAGGCGTCGGTGATGTAAGCCCGGAACACAAACTCGTCGTATTCGTCGTCCGCCAGGTTGCCACCTGACCAGATCAGTTCGCGGACGCCACTTGTTTGTTGCTGACCGTGCAGTTCGTACGCTTTCGCATATTCGCCATGCGTCTTCTCGATTTTCCAACCGGGTTTGGGCATGGGCTTCACTGAAATTACGCCTTCCGGAAGCCGCACCCTAAGAGCAACCGTAGCCTTGCCGTCACAACCGTGCCCGACCCGCAGAATGGCTTTATAGGTTGATCCGACCTTTGCGCTGCCGTTGTCGAGGGTTATGTGCGCCATGGCAGGAAAGACCGTTCCGGCCGCCAGTAAGATGGCGGCCAACGAAGTCTTGAGCATGGACATCTCGTAATTCCTTCACTCTATGACCGTTGTCATTCAAGGAGACTCGGTCCGATTGTTTCGACGTCACGCCAGCCGCGACGCTAAAAAAGCAAATAGACTTGAGTGCTCCAGGCAACTTTGATTTGCGTCAAGGAAGAGAGCTTTAGAGGCGAGCCAGCCTTCGTCTAAAATGTCGCCCAATCGGCAAGCGGGCCGACGAAGCGCGCAGCACCGCCAAGCAAGCCAGCTTAAACACCGACAGGAGTGGCACGATCGTCGGCGAAGCGATTGTAGCGATGGTCAAGATTGAACAGTCATCAAAACAGATTGCCGGCATAATTGCCGTGATTGACGAAATCGCGTTTCAGACCAATCTTCCTGCATTGAACGCCGGGGTGGAGGCGGCCCGGGCAGGCGAGGCTGGCAAGGGCTTTGCTGTCGTCGCGCAAGAAGTGCGTGAACTCGCGCAAAGGTCTGCAGGAGCTGCTCGAGAAATCAAAGACCTCATCCACTGCTCTCGTATCGATGTCGAGACCGGCGTCCAACTCGTTAAGGACACCGGGGAAGCCCTCAAAAGTATCGAAGGCCAGGTTAATGCCATTAACCTGAACATGGATGCCATCGCCACCTCGACCAATGAGCAATCCGCTGGGCTCCTGCAAGTCAACGCGGCCGTCAACCAAATGGATGAGGTAACCGAACAGAACGCCGCAATGGTTGAGGAGACCAATAACGCAAGCGCGACCTTGGCTGCAGAAGCAACCCGTCTCCACGGGCTTGTGGAACGGTTCTGGCTCGCAAGCACAGAAGCCACTCTGTCCGACGCGCGGTCTCTAGGGGCGTCTTCGCGCGAGGGAAGCCCCCTGTCGAGGATAGGAGAGCGACTACGGCAACGCGTTGCGTGAGCGATTTTCGCGAACGTCGAGTTATTTGCGTTTAGTCAAAGTTCACGGCGTCTTCTCCGGTAGATCAGCATCAACGAAGCCAAGCGGCTTCAAGAACAGGAGAAGAGCGATGAAACGACTGGCAAACCTCACGATTGGAACGGCAATGGCTTTGGCGGTAATGGCTACCGTATCGCAGGCAGCCGACCACGAAGTCCACATGCTGAACAAGGGCAAAGACGGTGTGATGGTATTCGAGCCGGGACTTACTCGAGTGGCTCCGGGAGACACCGTAACATTCATACCGACCGATAAGTCTCACAATGCCGAATCAATCGCCAACCTCATCCCGGAAGGTGCGCAGCCTTTCAAAGGGAAGATGAACGAAACGGTCAAAATCACTTTCGATGTTAAGGGCGCGTACGCCATCAAATGCGCTCCCCACATGAGCATGGGTATGGTCGCTCTCGTCGTCGTCGGCGACGCTCCCGACAACCTCGAAACCGTGAAGACCGCCAAGCTCCCGAAGAAGGCGCGGGATCGTCTCGACGCTGACATTGCAGCAGGAGCGATGTAACAACGCCGCGACGATCTGAACGCCCACGTTCCCAAAACGTGGGCGTTTTCATATGGTCCTATCGACTGCCGGCACGCGAGGAACTTCGATACAGGATGCGGGCCGAACATCTTCCGGAAGAGATCAGGGCCATCGGTTCGAAGGCACGGGCAAGGCTGTGCCAGCGATACCGGTGGCTCTCTGCGGACTGCAAACCGCAACCGAAGGTCATCACCGCGATTGTCCGAGAGCTGGCAGGTTTTGTGTGGAATGTGAGCCGGCATATCCAACCAGTTCGATGAGGAAATAGACCCACGGGAGTTCTGATAACACATAGCAACCTGATCGGCGTGCCGCGAAATCCAGGCAAGATGGGAAATCCTCGAGACACCTTGGGCGAGCTTCCAGCTTATGCCCGTGCTTAGAGCGAGGAAGACCCGTGCCGGTCATGATGAGAGAGGGTCATTTCCCCTTAGCCGGAACCGACCGGTTTTGGTCATTCGCCAAACAGCGCCTTGGTGTATTTCTTGGAGACGGCCCCGCTGCGCTGTCCGTTCGCGCCATAGTACCGATCTTCACGGCACAGCCGCTCCTTCGTGTCGCAGAAAATCCCGTTGGCAAAGGTGAACTCGGTCAGGTCAACATCACTCGTCGTGAACAGCTTGTTCGCGCCGGCCTTTTTACCGAGATATTTTTTCGTCAGCTCGCGGGAGATTCCCTTCTCATTGGCGCACACGTAGCGGTCGCAGAGCACGCCCGACGCTGGCGATTGGATCGTGGCCCGCTGCTTTGCGTGAGCGGGCATCACGCCCAGGGCCAACAACAAGGCCAGAGAGATCGAAAAGTACGGTTTGTTCATAGTTGGACCTCGCTTAGTGGGTGATTCTTCTTCAAAGAATAAACGATAAACGGACGAAAACATGTTTGCGTGCCGATTGGGTGGAGATGGGAAGGGCGGGTCCGGAGGCCGCATGCGGGAACGGAGCGCAGCGAGTGCCGAACGGGTGAGGATGCTGGCGAAGCCGCGGCCGTGACCACGTGCCATAGCAGTATCCTCGCCAGATCATCACGTGATGGCCGACACCTTGCTTGGGCAACCTCCCTTACCCATTGTGCCATAGACGATGTTGCCGTCTCCCAGCCGGAGCTGAACGGGAATTCGCAACCTAGGCGGCATGGGATCGCAGCGCCGCGATCGGTATGACGAATGGAACGTCCTGTCCCTCAGCGACAACCTCCACATCAACTCCGTAGACCGAGCCTAGTCTCGACGCGGTTAGGACAGCCGCTGGCTCTCCGGAAGCGGCAACCCTGCCCTTCTGAAGCAGAAGCAGCCGGTCGGTGGTCCGAGCCGCGAGATTGAGATCATGAACCGCCATGAGGATGAGTGCGCCCGATCGGCAAACATAGTCCCGCAACAGAGCAAGGACCGTCAATTGATGGCGCAGATCCAGTGCGCAGGTCGCTTCGTCGAGGATAAGCAGCCGCGGCTGGCGCATGAGCCGCTGCCCGAGCAGGACCAACTGCTGTTGACCGCCCGACAGCGTGTTAATCCGGCGATTGGCAAGATGCTCCAGTCCCAGCTCGCAAAGCATCGTCAAGGCTCTCGTGATCTCAGGTTCGCCTATTCGCCATCCCAACTGCTCATGGCGGGCGAGCAGAAGGGTTTGCAGCACAGAGAGATCTGCGTTTACAGAGCAATGTTGCGGCATGAAGCCGACAGTTCTGCAGTCGATTGGGCCGCTCTCCCATAGGATCGTGCCCGAATGCGCAACACTCCCGGCAATGGCGCCGAGCAAGGTGGATTTGCCAGCACCGTTCGGGCCAACCACGGCGACGATCTGGCCAGGCGCGAGCGTCAACGAGCAGCAGTCAATCGTGCGGGTTCGCCCGTGGTCTACGCAAACGTTCGTCAAAGTCAGACCCTCGGTCACTGTTGCTCTCCATTGCCACGCCGCGCAATGACGACAAACAACATGGGAACGAATCTCACCTTGATTGCCGCCGCGCAGGTAAGCGACACAACGTCCAAGTGGCACTGATCGGTGCGGCCAGGGCATCAGCCTGCCTTGCCGTGAAATCGTGGCGGCAGTCGACAACCTGTCATTGTTTTGATGTAATCTGACTTCCTCAGCCGGAGGTTTGCAACACGATGAATGGTTGGAACAAGGACGGGCGCGGGAGCGTCAGAGTATCACCGGTCGTCGGCTGGAAGGCCGCAACACTGATCAACAACGAAGCCGACGTCTTCCTTAGGCTCGAGTTCAGCGTCAATCCTGATAACACAGACGTATCAGCACTCCAATTTGCACTGACTGAGCATCAGGCTCGCGAAATCAGTACCAAACTGAGAGCCCTTGCAGACACGATATCGTCTTACGCCCTCCAGCCCATTTGATGGCCGATCGTGTTCGGCTCGCTCGATCTGAGCGATCGACGAATGCCCGATGAAATGGCTGACCTGCACCGCTACTTGTTGCTGGCGATCATCGAACAGCATAGCGGATTGGCGCGTACGTCGAGGAACGTTCACCGATTACATCACGAACGGAACTTTCTTTCTGGCTTCTGGATACCTCGAACACCTTCTATCCCCCATGAGCTTCCGAACATGCTCGGAGTCAATTCGGGGTGGAGAATTCCAGTGGAACTGAGGGACAACACCGGCCAAGATCTCAATCGTTTGGAGGCATACCTCGCCAACAGCTCAGTCAAATCGCTTCGCTTACACGAACACCATAACGACCATGTAGCCCACAATAACGAGCACTAAGCCACCGACCAGCATGGGCACGAGTGTACTTCCCGACTGACGATCATTCATGTTGCTATTCCGCCTATTTGTTGGTTTCGTTTCCTGGTTAACTGACTTTGATCGGGCACTGCCCAGCGCTTTCTGCGGGAGGACGAGGATGGTCGACGAACGCAGCTAGCCTCCCAAGGTCGAAGGTCGCCTGAGGTCAAGGGACTCCTCGCTGACAATGCAGTTGTCGGCGTCGACAATGCCCCGCCAGACCGAGTTGCCGTTGCGCACAGTCAGGCGCTTGCGGCCTTCGTCGCTGTCGACGCCGCGCTCTACTATGCTGGTCACGAGGCCAAGACGCATTCGGCGCCGAAGTTCACTCGCCTCCATCGAAAGCCGCACCGCCAGGAATGGCGGGTCCAGAACATAATCTCCGGCATGGTCAAGCTCGAGCCTCATCTCGTCCCTCATCGAATGTACGCGCCGGTATGCCGCAAAAGATATATTGACGATATATGTTTTGATCCACATAGTGAAGCGTATTCTCAACACACACCCATCGTCGTTGGACGACAAAGGGCCGCATCGGCCTGACTGAGGGCTGAATCCAGGCATGAGCAAAGGCGCAAATGACAAACCAACCATCGTTATCGACGGCCGGGTGCTACCCGAGCAGTTAGACGAGCAGATGATCCACGACGTGGTTCACGGCTTCTACGACGAGATCCGCAAGGATGCCCTGCTCGGGCCGGTGTTCAACAGCGCCATCGCGCGGCATGACTGGCCACAGCATCTGACGAAAATGTGCGACTTCTGGTCGTCTTTGATGCTTCGCAGCGGCCGCTATGACGGCCGCCCACTGCCGCCGCATCTGGCGCTTCCTGGTCTTGGCGAACAGCATTTCCGCCAATGGCTGGGTTTGTTTCGCGCTACAGTCCAAAAACTCTGCCCGCCGGAGATTGCGGCGCTGTTCATGGAACGGGCATTGCGCATTGCGCATTCCTTCCGCCTTGCACTGGCCTACAATCGCGGTGAAAACACGTTGTCCGTCGAGCCGATCACGGCCGACAGCCTATGACCTTCCGGGGGCAGCCGGCAGGATCGGCATGCGCAAAGGTTGGAGCGAAATGAGGCTGACGAACTTTTCCGACTACACGCTGCGCATGCTGATGTTCGCGGCGTCCGCTGGGGACCGGCTGTTTACGATCGAGGAAACAGCGCGCGCGTTCGGCGTGTCGAAGGCGCATCTCAACAAGGTGGCCAACACGCTGACCCGCGCCGGGTACCTGACGGCGGTTCGCGGCAGATCGGGCGGACTGACGCTCGGACGTCGTCCGGACGACATCCGCATAGGTGACGTGATCCGGCTGACCGAGCCGGATTTCGCCCTGGTCGAATGCTTTGCCACCGGCAACCAGTGCACGATCACGCGGTGCTGCAAGCTTTCCGGCATGCTGCGCGACGCGCTGTCGTCGTTCCAGAACACCCTCGACCGTTACACGCTTGCCGACATCGCACTGACGCGCCAGGATTTCCTGATTGATACGCCCCGCACCTAGAGCATTTCCAGGAAACGTGCGAAGCGGTTTTCCGTCAGGAAATGCGTAAAAACAAAGAGATAGAACGTTTGTTCGGTTCCGTCCAAATCGGAAACGCTCTAGCGACTGCCCGGCGCGGGAACGACCGCGCTTGGCTCCGATGGAGCATATCGCAAAAATTGCACGCAACTGCAGGTCAAATTCACTTGCCTGGGAGCGGGAATGGCGGACAATCCCGGATGAGTTGCCTGTTGGGTAGGTAAGCCCAGCGTCGCAGTGACGATACCGGCAGCTGCCCTTCGACGGAGGAGAAGATGGCCGCCAACCATTCAGGCCCGACCGGACCCGACCTCGCCCTCGGCATTGCGCTCACCGATCTTCCCGATGGCGGCAAGCTGGTCGGTCATCGCGATGGCGAGCCGGTGCTTCTGTTGCGCCGCGGATCCGAGATATTCGCGATAGCCGCCAACTGCTCGCATTACGGTGGGCCGCTGGTCGATGGCCTCGTCGCCGACGACACCGTCCGCTGCCCCTGGCATCACGCCTGCTTTCACCTGCGCACCGGAGAGGCCCTGCGTGCTCCGGCGTTATCGCCGCTCGCATGCTGGTCGGTTGAACAGCGCGGCGACAAAATAATCGTTGGCGAGAAGCGCAAGAAGCAGACGCCTGCCCCACGCGAAGGCGATGGCGGGGTGGTTCCCGAAAAGATCGTCATTGTCGGTGGTGGCGCCGCCGGCTTTGCCGCCGCCGAGAGGCTGCGGCGCGAACAATTTCAGGGCGCCATCGTCATGATCGGCGATGACGAGGCGCTGCCCGTCGACCGCCCTAACCTTTCGAAGGACTATCTCGCCGGTAAGGCGCCGGAGGACTGGATCCCGCTGCGCAAGGAGGGCTTTTATGCCAAGAATGGCATCGACTTGCGCCTGGGAACCAGGGTTGCCGGCATCGATGTCCGCGCCAGCGAAATCTTGCTCGCCGATGGGGCTCGGGTCGCCTTCGACAGACTGTTGCTGGCAACAGGCGCCGAACCGGTTCGCCCGACCATCCCCGGCGCCGACCAGTCTCATGTCCACACGCTGCGCTCGCTTGCCGACAGTCGGAAGATCATCGCGCAAGCCGGCACCGCACGCAGCGCCGTCGTCCTGGGCGCCAGCTTCATCGGCCTCGAAGTTGCCGCCGCCCTTCGGACCCGCGGCGTCCAAGTGCATGTGGTGGCGCCCGACGAACGGCCGATGGAACGGATATTGGGGCCGCAGATCGGCGATTTCATCCGCGCCCTGCATGAGGGAAATGGCGTCATCTTCCACCTTGGGGATACCGTGACGAGCATCGGTGCAACGGAGATCCAGCTGAGCAGCGGCGGCATCCTGGCCGCAGACATGGTCGTTGCCGGCATCGGCGTGCGCCCGCGGGTCGGTCTCGCCGAAGCGGCCGGGCTCGCCACCGATCGGGGCGTTCTGGTCGATGCATATCTTGAGACCAGCGTGCGGGGCATATATGCGGCCGGCGATATTGCCCGGTGGCCCGATCCCCGTAGTGGCGAGAGCATCAGGGTGGAGCACTGGGTGGTGGCGCAGCGGCAAGGTGCTGCGGCCGCACTCAACATGCTCGGACGCCGGACGAAGTTCACGGACGTGCCGTTCTTTTGGAGCCAACATTACGACGTTCCGATCAACTATGTCGGCCATGCCGAGGGATGGGACGAGATCGAGGTCGAGGGCGACATTCCCGCCAGGGACTGCCTCCTACGCTTCAGGCGCGGCGGACGTGTGCTGGCGGTCGCCACGATCTTCCGCGACACCGAGAGCCTCGAGGCAGAACTGGCGATGGAGCGGGGCGAGGCCTAGTCGGGACGAATTATGATCTAAGATCCGGCCCTCTCTTCCTGGACGAGGCCAGCTCAGCGCGGCGTCAAGCTCGTCTTTTCCGATGCGCAGGAAGGCCTCAAGGCGGCCGTCACCAATGTTCTGTGCGCGACATGGCAAAGGCGCCGGATGCATTTCATCCGCAATGTGCTGGCGCATACCGGCAAGCGCGGCCGCCGCGTCGTCTCTGCCTTCATCGCTACCGCCTTCGCCCAGGAGACGCCGCAAGCCGCGAGCACACAATGGTGCAACCCGGATCCGTTGGCGCCCCATCACAGAAACTGATGCATGATCAAGATGCCGCCAGACACCTGGTATCGGGCTTTATTCGCTTGGTTCTTGGGGGCTTCCAGCTTCTGATTTGAGCGATTCAAGGTGGGTGCGGCAGGCTTTTTCGACGAGATCGATGAGTGCCTCGGTCCGGCTCTGTAGCCACAACAGGGCTTCCTCGGTGATTTCAAAGTGCCTGGAATAACGCGCTTTCACATAGGCTTCGTTGACAATGTTAAACCATGCAGTGAAGCGCTGCTGATCGCGCGGCCAGATCTCCGCCAGCTCGCGATGCTGCTCTTCGGCGCGACCACGCAGGAAGTTCAGATTATGGGAGGCTGGGCTGTAGTTGGTCAGTACCAGAAGAAGCGTGGCGTAGGCTTGTTCAATCGACTGGTGCAGGAGGAAGGCAGCTTCCTTGAGATCCCCTTCCGACACGTAAAAGCCGCCGCCCTTAGCGAACTTTCGAGCATGCGGCATACGGTCTTCGAAGTACTCCGTCGCGATCCGCAATGCGTCCACTTTTGAAAGAGGCCTGGCGACTGCTAAAGGCTCATCATCGAGGTCGTAGAGCACAATGCCGTCTCGCCGAATGTCGACAAAGAAATATTGTCCGTCATAGAGAGCGGTGTTCACTTCGCGACGAGAGTGGACGATCAAGCTAACCGGTGTTTCCACTCCGGAGAGACGCATCAATCGGTCCTGCGCTTTTGCCCAATAACGTACGAAGTCCGTCAGCTTGCTGTTGTTCACAACGATAAGGATATCGTAGTCCGAACGATAGCCTTTCTTCGTATGCGGCTCATCGACCCAGTTTCCGCGTGCGTAAGAACCGAACAGAATGATCTTCAGTATTCGACCACGTTTTTTGAAGTCGGCAATACCGTCCTTCAGCGCGTCCTCGAACTCCTCATGCAGCACCTCGACAACGCGCGCGAGCTCAACCTGCTTACGCTCAGGGAGATGAGCAATACTCGACTTCATCGGCGCGTGGCTACGTTGTGGGCCCTGCATTCGTCAACCCGTGGCATATGATTCGCGGCAATGTAGACCGATGCAAAGGCAGTGAGAACCCTAGCGATGTTATGAAACTGCCCAGAAGATTTCGGCTTTAGCGCTTTATCAGCGTAACACGCCCCTTCGGAGAAGGTTTTGGCGTGTGGTAGACGGTCTTCGAAGTACTCCATCGAGTACCTGCCTAGCACTTGAGGGAAAGTCCTGGGACATCGATCGAGGTCTTCTTGCGGAATGCTCATCTGCCTGGCATTTCCCCCTGCCTCCGCGCGGGTCCGAGGAGATTACGTGCAAGGGTGGGCGCGTTAAGAAGCGCGTTCGCGATCCTGTTTATCAACGTTTGCAACGTGACATAGTTTCATGCGATCAGAGAGCCTGCAGCCTCTGAGGGAAAAAATGAATCCGCGCAATCCTTACGATCACGAAGTCTCTTTTGACCAGCACGTTTGGCTGCCGTTCGCAGGGCGGGCATACCGCAGTGTCGTCGACTTAATCGACGACCGGGAGACAATCGATCGCCTTATCAAGCGTCATATAAAGCCGGCTGCTGGCCGCGACCCGGAACCTCTTGTGGCAGAACGAATACTGTCCCGCCTCTCAGAGGATGATTTGATGCAGGTTCGGCGGGCTATCGAAGCCAGGGGAGAACACACTGACGCGCAAAATATGCTCGTTTTCGCCTCATTCCACTACCCAGAACTGAGGAATAGGCTCGGCACATCCATCAAGAACCCTCCGAGCCACATCCATCGGATGCAGAGAAGTGATTACTACATCGGTGACATCTACAGTGCCGACCTGGTCGAAACTACCTTGAGCCGATGCAACCTCGGGCTGGATCCAGGCTGCGCATACCTGGACTTTGGGTGCTCATCGGGTTCACTCATCCGCATTCTTCAGGCAGTTGCCCCAGAGGCCTCATTTCACGGTGTCGACCCGATTCCCAGTTCGATCGAATGGGCGTCGCAAAACATCGAGGGCGCCACGTTCTCGGTGTCGAACATCTCCCCTCCTCTCTCATACGAGAGCGGGAAATTCCGCGGCGTAACTGCAATCTCGATCTGGTCTCATCTAGGCCAGAGTGAGGCGCTAGCGTGGTTCAACGAAATGCACCGTGTAATTGAGCCTGGTGGTTGGCTCTTGTTTACCGCTCATGGGGAGACGTCGATCTACCATTACAACGCAATTGAGTTGTTCGCCCCTCGTCGGATCCTAGCCCTACTTGAGGGATTCGTTAACAGCGACTTCGTCTTCGAAGAGGTCTACTTGGGCAAGTCCCCGGAAGGCCTCAGCGCTGCTGGATACGGGAATGTCTACTTTCGCCGTGCTTGGGTCGAGCGTTGGCTCGGAGATAAATGGGAGATAGCCTATTTTGGAGAGGCCGAGAACCAACGGAACCAGGATGTCTATATCTTGCGAAAGCGGCCAGCCGCTGCAGTTGGATCTTTGCAGACTGGCCGCTCTGCAAACTCGTTCTGGAACCGGACCTACGGCTGGTTCTTCGGTGCCAAATAGGTCAGGACAGCCGGAAGGCCGATCGGCCAGATAGCCGTACTAGGGCGTATCATCCGGCATGAAAGGAATGCCGGCGGTAGTGTTTGTGAGGTACAGTTCGATCTTATTGCCGATGTGGTTTTCTTGAAGTGCGCCTTCACAGGCAGGCCCGGGGCCTTGGCAATCCATTTCGATGCGATCATCTCGGCAATCTTTCAGTCGCTCATAGCGATAAACGGAAGCCGCAGCGCCGTTGATCGTTTCCTCCCTCAGGAGTTCGCAGTTCTCTACATTCTCCGTCGCGAAGTCGCGGTTGTTACTTGCCCTGCTCCAGCCATTTCGTCGCCAGGATCATGCCAGATCCATCCCAGTAAATGCAGCGCAGGCGATCGCATCGCTTGGCGCGGGACAGAAACACGTCACCACAATATGGACCGGCTGCAACGGCTGACGCCACCAGCGCAACAAGGCCATTCATGCCACGCCGGAAGTCGACAGGGTGCGTCGCTACCATGATCCTAACACCATTCGGCGAAAGTCCGATCACCGGTGTCCTCGCAACGCCGCCACCATCGCCTGCGCCAACTCGGGCGCCACCGAGCCGATCACGGTCATGCGCGCGCCGGCAATCTCGATCTCAACTCGACCGGCGCCAGCGCTTCCGATATCCAACCCCATCGCTTGTTGTGGAACCTGCTCGCCAGCGACCGAAACTGGCACAAATATGGGTTCTCACACCGAAGCTTTGGCCGCCCTTTGGCCCGTCAGTCCGGCCTCACGGCGCCAGGCGTTCAGCAAGCCACGATTGACCCCAAAGCGCCGAGCAACAGCCGAGATGTTCACATCCGGATCTGCGCTCTCCTCAACAATTCGCGCCTTCTTCTCGTCGCTCCAGTTTCGCCGCTGACGCCGCCCCGTGATCACCTCGATCCGTTCATATTTTCCTTCATGCCTGGCTTCATGCCTGGCTTCATGCATGCCTTCATCCATGACTCCAAGCGTGGCATCAGCGCGATCTCCAACCATTCCCTTCCGCTCCTATCGAGGAGCAAGTCTCGCGACCTCAATCAGCAAAGGAAAGGTGGGGCGTTCGTCACGCTCATGGCCGCACTCATCGCTCGGATGCGCAAGGTGAAACTCAGCGTCTCCGCCGGTTGCTCACACCGCGCCCGATGGCGCATTCAAAACCGTCGAGGCTCTGATCGCATCCGGATGACACGCCGAACGTAGGCGGTGCGCCATAGCGATCCTCAAGTTGTTAGGAGAACGCAGGTTCGAGGGCGACTGGAGTCCCTGCAGAGGAGCCTCCGCCATACAAGGGCAGAGCCTCAGCTGGACTATAACGGATCGCCTCAGCGAAACACCGCACGCCAGTTGTCACTGGACTATCGAGCGCGGATGTGCTGTAGGATTTAACTCATCCACAAGTAGGCTTCCCCAAGAAGACATCCCCAAGTAGAGATGCCGCCGTGATCGAAATGATTTCTCGCTTTCTTTCCATTTCCAAACATCGAACCAAAAGCGAGCCGGTTGCAGACCTTCTTGCCCCTGCGGACACCATCGAGTTCCTTTTTCGGGCCTTGCTAAACCGCCCCGTCGGGAACGACGGCTTCAAAAATAGCATGGATAGAAAGGAAACTATCCGCTGGTGGATCGACAGCATTACCCATAGTGACGAGTTCAGGCACCTATTTGCGCAGCGTCACGGCTTTGTCCAACGCGTGAAGCTTCCGGAACCGGCGCAGTCGCTTTCCGCTTCCGCGACCCATCCCAAGCTGCTGTTGCTCGGCACTTGTGGGGTTGGGCCTCTAGTGCAGACCGGGCGCAGCCTTGGCTTGCATCTGCAACATCAGTTGGCCAGTTCGCACCGTTACGACGGGCTGCCTGATCTCGCCACGGACGGGTTCGACGCTGCTGTATTTTTCCTGACGCTCAGGCACTTTCTGGCCGATGCGACGGGCCTCCCCTTAAATGCCGCCGACATGGCGGTGGCGCGCCTCCGGAACGATCAGGAACTAGACGCCTTGGTCCAAAGCTGTGGTGAGCTCATTTCAAACAAGCTATCGAGCCTGTCTTTTATCAGCCAAAGCATGCCTCTGTTCATACCTGATTTTTTTGAACCCTCATTCGATTATATGGGGACAGTTCTGTCGGGTGGTGATCGTGTTTCTTACAAAGAGTTCGTCAGGAAATTAAACCACACGATGAGTAAATTGATGAGATCACACGACAATCTCATCTACGTTGACACCAATGAAATTGTAAATTTCATCGGCCGCATGCATTTCCAGGATGACATCTCAAGCCACGCTACGCATAACGCCTTCATTACCGACGCTGAGGGCTTTCACCGCGCAGCTGATGATGAGAGGGTAGCACCGTCTCGGTGTCCCTCGGAGGTCTGGCAGATCGACGCTTTCCGCGGGCTTTACGGGGAAACATTCCTCAACAAGATCAAGACCGACTTGACGATTATGCGTGCCGAAAAGCCAATTAAGCTCATTGTTGTCGATCTGGACGACACACTTTGGCGCGGGATTGCAGCCGAGGAAGATCGGCAGATTTGGGAGCGGACAGAAGGTTGGCCCGTCGGTTTCGTAGAGGCACTTTTGTATTTCAAATCTCGGGGCGGATTGCTCGCCGTAGCCAGTAAGAATGATCGCGACCCAACGCTCGAGCGGTTAAAGATTATCTGGCAGGGAGCCATCACCGCTGAGGACTTCGCGTCCATAAAGATCAATTGGAACCCAAAGTCGGAGAGCATTGCCGAAATTCTGCAGGAGACCAACATCCTCGCACAGAACACGCTATTCATCGACGACAACCCGCGCGAGATCGACGAGGTGCGGGCGCGCTTCCCGAATATGCGCTTCCTCAACGAAAATCATTATGACTGGCGCCGGATTATTCTACAGGCGCCGGAAACTCGGGTCGCCCGGATTACCGAGGAGTCAACACGGCGCACGGAGATGGTCCAAGCCCGCGTCGAGCGTCTCGAAATGGAGCGCCAAATGTCTCGCGAGGACTGGCTCCGCTCGCTTGAGATCGAACAACAGCTATTCATCATGGACATCGATGACAAGCCGCGGTTCGATCGTGGCTTCGAACTCATCAATAAGACCAACCAGTTCAACACTACAGGCAAGAGATGGGAGCTATCCGAGTTCAAGGGCTTCCTCGCGGCTGGCGGTGTTTGCCTGTTGTCCTCCCTCAGAGACAAGACGGGCGACAACGGCATCACCGGCGCGACTTTGGTGAAAGACGGCGAGATCGTTCAAGCCGTGCTCTCTTGCCGCGTATTCGGCCTCGGCGCGGAAGTGGCTATGGGAGCAGCCGCCACGAAGATCGCACTGAGCCAGGCAGAGAGGGCCACAGGCCGGATCGTCGACACAGGCAAGAATTTCACCTGCCACGGCTGGTTCAAATCCCTCGGTTTTTCCGAGACCGATGGTCATTTCGTGGCCGCTCAAGCCTGTCAAATGCCTGAGTGGATCAAGGTTTCGGACTAACGGCGAGACCCATAAACGGCTGACCGCATAGTCTCCGTTCGTCGAGCCGTTAGGGCTGCAGGGGCGGCCAGCCTTGCTTCGCCACTTCCGCCCACCCATTTACTTGAAATAGTTAGGACCACTCAAACGTCGGCAACTCGGAACCGCAATCCAACTCGCCGGACTGCGGTTTCTCCAGTGACGGAGCAAGAGATGGGCTATGCTTGCGATGGCGCTCGCTGGCGCCGGAGGAAAATGGCGAAATATGGAACCGCAATGGCGTTGGCGGGCCCGCTTATGGCGGTCGCGACGAAGGTGGTGGCCAGGCACTTAAAAAAGCAAGGGTCCCCTCACCCCAGAAAAATGGGAGAAGAGGCCATCGTCTGCCCAATCAGGAACAACGACCAAAAAGCCACTGCAGCACTATCCTGAACGGCGAAAACTTCGGCGGTTCGATGCCAATTGCCTCATAGCCGAACTTTGTAAGGGAGAAATGCTTTACACCGCCTCGCTCACGATAGCGGATGTACCCCATATCGAGCGCCTTCATAAGCGCCGGCGTCATTTCTTGCCGCCAGTCGATCTCGTGGGCTGGCACGTCCTCGGCACCAGCTTCATACAGGCTTCGCAGTACCGCGGTGAGATCAGCAACCATATCGGATCTTATTGCTCTCCGTTGGGCGGGTTGCAAGAAGCGATTGCACATTTCATCGCCGGCGCGGGTGTTCACACCAAGACTGACTTTTCCAGTAGTCGAGTGGTCTTTGGGCGTCAGGCCGATCCAGGCGGCAAAATCTCGCCCGACCTCGGATCTGGCGTCTTCAGTTGCGGCCCGCTTGACACCGCCTGCCCGTTTCCGACGCGTTGGCGTAATACCAACCGTCATTGATCAGAACCCTTGCGCCCATTGCCGTCGGCCAATTGACATGATTTTCCATGGCCGCTCCTGTAGTGTTCGCCAAGCGTAGCAGCAGTGGTCGACGATATCCTCGTAGGACTTGAAGACGCGGTTGGATAGCCAGTTATCCCTCATGAACTGCCAGATGTTTTCGACGGGATTCAGTTCCGGCGATTTCGGCGGCAAAGGCAGGATGGTGATGTTTTCTGGGACGGCCAGGTTGTTGGACATGTGCCATCCCGCCTGGTCCATGATGAGAATGGCGTGCCCATCCTCAGTGACGTTTCTGGCGATTTCAATCAGATGCTGGTTCATGGCATGAGTATCGCACCAGGGCATGACGAGGGCGGCGGCCTTGCCGTGCTGGGGGCAGATCGCGCCGAAGATATAGGCCGAGCGGGTGCGCTGGTCGTGCGGCGCAGATGGCCTTGATCCACGCTTGGCCCAGCGGCGGGTGATCTTGTTCTTCTGCCCGATACGGGCCTCGTCCTGGAACCAGATTTCGATCACTTTGCCCTTGGCGGGACCGGCGGCGATTTCTGCCACAGTGGTGGGGAAGTTTTTTTAAATGCCTCAGCCGCCTCGGCATCCTGCGCATGATGCCTCGGGCGAGCCGAGAGCTTGCGGTAGCCCATTGATCGCACTTCGCGACCCAAGGTCTCTTCACTCACCGAGACCCGGAACTCTTCCCAAATCCACTGGGCCAGATCACACAGACGCCAGCGAACGACGCCGTCGAGATAAGGCGTGGGGCCGCGCTCGATGGCTTGTGCCAGGGCTGTGCGCTGATCTTCGTTCAACAGTGACGGCTTGCCCGGAGCCTTCCCGTTGACCAGCCCGTCGGGACCGCGTGCGTTGAAGCGAACCACCCAGTCGCGCACGATCTGAACTGTCACGCTGCCGATCCGAGCAGCATTTGCGCGAGAGCCGCCATCATAGTTCGATGCGAGGGCGAGAAGACGCCGAGCTTGGTCGGCATCTCGTGTCTGCCGAGCCAGACGCCGCAACCCATCCCCATCATACTCTGACCGCAACGAAATCGCCGAACCCATCGCAAACCTCCTGTTTGCGCCATCGATTCAGATTCGTCGGCTTTTGGGAATCATGAGAGTCAGACTCAGTGACGATTGGTATAAGACACGTCCGTAACGACGTCGTTTAGCGACGTGTCTTCGCTGGAGTAGCGATGCGTGTTGAGATTCTCGGAGCAGAACGTCGGCGCCGATGGGGTGATGAGAGGAAGCTTGCCATTGTCCTGTCGGTTGGGATCAACGGGGCAGCGGAGAGTGAAGTCGCGCAGCGGCCCGATCTGACGCGGAAGCAATCTACACCTGGCGCCGTGAGCTGAAGAGCAAGGGGCTGCTGTCTTCGGCGTCGGTGGAAACTTTGTCTTCCGGTGGATTTGTCCGCCGAGCAGGATGTGAACGCTTTAGCTGATATGCTCTTGCCCCGCCGATGGTGATCGAATTGCGATTGAGCCGAAATGGCCGCCGGCCATGCTGGGTCTGAGCGCAACTTCGCAAGGAGAAATGGTCATAGAATCCGGTTATTCGCCGGCGCCGATACCGGCGCGGAGCGCGAGCGCCTGGGTCAGCCACGCCCAGTGGATCGCGTGACTCGCTCGAAGTGGGCCTATGCCAATGTATGAGTGTAGATCTCTAGCTATTCTCAAGCTCGCGCCCGAGCTTGTACAAACGCTCGGCGCTGCCAACAATCGCTCGTAGATACTGATAGCGCTCTTTCGAACCCGCACTCGTTTTCGAGCTTGCTTCAACGAGACCTACCTCAGGCTCACGCCCGAGCAACTGACGATACGCCTCAATCAGGAAGTCGTCATGCTGAGGCATGGAAATAAGGTGGTTCCAGTCTTCCACCTTCTTCGCGCGGGTTGAGATTAACCATCCATCAGCAATGTTGAAACCACTGTCGCGGAGCCCGACGGCATGCAGGTAGACCCGCAACGTCTTCTCCGTGAATCCATTGAAATGAAAATCACCCGGATGGGCTTGATTGCCGAAGAGGCAAACCTTCCAGTTGTGAATCACCTCAAACGTACCGCCGGCACGCATAATGTCGATGACGCCGTATACCCAGGACGTCTGAATGTATACTTCTCCACCCGTCCTCAAGAGCGCAGACCAATCGAAAAGGGCGTTCATCATGTAGGCGCGCGGAATATGCTCAAGAACGTCCTTGGCGTACACCTCGTCAAAGTAGTCTCGCGGCAAATCGTATAAGTCATTGTCGATGACCAGCAGGTCCGGACTACAGGCGGTATCGCTGTCAATATTAAGATACCCAGGCATTTTGTCGTATCCGCAACCGATGTTTAATTTTCGCGGCAGGCTATTTGTCTCGTCAGGCGAGCTAACTTCGGGTTTCTTACCTATGATACGAGACAGCAACGACATACGAGACTCCAAACGGTCAAAGGTTCCACTACGACTTCAATACATGATCGAAGTATGGGACGATAGACCCGATCACCCGCATACCCAATATGCGAACGAAGTATCATTGGGGACAACGTTCTTCGCACTTTTCAGTTATCCAGTCAGAGGCGAACGTGACGTTGACAGCGGCGTAGCGAGCAATACTTTGTCAGAAGAGACGAGCGTTAAATGCCTATCAGTACAAGCGGGTTTGTGTTCGCGCTGCAGGGAGGAAGCGTTCCCGCTCCAAGGGCGATACGGTGCAGTGAAAAACGCCAACGCTCGGACGATCGCGTCTACCGGAAGCATTTAGCGCACTCAGAGCATCTGACGTGCTTGTGCGCGCTGCCACACTTCACATATAAGTGCGGCATCCTACACAATTCAACGTAGCCCGATGAACTTCGCCACATACCAAGATACCGGAACAGAAATCCACGGCTATCTAGTGCCGGATGGCTTCGCCACAAAACCCAAAGTGTGTGTGCGAATCAATGGAGAAGCTCAGACTACCGAAGTTGGCTGCTGGCTATACGTCGATGGCGCATACAAGCAGGGCCTACATGAAACCGGAAATGTCGCATTCATTCTGAGCGACGACAACGTGCCTGGTATCAGTACAGCCGCCCAAGTTGAACTTTCCGACCCCGAAAGCGGGTTGATCTTTTATCGCCGCGCCGTACCCGGACAGTATATCCCCAAAAAGGTCTTTCGACTTGAAACATCGTATGTACCGCAAAGCGAATTAGACCTGTGCTTGAAGCCCTATTTCCAATTTTTTGAACACCGGGCGGAGCACTACGGATTTGAGACAGTGCGCCAGATGCTGGAGATCCTTCACCAGCCATCTGTCTATGTCTCCGCCCGCGTCTTGCTGAAAAACTACCGCATCTACATCGATTACAACATAGACATAACCATGGTTGCCTTGCGCGACCCCTTCTATGAACTCGCCTTGCGAATAGTCATTCTCAGTCGATACGGTCAACATAGATTCGGTTTCGTCTCGCCCCGAGACAAGACGTTATTTAAACCGGTCATGGAATTGTTTGATGGTCTCAATTTCCGCGATGAAGGGGCAGTTCGCAGAAAGATTCGCGGCGCGCACAAGGATACCATAAGCTTACTAGCGTCACCCTTTACACAGCAGCTAGTTGCCTCGAATCCTTCGGAACCCGCACCGCTCGATGCAGTGACAGGTGCGCTTGATGCTTTGTCACAGTTCACTCTTTTTGATGCTGGCCAAGATGACACCAATTACTCCAGAAGTATTTCGGAGTTACTTGGACTACCCGAAGGCTCCGTGCGCATGAAACCACAGCTTGAGGCAGTGCACCAGTTGGCGGACATCCTCAGGGAAATAGACACAGCCAGGCACCTACTAGAAACGGACCTAATTCTATACCACTTTATCCAGAAGGCTCATCACCGAGCACTTAAAAGTATTTGATTTCAATTAATGTGTCGTGCATGCTATACGCACTTGCAAACGGTTCCATGAGCATCCACTAGGAGTTACATCAAAATGCTTCCCTTCAGCCTGAAAAGCCTCGTCAAAAGAAATAGTCTTCTTTGGGGTGAAGACGTTGCCGAGGATTATCACGGTGTGGCAGCACGTGACATGCAAATCCACTGGGATACATACATAGCGCCAGCGGTCAGCCGGCACCCCATCGACTACACCAGTGTTGTTGATTTTGCGTGTGGTTATGGTCGGAATACTGACCTCTTATTGCAGCATGCTGATCACGTCACTATGATAGACGTAAACAAACACAACGTGGAATACTGCCAAGCAAAGTACGCTGACAATGCCAAGGTGACCATCAATGAATGCAACGGGTATGATCTACGTAACATTGCTGACGGATCGTGCACTTTTTTCTACACCTTCGACAGCATGGTCCATTTCCCCCCAAAGATCCTGAAGGCATATATTCCGGAGTTCTTCCGGGTGCTTACCTCGGGTGGATATGCCTTGATTCATCATTCCAACTATACGGCAGCGGGGCCTAACGCAGACTTCAAGGCTAACCCTCATTGGCGGAACTATATGTCTGCTGAACTGTTTGCCGACATTGCCAAAGCCGCAGGGTTTACTGTTGCCGAGCAGAAAATACACCCTTGGGCTGTTCAAGACCTTGATTGTGTTTCCGTTCTTAGAAAGCCCTAGCTTCCGGCTCAATCGGCCCGCCTGATGGCGATCGCGGCGATGTGGACAATGGCGAGTTTGTCGTACCGGGTTGCGACACGGCGCCAGTCCTTGAGACGGCAGAACATCCTCTCAATGACATTGCGGTTGCGATAGGCCCTTGCATCGAAGGGATGAAGGCGCTTTCTGGTTGGGTTGTTGGGGATCCTCCAATGGAGAGTCTGAAAGGACATTTCGCCGCCAGTAGACGGAACTTGGTTATTCTATGCCTAGGCTGCCGTCGCCGGTTCCTTCGTCCAGCGAAACGCCGGGCCATCAGTCCACATCCGATGCATGATCACCGATAGTCTTCGCGCCAAGGCGACGGCTCTCTGCAAGCCTCGGCGTTTGGCGACATTCATCGCCCAAGCTTTGGCCACGACCATTTCTGTACCCGTGTCAGCAGCGATTGCGCGGCTTCATGGAGCAGCGCTCCCATCATGGCGTTACCGCAGCGTGAAATGCGTCCGACACGACCCTTTTCGCCCGATTGATGGAGACGAGGCGTCAATGCCAGCGCGGGACCGACGGCCTTAGAGTTCCGGAAGCGGGCCGGAACGATGGTGCTGGTGTAGGCCAGCGCTACCACTGGACTGAAGCCGGGGATAATCATCAGCCGCCGGCACGCCTTGTCGTCCCGAACAACCGCCACCAACTGACGATGCAAGGTTATGAAGGCCTCACAAAGCTTTCTCCGAACTGTCAGCAGCGGCTCCATGATGCTGACTAGGTCCGATATATCTTCGACCAACTCGCGGATGTGTCCCTCGAGGCCAGCGGCGCTAACGACGCCGACTTTGGTTCGAAGTTGCGCACCATTCCCCGCATATCGTTCGTGAGCGTCCGGCGAAGGCATTTTCGCTTGGTTGAGAGGCCGATATTATAGGCCGCGCTTCATCTCGTCTGCCATAACGCGTTCGACCACATCCGGATCGCATTGTTCATCGACGAGAAACTGGCGGATTCCACCATCCCATGTCCGTATGTCTGCGAGAAGCTCCTGGAGGCCCTCGACGCCATCTCCAGTCAAGCCTCTTGTACCGTATTCGCTTCCGTCACGGACTTGGACCATTTCGCCCTCGGCGATATTGTCCAAGTTGCTGGTGACTTCCTCGAGCAGCTCGAGGTTCTCGCCGATCATGTCAGCGATCTCTTTAAGCGTGTAGATAGTCCTCGAGCGGGCCATCAGGCAGCCTCATGTAGGTCTTTTGCCGGCATCCACTGCCACGGCAGTAGTTCCTCAAGGCGATCCTTGGGGTGATCCTGGATCCGAGTCAGGACGTCTGTCAGATAGACCTTCGGATTGTGGCCATGTAGTTTGGCTGTTTCTATGATGGTCAGAATATTGGCGATGCGCTCTCCGCCCTTGTCTGAGCCAGCGAATAACCAGTTTTTTCTTCCGATTCCGAGCGGGCGCATGGCTCGTTCAGCTATATTGTTGTCGATCTCGACGCGCCCGTCATCGATGTAGACGCTCAATGCTGCCCACCGCGACAGGGCATATCGCATCGCTTCGGCCAGCTTCTGTTTCTGCGGCAACGTCGGGAGCGTATCCTCCATCCAGACCTTCAGGTCTCTCAGAATGGGCCTAGCGTGCTCTTGTCGTAGCGTTTGGCGCTCGGTGGCCGTCATGCCGCGGATACGATCCTCGATATCGTAGAGCGCGCCGATGCGAGACAGCGCCTCCTCGGCGACCGGTGATGGCTTCAGCTTGATTACATCATGGAACTTGCGGCGCACGTGCGCCATGCAGGCCGCCTCGATGATCTGGTTGCCGTAAAGCTTCTTATAACCACCATAGCCGTCGGCGTGCATCACGCCGCTGAAGGCAGCGAGATGGTCGGCTGGATGAGCGCCCTTACGGTCGGGGCTATAATAATAGGCGATGGCTCTGGGAGTTGGATCTTGATACCCGCTGCCATCAAAGACATAGACCCAGACCCTGCCTGTTTTTGTCTTCCCGCGCCCAGGGTCAAGAACATCGACCGGGGTATCGTCCGTATGTATTCGGTCGACTGCCGCAATGTGGGACCTTATCAGCAAGATGAGGGGAGCAAGCAGAACTGACACGCAGCCAACCCAGTCCGCCATGACGGAGCGGGAGATGTCTATTCCCATCCGGTCGTACATCTCGGAGATGCGATAGAGTGGAATATGATCGTCGAACTTGGCGACCATGATGTGCGCAAGCAATCCCGGTCCGGGCTTGCCGCGCTCGATCGGCAAGGTCGGCATTTCGCCGGATACCGTCGTATCGCAGTCCTTGCAGATCCTGCGCTTTTCGACGTGTCGGACAATCTTCACAGACGCCGGTACGTGCTCCATCACCTGGACCACCTTGTCAGCCGCTTTGAGGAAAGACGTGCCACCACAGGCTGGACAACTGCAGGGCGCCGCATAGACCAGTTCTTCGGTTGGCAGGTCATCCGGCAGAGGTTTGCGCTTCGGCTTACCAGGTGCGTCATCCAACTCCGGCAAGGGGGCTTTCCCGGAGCGCATCTCAGCCTCGGCGCGGGAGGCCTCGATCTCCTCCAGCATCAGCTCAAATTGCTCGATCTTCCGATCTATCTTTTCCGAGGAAGGGCCATGCTGCCGATGGCGGAGCAGCTCTAACTGTGCGCGCAGAAGGCTGATGATGGAGTCGCGTTTACCGACCTCGGCTTCTTGCTCGCTGAGTTTCGCCGCCTGTTCAGCGACGAGCGCGCGCAAAGCAGATAGCTCGTCCTGACTGTCCAAGGGCGTTGTTTCCATGCCCCAAAACGTAGCTGATTTGCGCCAGGAGCGCTAGCAATTTGCACGGATTCTCTTGTAAAAACAGTAGCTTTCATCCCGTTCGGTCGGGAGCGGAAGTCCACGCCGGTCGGCGCCAATCGATACCCTCGACAAGCATGGAAAGTTGGGCCTGTGTCAGGTGCGCCACGCCATCCTTCGCCGTCGGCCAGGGAAAGTATCCACGCTCAAGGACCTTGTAAAACAGGCAGAACCCTTGGCCATCCCACCAAAGAAGCTTGATCCGATCCGCGCGTTTGCCGCGGAAGCCGAAGATGGCACCGGACCCTGGTGCCTCCTTTATAACCGTCTCGGCCAGCGTCGATAGACCATCAATCCCACGCCGCATATCGGTCACACCGCAGGCCAGATACACCCGCACATTTCCCGAAGGCCCGATCATGCGGCCTCCACACAGGCGATCAACGATGACAACAGCTCAAGATCCAAGTCAGCGGCAACTCTGAGCACGCGGCCGTTCCCCAAAACGATCTCAACATCCTTGGACCTCGACCGAACACCGCTCCCCTTGGAACCATCGGCGGGGCATTCCAACGGCCCGATAACCGAAACCGGGATAAACGATGCTGTCTTTGAAGCTTCCAACTTGGGCGGCGAGAACTTCTTTCGCCAGGCGTATATCTGCTGGGGAAGAATATCATGGCGCCGCGCTACAACCGAAACGCTGCCGTCGACACCGAAAGCTTCCTGCATATCGAAAGCTTCAGCTCTGTGGACCACCGACGCTGTCGCTCGGCACCAGTTAGGATCTCAACTTTGGCCATTCATACCTAGTTACGTCACAGATGATTCATTTGTGACGTAACTTGCACCACCCGAGCCTTCCGACAAAATCGGCTCACCGGACGCTCACTATCGTTCTCGATGGCAATAGCCTTTTCCTTCACTAGCTTGCGGGCCGTCAGCAACGCCCGCCGTTTCTGGCTGGGGAGCGTCTTGACATCGACAGGACAAAACAAATTGACGCCTATCATCTGTGCGATGCCGCGCGCATCATTGCGGTCCGTTTTGTTAATCTGGGCCCTCAGGAAGGCTCTGGCATGGCGCGTCTCGATGCAGATGGTGGGCAGCCCAGCTTCCACCATTCCGCTGAATAGCCATTGTGAAAGTGGACCAGCCTCGAGACCGATCCGAACCAGCGGCACGGCAGGATCCTTCAGAATCCGCACCAGATCTTCAGGATGGCCTGGGACTTTCGCAGAACCGTACCCCTTTCATCCAGAATACATACAGAGGTCTCTTTCAGAGAGACGTCCAAACCCGCATAATGTCTCATGCTCCGTTTCTCTTATGACGTTTGTGGCCGTTGGAGAGACCACGTTTATCATCAGCCCGAAGCGCAGCACCCCCTATCCAAAATCCTCAAAGATGGGCTCAAGCCGAAAACCCCATCAGACCCTAGCCACATGGTGAAACCTCCAGGGTGAAGCGCTAGCGCATTATCGGCTAATGCTGTCTAGCCCTTTAGCCCAATGCCCGCACAGCCTCGACCACCTCCAAGCCACCAACCTTGTCGGCATAGGCAGCCCAAACCTTTCGTGCGCCCGCCACCCATTCTTCGCGATCTTCGGCGGCAAGGAAGCGCGCACCCGCCGTTTTCGCTACCTCGACCGAGGCCGCCTCATCGGCGACGATCAACGCGTTGAAATGCCGTGCGCCTTCTATGGCTGCATCCCGGAAGACGTCCTGCTCTTCGGCCGTCAGGCCGTTCCAGAAGGGTTTGGCAAAAATGATCGCGCCCGATGCCCAGATGTGACCGGTCTCGATCACATCTGGCACGACCTCGTAGAGCCTGAAGCCGGCATAGGCCGACTTCGTCAGGTCCATCGCGTCAACGACGCCGGTTGCAAGCGCGTTGTAGGTCTCGGTGATCGGCAAGCCGACGGGAACCGCTCCGAAGCTCTCCCACAGTGTCGCATGCAGCGGGCTCTGGATGACGCGCAATCTCTTTCCTGACACGTCGCCGGGACGCGTCAGCGGCTCTTTCGCCAGCAGATGCCGTGCGCCGTAGTTGACATAATCTCCAACGACGAACCCCTGTCCCTCAAGCTTCGCCTTCAACGCATCCCCAGGCTGCGAAGCGACTGTCGCGCGAACATGATCGGCATCACGGAAGAGGAATGGCATGTCGAAGAGCTGGCTTTCAGGCGCCCAGGCGGACAGGGCAGAAAGAGTGGAAAGGCTGCCCTGAATGGCACCCAGCCGTAGACCTTCGTTGACATCTTTCTCGCCGCCGAGTGCTGCATTCGGCACGATGTTGAAAGAAAATCGTCCCGGAAACTTGGCTTCGATGAGATCGCGTATCTTGAGCCAAACCTTGGTCTCCGGCTTGTTTTCACCCAGCAGCGAAGCGATGAGTACGGGGCGTGCGGCGGCCGCCCGGCCCGTCAATGCCGGAGCGGCCAGTGCGGAGGCGCCGGTTGCAAGCAGGCTCAGGTTGAACGCACGACGATTGAGGCGAAGCATATCCATTCCCTCCCTTGGGGTTCAGAAGCAGGCGGCAAGCGCCGCAGAAAAACTGAGAAGTGCCAGCGCCGACAGCAGCGCGAGCAGATACGGCCGCGACGCGGCAAACAGTGCGACAACAGGGACACCGGAAGCGTTGCCGACGGTCTGGACGAGGATGCCGACGGGCGGCGTTAAACCACCGATCATCAGATTGACGACCAGGATGACGCCGAAATGAATGGAGTCGATACCGGCCGAGACGGCGACCGGCAGGGTGAGCGGTGCAAACAACAGGATCGCCGCACCGATATCAAGGAACAGTCCAACGCCCAGCAGCAAAAGATTGAGCGCGGCAATCACCAGAAATGGGTTGGACCCGAGCCAAGCCGCTGCAGACGACACCTGAGCGGCCACTCCATCAACGGCAATTAGGAACGCGAAGGGCGTGGCCGAACCGATCAACAACAAGATTGCTGCGGTTTCGCGCGCCGATTGCCGGAAGGTAACTCCAATCTCTTGAATCGCCGTTCGCTTCAAGATGGCCGCGACCAAGGTATAGGCGGCCGCAAGTGCAGCAGCCTCGGTCGGCGCCACCACGCCTGCGCGAATGCCGGCAACGACGATGATGCCGAGACCGAAGGCGGGCAGCGCCCGAACGCCAAGTCGTCGACACTCTCCGGCCGATACCCTGTCGGCGCTCGCTGTCGTCGCACCGTTGAAATGGATGGCAACAGCAAGCGTTGCCGCCATGACCAGCCCTGCGACGAAGCCGCCGGCCAGGAGCTTGCCGGTCGATAGATCCGCGGCAGCAGCAAGGATTAGAAGGGCAATCGATGGCGGGATGATGTTGTCGAGAACCGAGACGGCAGCAATCAACGCCCCGGCGCGTTCAGGCGGTGTGCCGCGCTTCGTCAGCTGCGGCATGAAAGCGGCGGTGCCGAACGCCGCATTGGCGATCGACGAGCCGGAAGCGCCAGAAAAAAGCACGCCGGTCAGTAGCACCGTCTGTCCGAGCCCGGCGCGACGATGGCCGACAAGGGCGGCGGCGAACCGAACCAGGTCGCTCGCAATCCCGGACGCGGTCAAAAGCGCCCCTGCGAGCAGAAAGAATGGAATGGCGGTGAGCAAATAACGCGACATGCCGGACAAGGTGGCCGCCGCCATCGCCTCCTCCGGCATCGGCGCGCCGAAAGCGACAGCGACAGAGGCCGCGGCGATAAAGGCATGAGGGAGCGGCGTTCCCGCGAAAATTGCCGCAAGTGCAAGACAGCAAAGGATGACGCTGGGCGATGTCAGGCTCAAGATCGGCGCGGCGCCGACCGCCCAATGCGCTCCGGCGGCAACCACCAGCATCGAAACGAATGCGAGAAAGCGGCGCTCTGCGAGGTGGTGGAGCAGAATCGCAACAATCGCCAGCACGCCCCCGGCGCTCAGCACCGCCGGACGCAGTCCTTCCGACAGGCCGAGTGACGGTGATACGCCGCCAAGATCGAGCGCCGCTCTACCGCTGCCGAACATCAGGATGATACAAGCAAGCAGAGTGATGGTGCCGGAGAACAATGCGCGCAGATCCCGAAGTGCGATGCGCCTTGGCCAGAGCCACGGTTCGGTGTTGCCACCCCCAACGAACTGCGACGAGCGGCGTGAAACTTGCGCATGGTCGTGGCCATGACCAGACGCCGGTCCTCCCTCAAACAGATCGATCCGCAATCCCCTAGCGGTCGAGGCAAGCGGCAACCCGATCGAGACAAGTGCCACCAGCAACCAGCTCGCCGCTTCCTCTGCCCCGGTAAAACCGCTTTCCGCCACGTAACGGAGGAGAACCGAGAAGGTGATGGTGACGAGCAGGAGCGCAAGCAGAAACGCTCCGGCAAGCTCTAGCGTTCGCTCCAGTTGCAGCGAAAACGCCTGCGCAGCGTTAGCGATCATCGGGCTGCCACCAACGATGGAAGTGGTGGACTGGTCCCCGTCCCTGCCCGACTTTGAGATCGCCGGCGGCAACGATGGCACCGTGAAGATAATCCTTGGCGGCAATGACGGCGTCTGCGAGTGACATTCCGCCTGCAAGCCCGGCAGCGATCGCCGCCGACAGCGTGCATCCCGTGCCGTGATCATTCGTCGTCTCAATGCGCGGCGCCGTCAGCCGAACGGGGTCTCCTCCATCGAAGAAGATATCCGTCGCTTCGGGGCCATGCCCATGCCCGCCCTTGATCAGCACCGAACGCGCGCCGGCCTTCAGAATGATCTCCGCCTGCCGGGCCATCTCCACCTCATCCGTCGCGATCGCGCGCCCGGTCAGCAATGCCGCCTCCGGCAGGTTGGGCGTGGCGATCAGCGCCAGTGGCACCAACTGCTCGGTCAAAGTAGCAATCGCATCGGGGCGTAGCAGCGGGTCACCGGATGTGGCGACCATCACAGGATCGAGCACTGCCATCTTTCCGTATCGGCGAAGTCCGTCGGCAATGATCGCGATCGTCTCTCCGCGGGACACCATGCCGATCTTTACCGCGCCAACGGCGAGATCCGAAAACACCGCATTGATCTGTGCTTCCACAATTGCCGGGGAGATATCCTCGACTGCCGTTACACCCCTGGTGTTCTGCGCCGTGATCGCAGTGATAACGCTCGCGCCATAGGCGCCGAGAGCCGAAAACGTCTTCAGGTCTGCCTGGATCCCAGCCCCGCCGCCGGAATCCGAGCCCGCAATGGTGACAGCAATGGCGGTCATCGCGAAGACTCCGCCAGAGCCTTCTCGACACAAGCGCGCAACTCGCGCGTGGCCGCCGCTGGATCCACAGCGGCGAAGATTGTGGAGATGACTGCAACACCATCGGCTCCGGCGGCAATGACTTCCGCGGCGCGCTGCGCACTGATGCCGGCAATGGCGCCGACCGGCAGGTCCGGCTTGGCCGCCAGAAGCGCGGCACGAAGTGTGGCGAACCCTTCGAGGCCAACAGGCGGATCGGGGTTGTGCTTCGACAGCGTCTCATAGACCCCGCCGATGCAAGCATAGTCGATCGGCGAGGCAATCGCCGTCTCAGCGTCCGCTTCGTTCTTGACCGTCAAACCGATAATCGCGGTATCGCCCATGATCGAGCGCGCTGTTGCCGCATCCATATCATCCCGGCCGAGATGAACACCATCAGCACCGGCTGCGAGCGCCACATCGATGCGGTCATTGACGACGAAGGGCACACCGGTGACTGCAAGAGCAGCGGCGATCGCCCGCGCCTGTTCGATCATTTCCCGTGTCGAGCTCGTCTTGTCGCGATACTGGATCAGCGTCGCACCATTGAGCGCGGCGATGCGTGCCAGATCAGCCAAACTCGCCTTGTCGCCAAGGCGGGCATCGACGAGGGCATTGAGGCGATAATCAACTTTCGGCATGGGAAATCCTGGCATTGACAATGATATCTTCGGGGCGCAGCGCTGCGAGCGCATCACGGAAGAGAGCTTCGAAGGTACCGGGCCCACTCGAACGCTCCCCAGCGATTTCGGCGGCGATGCCGCTCGTCAGCAGTGCACCCGTGGCGGCCTTCAGGCGTTCCGGCTCGACCGCCATGAAAGCTGCGATCAAGGCGCCGGAGAGGCACCCGGTACCCGTGACCTGCGCCATGAGGGGGTGGCCGTTCTCAACCCGGATCGTATGTAGATCCAGTGTGAGTTCATCGACTGCCCCGGTCTTGATCCTCAGCGCGCCATTGGCGTTACCGACGATATCCATCTCGCTTGCGTTGCCGCGAACAACGGAAGGGCCAGCTGCGATGAGTTCCCGGGCGAAGACAAGCCGCGACGGCGAATAGTCGCAATGCACGGGATCGACGATCCACGGCTTGTCGGCATCGCGCGCAACCGCCGCTGCCAAACGGATCGCCCTCCGGCGCTCTTCATCAAGCGTACCGAGATTGACGACGAGCGCATCGGCGCGGCGGGCAAAAGCCTCGACCTCCTCCGGTGTCGATGTCATCGAGGGGATCGCACCCAGCGCTGCTAACCCATCGGCTACAAACTTCTGCACCACCGTGTTCATCAGGCAATGCACCCGCGGGCGCTGCTCCCGCACAAGCGCCAGCGATGCAGCAGCATTTTCGACGAAGCCCGACGTGCCCGTCATCGAATTTCCACCGCGATATCGTCGACAGCAGGTGCCTTACCGATCAAGCCACTTTCGGCGAGAAACGCCCCAAACCGCTCGTATCGACCACGATCGAGCGCCGCCGGCCTTTTGGCGAACCGCGGCAGCGTGTCCGTGAATGCGCTACGGTTGAGTTCGTCGTCAAGATTCGGATAGGCCCTGATGAACAGCTTCCAGGCTTCATCCGGATGGTTGGTGAGGAAGATCGCACCCCGCTCCACTGCGGCGAGGAAGGGCCGCAAGCGCTTGTCGGCAAGTTTTGCCTTATCGGCGACGAAGACAAGTTCGTCATAGACAGGCACGCCATGCTCTTCGGGAAAGAAGGACCGGCCCTCATGTCCCTCAATCCGCATCTGCGTCAGTTCAAAATTCCGGAAGCCGCCGATCGTTGCATCGACCTTACCGGCGATCAGCGACGGAGACAGGGCGAAGTTGACGTTGACGAGCTCGACGTCTTCTTTCTTGAGACCGGCCGAGGCGAGCATTCGGCCGAGCATCGCATCCTCGAAACCGGACACGGAAAAGCCGATCTTCTTGCCCTTCAGATCGGCAAGGCTGCGGATCGGACCGACGTCAAGGACGGTGACGGTGTTGAGCGGCGTCTCGACCAGAGTGCCAATGCGAACAAGCGGCAGGCCTGCGGCTTGATCGAGATAAAGGTTCGGCTGGTAGTGCACGCCGATATCCGCCTGCCCGGCTGCGACCAGTCGCGGTACACTTGATGGGTCGGCGGGTGGTACGAGTTGGACCTCGAGCCCCGCATTTTCGAACAGACCGAGTTCATTGGCGACAACGATCGGCGCGTGGTCGGGATTGACGAACCACTCCAGCATCACTGTCAGCTTTTCAGCGGCAGTTGCTGAGCCGGCCGAAAAGACGACGCCGAGTGCGAGGCTGGCGGAAAGCAGAGATTTACGGATCATGATGTTATGAACTCTCCCAATTGATCTCAGAAATTCAGGTTTCCCGCGCCCAGTGCGCGAATGGACGGGTTGCCTCATCGACGAGCAGCCTGAGGGCGACGACAAGTACGGCAAGAATGGCCATCGCAGCGAAGACGACATCGGTCTGCATGCGGGCATTTGCCTGGACGATAACAAAACCGAGCCCGGCCGAGGCGCCAACCCATTCGCCGACGACAGCGCCGAGCGGCGCCAAGGGAGCCGCAACGCGCAGGCCGGTAACGAGCCCCGGCAACGCCAGAGGCAGTCGCACGAGCCTTAGCGCCTGCCAGTGGCTCGCCTGGGTCAGCGCGACGGCATCGAGGATCTGCGCGTCGGTACGGCGTAGGCCGTCCGAGAAAGCGGAAACGACGGGAAAGAAGATGATGATCGCCGCCATCACGATCTTCGAGGCCATGCCGAAGCCGAACCACAGCACCAGCAAAGGTGCGATGACGAAAACGGGAAAGGCCTGGAGGACGAGCACGAAGGGCCAGGCGAGCTTTCCAAGCCGCGGAAAAGCCGCCAGCCCGATAGCCGTCGCAACGCCGAACGCCGTGCCGACCGCGAGCCCGGCCAGCATTTCCGCGATCGTCACCAAGCTCTGCTCAAGCAGAAATCCCGGCTGCCGCGCAAAGACGGCCAGTACCTCGATCGGCGTTGGTAACAGATAGCGCGGCGGCGCAAAGACGACGACCGCCCCTTGCCAGAGGACAGCAAGCACAGCAAGGCTACGAACAAATGTGAAAGCCAAGCCCATCGCCGGTCAGCCGACGCAGCAACCCGGACAAAATGCAAACCCTCCATCCGGCGGCAACTTGGCAAAAGACAGCATCGATCGATCTCCAGACAAAATATCACGGAGACCCAGGTGAAAGCGAAGACGCGATTAGTTTGCCGAAAGCGGCTCTTTTCCCGTTCCTACGCCGGCATGACCCGGATCAGGTTCAAGGGTCCGGCTCACCGCCATCTCAGCACTGCATTGTGCTCCCCTCGGAATGGTCTGATTTTATGAAAGAATCCCAGGTGACTGTCAACGCGACTTCGACGATTCTGCCTAGAAAAGGCGAAGATTCCAGAATTGCCGACTTAACTACGAATCCCGCTCAAACGGCGCACACATTGAGGTGAACGTTGACAACCGCTGCAGCTCGAATTCCAAAGACAGCCAAGAATTCGTGGAGAGTGGCTACGTCGACGCTTAAGACCCGGACAGCCGCCAGCGACGTGCCTTACACCTGCGGAGGCTATTCAGACCGCCATGACGTGCGCGTCGGCGCCAAAGGTTACTCCGAGAAGTCCAAGCAAAGCGACCCGTAATGCGCCCGAAGAATTTATCCTCTTTAGGTGCGTTGCGCGAGCTCTGCCCAACGGTCCTATTTCCACAGAAATATGTCCACAAACGACCGCCGCTAGAAAAACTGCAATTAACTGCGTTCCGCAACCAGTAGGTCGCTTGCGCGGCGGCTCTCCCGTCGGGCATAATCTGCTCGGATGAAATCAGTCCAAATCAGCGGCATCTCCGGTTAGTCTTAAGTAAGACACAGAATTGCAATGATCTGATTTCGCTGAGATATATTAGAGGGCCTCGGGACGCCGGTTGTAGGTTTATGATAGCAGATATGAATGCCACTTGGTATAAAACGTTTCTCGATGTCACAGCTCGTCAATGGGAAGCGTTTCCCGAAATAACGAATGATGGCGTCATACTGATAGACCTAACTCACGATTGGATAGAGTATTTATTGTATTCTCTCCTGATAGCAAAAGGTTTACAACTTGAGAAAAAGTGCAAGATTGTCGGCTTTTGTTTAAATACTTCCGTCGTTGCGCAATCATGCCCGAAATTGAACATCAGCGCTATTCGGGAGATTGCTAGGGCTCACGGCGTCCACGAGGTTATATATCTTTCCAAAGACGACTTTGAGAGAGAATTCGGCGGTACTTTTCGAAAAGCATTCACAATCATAGAAGACATGCTACAAGATGATAATGAGGCCCGACATTTCATAAACGACGTTGACAAATCTAGAGCGCATATCCTGACATGTGCTTATGAAAGCGCCTTACGGGCTGGTCTCATTCCTTCATGCGAAGGGTTCGGCCGTGAGATCTTTGAAGCTACGCTAGAGGCCAAATACGTCGATGAGTATTTATCGACGTTCTTCAATACTGAAAATGTTGTTGCCGTAGTTGCTGGGCACATGGATTACAATCCATGGCGACTTGCATGTCATCATGCTACGTTGAGAGCGATCCCAATCTACAACTTTTTCACTGGCCGAACTGTTTCTGTCTGGCGGTTAGCGCCTTCTGCCGACGAGCCGTTTGGGGCAACAAAAGCGCGAGCGAATGCAGCGGCTTTTGAAGCGTCGAAAGAAGCGTTAAAAAACAGTCCGTGGGCATACGGGCACTCAACGCTTGCAGTACCAACCAAAGGATGGAGCACTATCCCGACATCGCTATCAGCAGCTGGCGCTAGACCTCTCTTGAAACGTTACTTTGCGAACAGATACCCCTGGCGTGACGGGAAGCCAATCGTATCTGTCTTTGCGCATACTTTTTCCGATATCCCATGCTCTGACGCTCAAGTTTTCCGTGATCACTCGGAGTGGCTGAGGGAGACCTTGTCTTTCGCAGCGTGCGATGAATCAAAGAACTGGATAATCCGCCCACATCCGCTTGATAAGGTCTATGACCGCACTGGGCTAATTGACCAGCTACGGGAACAATATGCTGAGGTAAGTAACATACACTTTGCTGATGCTAGCCAAGGCGCTGTGGAGTGTTTTTCGATGTCAGATCTTATAATTACCGTCCGGGGAACGATTGGTATCGAAGCTTCAGCGGCGGGAATCCCTTGCATTCTCGCCGGTGCCGCACCTTATTCGCGCTGCGGATTTTCTCGGCCATGCCACACCCGGGAGGAGTACTTCTCCCTTCTGTCAGGCTCAGAGATTCCCGTTATGAGTGACCGTGAAAGGTGGCTTGCGCAGGCATTCCTACTTTTTGAATCCACGCTGGCGAATGTTCAATCCGAAGCGCTTCCCGAGATTTGTAGCTTTTGGGTTGATGAGATGACCTATTTTCAAGAGGCCTCTGAGCGGCTGAGCCGTTACTCTATCGAACGCGACCCCTTCATGAACGCACTCCGAGCGATTAGTACGGCAGGAGAGGGAAGATTTGTTTGGCCCATTTCTCTGTCGGAACCAAATGAGCGACCGGCGCTGACTTCGAGCGATGGCTTCCCGTTGTACTTCACACCCTGGCGTTCGGGCATAAAAACAACTGTCGACGGATTTCATTCCGCCGATGAATCGGGAACTTGGTCGAGCAAAGTCAAGGCCTCTATTCTTTTGCCGGCCGCACGCGAAAACGTAAGGCGATTGTCCTTAACCGGCAGAAAGCTACTCGAACATCAGAACGTGAGCGTGCGGACGCTATCGGGTGCGTTGCTCACGGTAGATTGGACTGATAAGGATTTCCAAACTGTCGATCTTGACGTGGCCGGCCAGCTTGACGGAGAGGATAATTTCACCATCCTTGAGTTTGAGGTATCGGAAGTCCTGTGTCCGGCTGCAATTGGCTTGAATGGGGATACCCGTTTGCTCGGATTCTGTCTCCAATCTCTTGGGATTTCGTATGATTAACGGAAATAAAAGCGTGGTCGCGATAATTCCAGCGAAAGGCGTCTCCCGGCGAGTGCATGCGAAGAATTTACGTATGCTGGGTGGAATGTCACTCATCGAAAGAAAGATAAAGCAGCTTGCAAGTTGTAACTTGATTGATCAAATCATCGTTGGGAGCGACTCCGATGATATTCGTCAAATAACGCAGCGTAACGGCGCCGAATACCTCAACCGCGAACCTTATTTCTGCGATGAGTCCCGTTGCTCCGCGAATGAAATGATTGAAGACCTCGTATCTCGCGTTTCGGGCGACATTGTGCTTTGGGCGCATTGCACCAACCCGTTTGTGGAGGCGTCAGACTACGCTCGTGCTTTGTCAGCGTTCGCGACGGCTAGCGCCGACGGGTACGACTCGTTGATGTCTGTTACTCGGCTCCAAAGCCATATTTGGACGGCAAATAAGAAACCGTTGAATTTCGAGCCGTTGAAGAGACCGCATCAACTTGCATCCACGTTGGAACCTATTTTCTTTCAAGACGGCGCCATATTCGTTCAACCTCGAATGAATATGGTCGAGAATAGTTACTTTTACGGACTCAGTCCTTATTTCTTTGAACTTTCAGGAATGATATCATTTGACGTCAATACTATGGATGACCTTGCCCTAGCGGAATGCATCATGGAAAAATCTCGACGCGTGGATTAATATTCTCCGTCCGATCTAGAGCAAGCACGGTACGGAAAATCCCACAGCGATCTTTGATGCGTTCGGAGGCGTGAAATGCGCTTCATTGCGCGCTAGGCGGAGGACGGCCATTTCTGGGGGCCGCCCTGGATTGACGATCTAGGTTCTATGTAAGGGGCCGGCCAAAGGGTTTCTCAAATCCTAGAGAGGTTAAAGAATGCCAAATATCGACGTTGAGACGACAAGCCATCGACGGCCGATGGCACAACCTGTGGGGAAGGTTAGCATTAACGTAGCCTTGCAAAGGCAACTTAACGTCATGCACGCGGTAGTCATGCGTGATATCAGGAGCCGATACTTTAATCACGGATTGGGTTTCCTGATCGTCCCGTTGTTGCCAGTGGCTCACATTGCTATGTTGCTAGGCATCTACAGAGTCACAGGACGCGAAGCCATATTCGGAGACGATATGGCATTGTTCTTCGCGACCGGTCTGTTTCCGGCTCTAACGTTCACCTACATATCGCGGTACATGTCGGTTTCGGTCGTAGCCAACAAAAGCATGCTATCCTTCCCAGCAGTCCATCTGCTCGATATCGTTTTAGCCAGGTCGTTTCTGGAGTTCATCGGGATTATGGTCTCGATGTTCGTCATATATGTAATCCTGCTTTCTATCGGTTCCGATCCGATACCCAGGTCCCCTGATACCGCCCTTCTCGCCCTACTGAGTACGATAGTGCTGTCGATCGGCGTGGGGATCGTGGTTAGTGTAATTTCCGCGATGTTGCCGATGTTCCCGATGGGGTACGCCCTCTCGATGATTGTCGTGTATCTCAGCTCAGGGGCCCCCATCTACCTGCACGGTTTCCCAGAACAGGTGGTGTATTATTGTTCCTTCAATCCCGTTTTCCATGCTGTCGAATGGATGCGCAGTGCTTACTACCTGGGATATCCTGCGGAAGACCTCGACAAGACGTACCTATTGATGTGGGGTTTCGGAAGCGTGGCTGTGGGTCTATTGATGGAGCGCTATCTAAAGCAAACAATGCTGAGCAACTGATGTCTCTACCGAAAACAGCCCCTTAGAGGCGCCGTACCGGAAGCGCCGTTTGAATCTGACGCGCTCCCGTTGAGTTAGACCATTTGGAGGTGGAATTTTCCACTTATTGAACCGCCCCAAGTTTCTGGACCAGCGGAGGGTAGAGTTTTCCGGCCTATCTCAGGGAAGCGGGCTGGCGGCGCTTCCCTGATTCATCAGTGAGATCGGTACCTTGTTGCCGATCGCACCATGGGGCCGAAACTCATTGTAGTCTCTGCGCCAATCCTCCATCTTTTCGCGGGCGTCCGCAAGGGTCAGGAACCAATGCTGGTTCAGGCACTCCGCTCGGAAGCGGCCGTTGAAGGCTTCGATAAAAGCATTGTCCGTGGGTTTACCCGGCCGTGAGAAGTCCAAGATCACGCCCTTGGCATAAGCCCAAAGGTCGAGATCGCGGGACACAAATTCCGTACCTTGATCGACACGGATCGTCTTCGGATAGCCAACCTGGCGGCATACCCGTTCCAGCGTTTGCACCACGTCTTCACCGCGATAGCTGTGATGCGGATCAAGCACTGGCACGTAGCGTGAGAAGGTGTCGACCACCGTCAGAACCCGCAGTTTCTTTGTTTCTTTCCGGTCGCGAGCTGATCGTGCACGAAGTCCATCGCCCACACGTCATTCGGACCGATCGCCATCTGCCGATCTTCCCGAAGCTTTGCCTTGACCCTGCGCTTCGGCGTCTTGTTGCGCAACTGCAAGCCCAAGTCTCTGTAAATGCGATAGGTTCGCTTGATGTTGGTGCCCCAACCTTCGCGTTCCAGCAGCACATGCACACGGCGGTAGCCGTAGCGCACGCGCGTCTCGCAAATCTCCCGAATACGACGTTCCAGACCGGCCTGATCGGCACGACGGGAGGTGTAATGGTAGGTCGACCGATCAAAGTCGAGTGCACCGCAAGCACGCCGGATCGAGATCGTCCAATCCCGGCACATACCCTTCACCACCTCCCGCTTCCGAGCAGGCCTTAAAGCTTTCGCCGAATGACATCCTGCAGCATCTCGCGGTCCAGCGTCAGGTCGGCAACGATCTTCTTCAATCGCGCATTCTCGTCCTCGAGCTGCTTCAGCTTCCTCATCTCCGGCGGCAACAAACCGGCATATTTCTTTTTCCAATTGAAGTAGGTCGCCTGGCTGATCCCCGCCTTGCGGCAGATCTCTGCGACCGTCACCCCTTCATCACCCTGCTTCAGAATGAACGTAAGCGTTGCGAGCGCCCCACATTTCATTGAATTTCAGTTCGCGCATAATTCCGATCTTTCGAGATTGAGAGGTGGGAATGATGGATCTGGTGCCAATCGAGAGCGACGAGCAAGTTGTGCCGCATAGTGCTGATGACAGTCATCAGCACTATGCGCAAGGTAATGCAGAGCGGGCTCGATCGACGTCACGTCGTGTCGAAGTCATCATCGGCGAGGATCGCCGCCGTCGATGGAGCCCGGAGGACAAGGCGAAGATCACAGCGGCGAGTTTTGTGCCCGGGGCCAATATCTCTGCCGTTGCGCGTCAATACGGCGTCAGTCAAGGCTTGTTGCACTATTGGCGTCGCTGCGCCCGCGAGAGCGCATCGGATGAGCAGGAGATGCGTTTCGTGCCGGTCGTGAAACTTGGTGACGAACAGCCTCAACCATGTCTCGGGAGGTCGCTGACCGTTCGCGTTGAGATTAACGGCGCTTGTGTCGTTATCGACGGCGGCGTTGATGAGCAGGCGTTGCGGACGGTGTTCAGCGCGCTGCGGGGTTCGGCTTGATCACGCTTCGAACGATTTACGGATCCTGATTGCTTCCAAGCCGGTCGATTTTAGGAAAGGCATAAATGGTCTGGCAGCGCTGGTATCAACCACGCTTGGCGCGAACCCTTATTCGGGCGACGTGTATATCTTCCGCAGTAAGCGCAATGATCGTTTGAAGATGGTGGCTTGGGACGGCAGTGGCATGGTGTTGGTGACCAAGGTTTTGGAAGATCGTCACTTTACCTGGCCTGCCGTTCGTGACGGGGCCGTTCATCTCAGCGCCAGCGAAATGGCGCTTTTGTTAGATGGTCTGGACTGGACAAAAGTAGAGCAAAGGCCCGTGAAGCGCCCTACAAAAATAGCGTGATCTTATTGTAATCCATGGACAATTCCGCGACTTTTGGCTAGTGTTTGCCATGCTCAACCGTGGCCAACACCTGCCTCGGGACCCAGACATTCTGGTCGGTATGGTCCTGGAAAGAGACGCTGAAATCGAGCGTCTGAAGGGCATGTTGAAGGCTGCCAACGCGCAACCTTTTGGGCAGAAGTCCGAAAAGTGCATTGCGGTTCTCGAAGGGCAGATCCGTCTCGATCTAGGGGACGCGGAGCTTGACGTTGCGGTGGATGCGACCACCGATGAGCCAAAGCCCGCCAAGGCGCCGCGTCAAGCAAGCTCCAAATCTCAACCTCGCCGCAACCTCGGTGCCCTCCCTGAACATCTTGAACGCGTCGTTGAGGTCATTGAGCCATCATCGTTGGAATGTGCCTGCTGCCAGGGGCAACTCCATCGCATTGGTGAAGAAGAAAGCGAGGCCCTCGCGTCACGGCCGGCCACGCTTTATGTTCTGCGCACGGTGCGACCGAAGTATGCCTGCCGGGCTTGTGAAACCGGCGTTGTTCAGGCCAAAGCGAAACCGCGGTTGTTCGATGGCGGCCTGGCGACGACGGCCATGATCAGCAATGTGGTCGTATGGCGATATGCCTGGTACCTGCCACTCAACCGCCAGGTCCAGATGCTGAAAGGACAAGGCGTCCGTTTAGACACATCAACGCTTTGCGGTTGGGTGAAACGGTCAGCCTGGTGGCTGAAAACACTCTACGACAAGCTTTTAGCTTACATTCACAGCCATAGCCGGGTGTTTGTGGACGAGACCCGGATGCCTGTCCTGAAAAAGGGCAGGAAACGCGCCAAGATCTGTCAATTCTGGGCGCATGCGGTGGACGATCGCCCATGGAACGGTCCTGCGTATCCTGCGGTTGCCTATGTGTTTGCCCAAGGTCGGGGCAAGGCAGAAATCCAGTCGCAACTGGCCAGCTACAGTGGGCTTCTGCAAGTCGATGCGTATAAAGCTTATAAGAGTTTGACCCGACCCGGTCGTAAGTCCGGACGGATTACACTTGCCTATTGTCTGGCCCATGCGCGCCGCAAGTTCGTCGATGTGTATAAGAAATACAAATCGGAGCTGGCCAAAACGGTGATCGAGCGCCTGGCCGAAATCTATGCGATTGAAGCTAAAATCCGCGGCACGAGCGCCGAGCATCGCCTGTCTGTTCGTCAGGCGAAAACCAAAGGCTTGATGGCTGACCTGAAAGCGCTTCTGATGGATACGATCACGGACATATCCGCCAAGGACCCTGTCGCATCTGCCATCAAGTACACTCTGGGTCTTTGGTCTGGCCTAACGCTGTTCCTGGAGGACGGTAGGCTTGAGGTCGATTCCAACACCGTGGAGCGCTGAGAGGTATTGCGCTTGGACGCGTCAACAGTCTGTTTGCTGGCAGTGATGGCGGCGCCGAAACCTGGTCCATTTTAGGCTCCTTGCTGACGACAGCCAAGTTGAACGGCCTCGATCCCTATACCTGGCTCAACGACGTGCTTGAACGCATCGTGTCGGGCGAGATAAAATCGACCTCCCTTGAGCGTTGCCTTCCATGGCAATGGAAGAAAGAACATCCCGATATGAACATGGCGGTAGCTGCGTGAAGCGGCCCAGGCGTGCGAAACCTTTAACCTTGGAGCAACTGGAGGCCTGGTTCGAAAAGGTCGAGCCGGCACCTCCTTGCCGCGACGTCTCGATGATGAATGGCTTCCTGACCGGCCTGGCGGCTGGACCGGTCTTCCTGTTGCCCAATGACTGGATGATCCATGTCATTGGCGATCACGAAAAGAAGGCCTTCATCGGCAGCAAGATCCAGGCGGTGATCGATACGATCGTCGATCATTATAACCTCATAGCCCACCAGCTGACGGCGCCCGGCCGCTATGCGCCAGTGTTAATGCGGACTGACGAGGGCGAAGTGCTTGCTGGCGACTGGGCCGACGGATTCTTCGGAGCCATCAGCTTAAATCTCGGGGAATGGGCACCGCTATTCGCTCAAAAGCAGACCGGCGATCCGATCATGGCTATTCTTCTTCACTGCACAAAGCCTGAGCTGATCCAAATGATCTCGACAGCATTCCCCAAGCCTCCCGAGGCCATTCTCAGAGATGCCTGGCGTACGCTTCCGTTCGCGGTCGAGGGTATTTACGCGCACTGCCAGC
>NZ_JACVAN010000027.1:0-85366 GCF_014851895.1 Ensifer sp. ENS11 | reverse complement strand
GGTTTACGCACCGGATAAACCGCATAGCGGTTTACCGAGATGGCGCGGGGTGGAGCAGCCCGGTAGCTCGTCAGGCTCATAACCTGAAGGCCGCAGGTTCAAATCCTGCCCCCGCAACCAAATCAAACAAAAAGCCCGCAAGACCGAAAGGTCCGCGGGCTTTTTGGCGTTCAGGGGCAAAGAAAACAAAACCGGCTAACCGCCAAACTCGCCCAAAACAAAGTCCAGGAAAACACGGACCTTCAAGGGCAAATGAATGCGAGACGCGTAAACCGCATACACGTGCGTCAACGGCAAAGGCTCGAACCAGCATCGTCTTGGAAGAGGGCGTCGGTTCTGACGGTTTTGACGGTCGCATCAGGCGCCGTAACATGGCGAGGATCCGGCATAGAGCATTTCTAGGAAAAGTGCGAAGCGGTTTCCGTGAGGAAATGCGTAAAAACAAAGAGATAGAGCGTTTGTGCGGTTCCGTCTAAATCGGAAGCCCCCTGGGATGTCGCTCTGATGAGCCAGGATGCGACCCGGCCTTGAAGGCGTCGGCGGCCACGCACCGGCGGCCGCACAAATCAACTCACTGTAAAATCTTGCACCGCTCAGCCTGTTGGACAGAGAAAACGCGTCAGCAGCAGGTGCAGCATCGGCGCCTCTTCCAGCGGCTTAAAACCCGGATCGACGGCGATGCGCCCGAAGATGCCGTCGATGATCGCTGCAATCCAGCGTGCGCCGCCCTCGGGATCGATGGCGGCATCGATCTGTCCGCGTTCATGCGCCGCTTTGATCACAGTGGCAAGGGCGGTGCGCAGGTCAGCGTCATTCGCCGCCACCAGTTCGCCGATGCGTTCGTCGCGCGTGGCCTCGGCGGCGATCTCCAGCGCCAGGCTGGAAAAGACCGGATCGGCCGCCAGCCGCAGGACAACGTCCATAAAACCCAGAAGGGCGGCAAAAAGATCCGACGCTTCATGGAGTTCACGGAAAAACTCCGCCGTTTCTTGACGTTCGACCTCCACGATCGCGGCGATGATGGCGTGTTTGGTCGGAAAGTAATGGAAGAGATTGCCCGGGCTCATGCCTGCCTCGGCGCAGATTTCCGCAGTCGAAGTGCCGTGGAATCCCTTACGGGCAAAACAGACGATTGCGGCGTCGAGGATGACTTGCCGCCTTGCGGCATGTTTTTCCGGGTCGATCTTGCGCATCGTGCCTGCTCCCAGTGGCCATCATTCTTTAATAGACTGATCGATCTCATATGCGATGCGGGTCTTGCAGAGTCAATAGAAGCGGTCTGGTGCCAAGAGCGCCATGTTCCCGCAATGCTTGCATGCGATCGCCTTACTATTGACGTGTTCAGCTGATGGAATTAGTAGATTGACTAATCGAAGAAATAATTCCTTCTGAACGCGATAATCAGGGACCTGTCGACGCGATGCGATCCTCAAGAGGATTGGTCGACATCCATTCCCGTCAGCGAAAGCCAACCAGAATGAGACGTTCCCCAGTTCTGAGCGCAGCAATTGCCACGTTCCTGCTTGCTGCCACTGCAGGCGAGCTGCTTGCCAACGAGGCTGCCGCATCGGTGGGCGCCGATGTCGCAGCCGCAACCCGCACCGTCTCGACGCTTGTGGCCGACAGGCAGCCACAGAAATGGATGCGGTCCTTTGCCGGCATCTTCGTCGCACGCGAAGAAATCGCCGTCGGCACGACGTTGACCGAGCAGCGGATCGCCAAGGTCGAGGTCGAGGTCGGCGATCGAGTGGTCGCCGGCCAGGTTCTTGCCCGACTGGAAACCGAGATGCTGGAAAACCTCCTGCGGGAAGCCGAAGGGCGCGTCGCCCGCACCAGTGCGGCGGTTGCTCAACAGGAAGAGACCGTTCGACAGGAAGAAAAGAAGCTCGACCGTGCACGCCAACTGCGGCACCTGAAAGCCGAGACTTTCCTTGAAGAGCGTGTTTCGGCAGTGGCCATCGCGCACGAGGCGGTCAAAGTCGCCCGCGCCGAGGACGCACAGGCTCAGGCGCTCCAGGCGGAGGCGCGGCGCAAGCTCGAACGCGCCGTGATCGTCGCCCCTTCCACCGGCATCGTTTCCGAGCGCCTTGCCCGCGCCGGTGCATTGGCCGGAACGGAACCGCTGATGCGGCTGATCCGTGACGGCGAGATCGAGCTTGCCGCTGAAATACCGGAAAGCGAGCTACCCCTGCTTGCTGTCGGTCAGCAGGTGAAGGTCAAGCTTTCCGGACGCACGGACACGATCGAGGGTCATGTCCGGGTGATCAATCCGAAGATCGATAGCGAGACACGACTTGGCACGGCCAAGATTGCGCTCATGACCGACAAGCCGCCCTATGCCGGAACGTTCGGCCGCGCGGAAATCGTTGTTGCGGAACGTCCGGCCATCATGGTCGACGATTCCGCGCTGCTTTACGGCACGCCGGACGGAATGCCCTCAGTGTTCATTGTCGAGGACGGCAAGGTCAAGCGCAAGACCGTCCAGGCCGGGATGCGCCAGAACGGCAAGGTGGAGATCGTGTCGGGGCTAAATACCGGCGAACGCGTTGTTGCCAAGGCCGGCGTCTCTCTTCGTGAGGGTGAGGCCGTTGCCACCAAAGACATTGAACCCGCTCAGGCAGGCGCGCAGAAATGACCAGCAATATATCCGCCTGGGCGATCCGAAAGCCCGTACCGACGCTCGTCCTGTTCGTTGTTCTGACCCTTGTCGGCATCGCCTCGTTCCTGCGTCTGCCCGTCAACGCCAATCCGAGCGTGTCGTTTCCCGTCGTCACCGTGACAATCACCCAGCCGAGCGCCCAGCCGGCGGAAATGGAGACTCAGGTCACGCGGCGCGTCGAGGGGGTGGCCGCCGGCTTGGTCGGCGTCAACCACATTCGCTCGACGGTTACCAACGGTGTCTCGACAACGACGGTCGAGTTCAAGATCGGCACGGACCCTGACCGTGCCGCCAACGACGTGCGCGAAGCGGTCGCCCAGATCCGCTCCGATCTGCCGCAGTCGATCCAGGAACCGGTGGTCTCGCGCCTCGACGTTGATGGCAGCGCCATCATCTACTACACCGTGCGCGCACCCAACATGTCCGCGGTCGAGCTGTCGTGGTTCGTGGACGATACCTTGAACAGCGAGCTTCTGACGCTTCCGGGCGTCCAGAAGGTTCAGCGTCTCGGTGGCGTCAGCCGCGAAGTTCGCGTTTCCTTGGATCCGGAGCGCCTGCTGGCGCTTGGCGTGACGGCCGACCAGGTCAACACCGCGATGCGCGAGCTCAATACCAATGTCCCGAGCGGGCGTGGCGAGATCGGCGGGCGCGAGCAGTCGATCCGAACGATTGGCAGCGCCACCTCCGTCGAGGAGCTTTCGCGCCTGTCGATACCGATTTCGGGCGGCCGTTGGGTCCAGCTTTCGGATGTGGCGAAAATCGAGGACACCTCGTCCGAACCACGCAATTTTGCCCGGCTCGACGGCGAGCCGGTCGTCAGCTTCTCGGTGTCGCGCAGCAAGGGCGCGAGCGACACGGTGGTTGCCGATCGCGTTGCCACGCGGCTTGTGGAAATCCAGGCGCGTACACCCGGCGTCGAGATCAAGGAGTTGATCTCGCTGGTCGAGTACACCAAGGACAGCTACGACGCGGCGGTGACGGCGCTGCTCGAAGGGGCGGCGCTGACCGTCGTGGTCGTGTTCGCGTTCCTGCGCAATTGGCGGGCAACACTGATCTCGGCGCTGGCCATGCCGCTATCGATCCTGCCGACCTTCATGGTCATGGATCTGCTCGGCTTCACCTTGAACAGCATCAGTCTGCTGGCGCTGACGCTCGTCATCGGCATTCTGGTCGATGACGCCATCGTCGAGATCGAGAATATCGAGCGGCATGTGGACATGGGCAAACGGCCGTTCCTTGCCGCGATCGATGCCGCTGATGCGATCGGGCTGGCGATCGTGGCGACGACGCTGACGATCGTGGCGGTGTTTGCGCCCGTCAGCTTCATCGGCGGCGCCGTCGGACAATATTTCAAGCAGTTCGGCCTGACGGTCGCCATCGCTGTCCTGTTCTCGCTGGCGGCCGCCCGCCTGCTGACGCCGCTGATGGCGGCCTATCTGCTTCGTCCGAAGGCGGGGCATGGCCATGAGGTCAAGCGCTCGCGCATCGCCGATACCTATGTCCGGATGCTCGGCTGGACGCTCGATCATCGCAAGACGGCGCTTTCCATCGTTGCCCTGATCTTCGTCGGTTCGATCGCGCTCCTGACCATGTTGCCGACCGGCTTCATACCGGGGAGCGACAGCAACCTCTCGACCTTGAAGGTCACTCTGCCGCCGGGCACGCGGCTCGAGGAAACGGCGCGTGTTTCGGATGAGCTGACGCGCAAGATCAAAGCGCGGCCGGAGGTCGACAGCGCGCTTGCGACTGCCGACAGCCTCAACCGGGTCGACCTGCTGATCAAGCTTCGTCCGCGCAAGGAGCGTGCGCTCGGCCGCAAGGCGTTCGAGCTTTCTTTGCGGCCGCTGCTTGCGGAGACGCCGGATATCCAGGCGACCTTTGCGTCCGACCAGGGCGCCAAGGATCTGTCGATCTATCTGACCAGTGATGACGCGGAGGCATTGACCCAGGCCGTGCGCCAGCTCGAAAACGAGATGCGGGCGATGCCGGGCCTTGTCAACGTCCAGTCGACCGAGCCCTTGCTGTCGCCTGAGCTGTTGGTGAAGCCTCGCCTCGACGAGGCTGCCCGGCTTGGCGTCTCGGTAACGTCGATCGGCACGGTCGCGCGCATTGCCACGATGGGCGATAGCGAAAGCAATTCGGCACGGTTCAATCTCGGCAACCGGCAGGTGCCAATCCGGGTGATGCTCGACGAAACCGCGCGGGCGGATTTCGACACGTTGCGAAATTTGCGCGTCGGCACCAACTCCGGCAAGCTGGTGCCGCTGACATCGGTGGCTGACATTTCCTTTGGCGCGGAGGAGGGCAGCGTCGAACGCCTCAACCGCAAACGCCTGATGGCGGTGGAGGCCAATCTGAACGGCATCACGCTTGGCACGGCATTCGAGGCAGTTTCAGCCCTGCCGGCCATGACCAAGATGCCGGCGGGGGTTTCGCAGGCCAGTTACGGCGAAGCCGAATACATGTCGGAAATGTTTCGCAATTTCGCGCTTGCTCTGCTTGCCGGCATCCTGATGGTCACCGCGGTGCTCGTGCTCCTATTCAAGGACTTCCTGCAGCCGATCACCATCCTGATTGCCCTGCCGTTGTCGATCGGCGGCGCTGCGCTGGCACTCATCCTGTTTGGGGCGGCGCTCGATCTGTCCTCGACCATCGGTATCCTGATGCTGATGGGCATCGTCTGCAAGAACTCGATCCTGCTGGTCGACCATGCGATCGTCTGCCGCAAGGAAGGGGCGGACCGGCGAACGGCCTTGCTGACGGCGGGCACGACCCGTGCACGGCCGATCATCATGACGACGATCGCCATGGTCGCCGGCATGGTGCCGGCGGCGATCGGCGTTGGTGCGGATGCAGCCTTCCGCGCGCCGATGGCGATCGCCGTGATCGGCGGCTTGATCACATCGACGATGCTGAGCCTCGTCTTCGTGCCGGTGATGTTCACGGTGATGGATGATGTCAGCGTTCGCCTGGGGCGCCGGCTGAAGCGGCTGTCATCGGTAACAGATGAGGACAAGATCGCTGATGCCGCGCGCAAAGGCCGCCCGCTCGCATCTGGCTCTTCCCATTGAGCCGACCGGCCTATTCGAAATAGTTGACGAGCCGCGTTTCGCCGACGGCGTGAACGCGGCAGTCGACGTCGAAGATCGCCTGCAGGCGCGACGGCTCGATCATCTCCTTCGGTGCGCCCTCGAAGGCGAGCTTGCCGTCGCGCATGGCGACGATGCGATCCGAATAGGCGGAGGCGAAGTTGATGTCGTGCAGCACGACGACAACGGTCTTGGCGAAATCGTCGGCCAGGCGCCGCAGCAGCTTCATCGTCTCGACGGCATGTTTCATGTCGAGATTGTTGAGCGGCTCGTCGAACAGCATGTAATCGGTATCCTGGCAGAGCACCATGGCGATGAAGGCGCGCTGGCGCTGGCCGCCCGATAGCTCGTCGAGGAACCGGTGTTCCAGGAAGTGCAGGCCAACATAGGCGATCGAGCGCTCGATATGCTCGACGTCAACCGCCGTCAGGCGACCCTTCGAATAGGGATAGCGGCCGAAGGCGACGAGATCGCGCACACTGAGGCGCGCGGTGATGTGGTTGTCCTGGCGCATGATCGACAGGCGCCGGGCGAGCACGTCGCCGGCGGTCCTGCTGACATCGAGCCCGTCGACCAGAACCTGTCCCTCATCCATTGGTATCAGCCGGCTGACGATCGACAGCAGCGTCGATTTGCCGGCGCCGTTCGGGCCGATGATCGAAGTGAGGCCGCCGGCCGGCAAGGTCATCGAGACCCGGTCGACGACCGCATTGCTGCCATAGGATTTGGTCACGTCGCGGATTTCGATCATCGGGCGGAGCCTCGAACAAGCAGGAAGATGAAGACAAGACCACCGACAAATTCGATGACGATGCTGAGCGCGGTGTTGAAAGCGAACAGCCGCTCCAGGATCACCTGGCCGCCGACGAGCGTGACGATGGCCAGGCACACGGCAATCGGCAGCACGAAGCGATGGCTGGCCGTCGGGGTGATCTGCCAGGCGAGGCTGGCGACCAGAAGACCGAAGAACGTCACCGGGCCGACAAGCGCGGTGGAGACGGAAACGAGAACGGCGATGAGCACGAGCAGGATGGTAAGGGTGCGGTGATGGTCGACACCGAGCCCGATGGCGCTTTCGCGGCCGAGTGACAGCACGTCGAAGGTTGGGAACAGCCGCCAGAGAACGAAGGTAACTGCTGCGACGGCGACGGCGGAAATGCCGAGAAGGTCGGCGTTGACCGTGTTGAAGCTGGCAAACAGCCGGTCCTGTAGCACCACGAATTCGTTGGGATCGAGGATCCGCTGCAGGAAGGACGAAAGGCTGCGAAACAGCCCGCCGAGGATGATGCCGACCAGCATCAGGAGATGCAGGCTGCGGGTGCCTCCGGAAAACAGCGCCCGGAACAGGAGTACGGAAAAACCGACCATCGCCGCGGCTTCGATGATGAACTGAAACCGCGGGTCGACGGCGGTGGCGCCGGCGGCTCCGAGGAAGAACACCATGACCGTCTGCAGCAGCGCATACATCGCATCGAAGCCGATGATCGATGGCGTCAGGATGCGGTTGCCGGAGATCGTCTGGAACAGGATGGTCGAGACGGCGATCGCATAGGCGACGAGAACCATGCCCGCAAGTTTGGTGCCGCGGAAGGAGAGGATGAAGGCCCAGCTTCCCCTGGCACCGAGTGTCATGAAGGCCAGCATCGACAGGAGCGCGAGCATAGCTGTGACGAGCAGCATGCCGGAGGGTGAAACCCTTTTAATGTCAGCCTGCATGGGCGCGCCTCGAAAGCAGCAGATAGAGGAAGACGACGCTGCCGACGACGCCCATGACCGTTCCGACCGGGATCTCGTAGGGCGCAATCACGATGCGGCCGACGATGTCGCAGGCGAGCACCAGCCCGGCCCCGGTTGCGGCGATCAACGGCAGGGTGCGCCTGAGATTGTCGCCGACCAAGAGGCTGATGATGTTCGGCACAATCAGTCCGAGGAACGGCACCATGCCGACGGTGGCAACGACCGTGGCCGTCACCATCGAAACGATGCCAAGGCCGAGCGTCACCACCTTGTTGAAGTCGAGGCCGACATTGCGGGCGATCTCCTCGCCCATGCCGATGACGGTAAAACGGGCAGCGGTGACATAGGCGATCAACGTCAGAACAAGTGCGATCCACAGCAACTCGTAACGACCGCGCAGTACGCCGGAGAAATCGCCTGACATCCACGCCCCCATCGACTGCATCATGTCGTAGCGATAGGCAACGAAGGTGGTGACGGCGCTGATGACGCCGCCGAGCATGATGCCGACCAGTGGCACCATCAGCGCCGAGCGCAACGGGATCTGGCGCAGGATTTTTAGAAACAACGCCGTACCGGCGAGCGCGGTGAGCGCCGCGACGCCCATCTTGGCGGCGACCGGCAGAGTGGGCGCAAAGATCATCGTCAGCAGCATGCCAAGGGCGGCGGATTCGGCGGTGCCTGCGGTCGATGGTTCGACGAAGCGGTTGCGGGCGAGCATCTGCATGATGGTGCCGGCGACGGCGAGACCGGTTCCGGCGAGCATCAGTGCGAGTGTGCGCGGCACCCGGCTTTCGACGATTAACAGCCAGCCGCGACCATCGCTCTCAAGTCCTGAAGCGAGGCTGCCGACGCCGGTCATGACGCTGATGACGGCAAGCACAAAGATGACGGGAACGGCAATCAGAAGTGGTTTCATCGATCGGTCTTTAGGCGCGCCGGCGTTTTGGTGATTGGCTCTTCTTTGTCGACTTGTTGCCGTTCATTCTTCCGTCGCCTCCAAGCAGCTTGGGACAGGTTTTGTTTGCGTCTTTCCCGGCACCGCTAAAAGCTTGCCCCGCCCAGCGCCGGATTGGAGCTGAGCTTCATTCATATATATGACATGGCTAGTCAAGTTTCGTCGCATCCGCTGCGGCAGTTCGCTCGACGTCGCCGATGCCAGCGCAGGCTGGCCTGTGGATCGGTCCAGGACATTTTTGGTGGCGCTCGCACACGTTCATGGGCCGCGGTTTGGCGCACGGCATTTGCAAGGACGGCAAACGGCCTTGTTGCCCTCTTTGGAAAATCGCGCTAGGACGATCGAAAAGATGAGGGAAAAAGTCATGAATATATCTCTGTTTTCTAATGGTCTTCGTAGTGTTGCAGTCGCTGCCGTCCTGGCTCTGGCGCCTGCCGCAAGCGCTGAAACGTTGAAGATCGAGCACAGCAGCGGTACGACGGATGTCGAAAAGAATCCGAAGACCGTGCTGGTTTATGACTTCGGAATGCTGGAAACGCTAGACATGCTCGGCATTCCCGTGGCGGGCGTTCCCGGCTCTGCGATCCCGCCGTCACTCGAAAAATACAAGTCCGACACCTATCCGAAGATCGGCACGCTGTTCGAGCCCGACTACGAGGCGGTCAATGCCGCCGAACCGGATTTGATCATCGTCGGTGGTCGTTCGCAGTCGAAATATGCCGAGCTTGCCAAGCTCGCGCCGACCATCGACCTCACCTCCGACGACAAGGATCTGATCGGCAGCGTCAAGAAGAACGCCGCTATTCTCGGCCTCATCTTCGGCAAGGAAGCGGAGATCAAGGCAGCTTCGGAGAAACTCGACGCCTCGATCGAAAAGCTGCAGGGTGTTGCCAAGGGTGCCGGCACCGGCCTCGTGCTGCTGACGACCGGCGGCAAGATCAGCGCCTATGGCAAGGGTTCGCGGTTCGGCGAAATCCACGACATCTTCGGTGTGGAACCGGCTGATCCGAAGCTGCAGGTCGCGACGCATGGCCAGGCCGTTTCCTACGAATATATCCTCGAGACCAATCCGGACTGGATCTTCGTCGTCGACCGCGACGCGGCGATCGGCCAGGAAGGCCAGCCGGCCGCAGCGCTGCTCGACAACGAGCTGGTGCGCCAGACCAAGGCCTGGAAGAACGAGCGGGTCGTCTATCTCGATTCCGCCAAGCTCTACCTGACGAGTTCGGGCCTGAAGTCCGAGCAGGATATCGTCGATCAGCTCACCGAAGCACTGAGCAAGAAGTAGGCTTGAGGTTCCGATAAGGGCGGTAGGAGCAATCATGGCGCCTTTTCTCTTTCATTGGCCTGCCCACCGACCCCATGCAGTGTGGAGAAGAACATGTTGAAAGCCACGAGCGGTATTACCACCGCGCGCGCGTCGCAATACCTGCAGCAGCTGTCCAAGCATTTCGCCCACAAGACGACGGTCGAATATACCGAGACGGATTCTGTGGCGACGATAGGGGCGAGCACCGCGCGCATGACGGCGCGCGGCGATCAGCTATCTTTCGTCGCGGAATCACCGGATGCCGAGGCGCTGGCGGAATGTAAGGACGTCATCGAACGCCACATCATCCGCTTCGCATTTCGCGAGGAGCTGACGTCGCTCGACTGGTCCGACACCGCCGAGTGAGCGGTCGGCCACCTCGCAATCGATATATTTAATGCTTGATCCGTGAACCTGTTTCGCCCGGCCTGTTCGATCGCGACTGCAGGTGCGCCGATATGCCTGATGGCAGGGACGGCTGAAGCAGGGGTGGCGCGGTCGGCAGGCGCACGGATGCATCAAGCGCTCGTTTCGGCGACACCAACACTCTCTGCGGCGGCGGGATCGATACCGGCGTTTGCTCCGGTTCGGGAACCTCGTCCTGCTGCGGCGTTTGCAGGGCTGCCTTCAGACGTATGACGGCTTCCTGCGCCTTGAGCTTGCAGCGCACATGATCCGGATCGTCGGAAAGGATATCCTCGAAGCTGCTGAAGATGCTGAGGGCCTCTTCGCCTCGGCCCGTCGCGCAGAGGGCGACGCCGAGCTTGTAGCGCACGAGGCTTACGAGCGGATGGCGGGCCAGCAGGGCCTCGAAGGTCTCGGCCGCTTCAGCGTAGTGCCCTTGCGCCATCTGGCTGTCGCCGAGCCGATGCTGGATCTTGCCAGCGCCCGGCATCGTTGCAAGCAGGCTTCTGTAAAGATATTCGGCCTCGTCGTGCTCGCCCTTGTCGTCGAAAAGCTGGGCGAGGCCGTAGCGAGCCCGGGTGTGTGTCGGCACGGTGTGGATGACCTGCCGGTAGCCGGGTTCCGCCTTGTCCAGTCGCCCCTGGCTGTGCAGTTCCACCGCGCGCTCGTAGACATGTTCGATGCTGCGCGGGTTGAGGCAGTTGCGCAGATTGCGGCCTGATCGCGTTTTGACACGCATGCTGCGAATGCGGCGCTCTTCAACCCCGAAGGAATATTTGTAGGCTTCGTTGCCGCGCAGGAAATCGTAGACCCGATATCCCCAGGCGATCGCATTGCGAATGGCAAAGCCGTGCAGCAGAAGCCCCGGGGAAGGGGTCGTCCACGTCTCGTCGCGGCCGGTGATGTAGAACAGGACGGTCTTCTTCTGCCGGTCGAGCAGATTGGCAAGCACGCCGAGCGGCTGGTCCTGATACCACAGAACGGGAACATCGAGCGCGCCCTGGTTAAAGGCGTCCAGCAGCATCTCACGTGTGAACGTGATTAGCCGATCGACCTTGCTGCCTTTGCGCTCTGCCCATTTGATGCGCCACAGCCGGAACAGCGTGTCGAGGTCTCTTTCGATCGTGTCTTTTGTCGCGTGGGTAATGCGGTAATCGGGTGATGCCTCGACCATCCGCATGAAGCGACGCAGCTTCTGCCGCGTCTGGGCGCTCATATGCGTGGCGAGATAGTCCTCCCAGCTTTCGGGCAGGTTCACATAGGGGCAGATCGTATTGTCGATATTGTCGGGATTGCTGCGCTCGTTGCTGGTCTGGACGAACTGGTCTTCGGGAAAGGCGCCGAGCAGACGATCGAGCCGCGAAGAGGCCGTAGAGAAATAATCGAACGTGAGGGTCGTCCAGTTCTCCTTGCCGATGTGGGCAGAAAAGGTATCGGCCGCAGCATCCTCCAGGCCGGGCCGGCACAGGAAGCCGGTATAGTCGGCGCCATAGTTGCCGGCCATCCGGATCTCGTCGCAGAAAAGCTTGGTCGTGTCGTCCTGGTAGGTCGACACTTTCAATGGCAGGAAGGCGCAATACCGCCCATCGTCTTCCTGCTTGAGGGCAAGAATGAACCAGCGGTGTCGGTGCGACAGATATTTCTGCAGCCACTCCCAGGAAAGAAATAGATGAGCTTCCGGGTCTTCTAGGTAGATCAGATCCCAATCTTCGCGAACTTTCTCAAAATATTCTAAAGTATCAATAATATCTATTTTCATAACGCCCTCTTACGCAACTGAGAAGTATTTTTAGTTTAGCGTATTTCAAGCCAGAATTTCTTCGAAACAACTTTAGCTTATAGTCAATATTTAGCCATTATATACCAAGGATATTATCCGAATGCAGGATGTCGCCTGCCGGCTGTGGCAATCTCGTCTAGATCGAACGCTCGTCGAAGTTCGGCCGTGAGCGAATGAAGGCCCAGAGGCTCTTGCTGATTTCGGTGATCTCCTGGATGGCGGCTTCGAGCCGCTCCAGTTCCCGGGCGTCCAGTTGCTCGACCTTGCCGTAGCGAATGTCCTTGTCGCCCTCGACCAGGCGCATCAGCTGTGTACTGGAGATCTCGCCCTGCTCGTCGAAGGAATAGATGCAGTGATTGTATTTGTTGCGCATCTTCGACTGCTGTTTCAGCCGGTCCATGATCGAAAGAACGCTGTCGCGCGTGTCGACCGGCGTGACCGGCAGCTTGGCCAGGCGCTCGGTCAGATCGATGCGGGCGCGCGTCGTGTTCAAGGTCAGAAAGACCACGATCGCCCGCTCCTTGTCGACATTCAACAGGTGGGCGATGATATAGATCAGCAGGCTTTCGGTATTGGTCCAGACATAGTTGAGGCGGCCGACAAGCAGAAGCACCTCGTGTATCGCTGCCATCGAACGTCTCCTCTGTGCGCCATCGATGACGCGCTGCCATTGCCGGCGCAAACCATTTTGACGGAAATGACCGAGCCTTCAAGGCGTTGGCAGATTGCTGGTGAAACAGCGAAAGCTGCCGCCCCATTCTGCTTAGCCCCTTCGTCATCCCCACCCCCCGTACTTCGCCTCAGGTTTCCTTGAAGGCGCGTGACATGCTGTCGGTGATCGGCTTTGTCAGATACTCGAAGAACGTGCGCTCCGACGTCGTGATCAACACTTCCGCCGGCATGCCCGGCACCGGATGGAAGCCGTGGATGCGGTGGATCTCGCTGACGGGAACCTCGACGCGGACGATATAGACATCGCGCTGCTGGCCGCCGCTCACTTCTTCAACCGAGTCCGCCGAGACGTAGAAGACCTTGCCGCTCAGCACCGGAGTCGTGCGGCGGTTGAGCGCCGAGAGACGGATGGTCGCATCCTCGCCCACCCGCAACTGATCGATCGAGGTTCGCAGCACCTGCGCTTCGATGATCAGCGGCACATTGGCCGGCAGGATTTCCATGATCGGCTTGCCGGTCGCGATCACCCCTCCGGCGGTATGGAAATAGCTGCGCACCACTGTGCCGTCGACGGGCGAACGGATGGTGGCGCGGCCGAGAACTTCGCTTGCCTCGCGCAACTGCTCGCGCACGCCATCGAGATCGGCTTCTGCGGCCTCAAGCCCATCGAGCGCCGCCTGCTTGTTGGCGTTGACGGCAATGACCGCCTCCTGGCGATAGCGGTCGATCTGCGACAGGCTCTCCTTGACCTCGGCGTCGAGCCTGCCGATCTCGCCCATCGCATCGGCCGCGGCGCGGTCGAGCGCCATCAGTTCGGATTTCTTGGTCAGTCCACCTTGGACAAGCTTGCTCTTGGCGTCCCGCTCCTCGTTGAGGATATCCAGCTGCTTGTTGAACGATTCCTGCTGGCGCTGGTAGCCCTGGGCTCGGAACTCCAGCGACCTGATGTTCTGGTCGATGAGGTTCAGCTGGTCGTCGAGCTTGATCTTCTTGCTGTGAAAATTGACGTTCTGGCTCTCGATGATCGCGTGGATATCCGGATCGCTGGCCTCGTTCTTGACGATGTCGGGGATCTTGAATGTATCGCTGCCCATGGCTTCGGCACGCAGCCGTGCGACCACCGCCTCGAGACGCAGGCGTTTGAGGTTGAGGGCGCGCTCGTTGGCGCGCGACGGCGTCTGGTCGAGCTTGACCAGGATATCGCCGGTCTTGACCTTGTCGCCTTCGGCCACCAGCATCTGCTCGATGATGCCGCCTTCGAGGTGCTGAATGATCTTGTTGTTGCCGTTGGCGACGAAACTGCCCTGGGCGATAATTGCCGCTGCCAGAGGGGCTGCGAAGGCCCAGTAGCCGAAGCCGCCGAATGAAGCGACGATCAACGCGAGGCCGACCATGCTGTGCAGCTTGATCGATCGCGGCACCTCCGAGTACCACTCGACGGCATGTTCTTCGGCGGCATTCTTCTTCTCGCGGCTCATGGTCATTCTCCGGCGATACGGGGTGCGGACTTTTCGTCCTTCGGCTTGGCGCCGATGGCTGCAAGCACGTCATTGCGCGCACCGAACATGGCAACGGTTCCCTCGTTCAGAAGCATGATCTTGTCGACGCATTGCAGCAAGGAGGGACGCTGGGTGATGGTCACGGTGGTGATGCCCTGCTTCTTGGCATGCACCAGTGCGCGGGCAAGCGCTGCCTCACCATTGGTGTCGAGATTGGAATTGGGCTCGTCCAGCACCACGAATTTTGGGTTGCCGAAGAAGGCGCGTGCCAGCGCAATGCGTTGCTTCTGGCCCCCCGAGAGCGGCGCACCGTCCGCAGCGACGATCGTCTCGTAGCCCTGCGGGAACGACGCGATCAACTCGTGCACGTCGGCGAGTACGGCCGCTTCGAAGATCGCGCTGTCTTCGACATCGTCGCGCATGCGCGAGATGTTGGCCTTGATCGTGCCGGGAAACAGCTGCACGTCCTGCGGCAGATAGCCGATGCTTTCGCCGAACTGCCGCTGGTCCCAGTTTCTCAAATCCATGAGATCGAGGCGGACATTGCCTGAGGTCGGCACGATCGAACCGACGAGCATCTTGCCGAGCGTCGTCTTGCCGGAGCCGGAATTACCGATAACCGCAAGCGACTCCCCCTTGTTGAGCGAGAAGGAGATGCCGTTGAGGATCACGCGCTTCTGCGGCGGCGGCACGAAGAGGATGCGTTCAACATCGAGCCGGCCCTCCGGGTTCGGCAGTCGCAGGCGCGGAAAGTTCAAGGGCGAGTTGACCAGCAACTGCTTGATCCGGCCATAGGCGGCACGTGAATGATTGAGCTGGTTCCAACCCTCGATTGCCCCTTCGACCGGCGCAAGCGCCCGCCCCGAGATGATCGAGGCAGCAATGACCATGCCGCCGGTGAGGTGCCCGTCCATCGACAGATGCGCGCCCCAGCCAAGCAGGGCGACCTGGGTGAACATGCGCACCGCCTTTGATGCCCCGGTAAAGATGATGCTGCGGTCCTGGGCATAGACTTGCGATTTCAGCGAACCGGCAGTCTCGCGGCCCCACATCTTTACTGCTTCCGGGATCATCGCCAGTGCGTTGATGATCTGTGAGTTGCGCGACATCGAATCCAGGTGGAAATTGGCGCGGCTGAGGAAGGCGTTGGCCTCGCTGAAGGGCTGCGACGTCGCCTTCTGATTGAGATACGCGATCACGAACAGCACCACGCAGCACATGATGACGATCAACCCGAGCTGCGGCTGGATCATATAGACGACCACCACGAAGAACGGCATCAGCGGCGCGTCGAGGAACGAGATCAGGGTGCCGGAGACGATGAAGGAGCGCAGTTGCTGGAGGTCGCTCAACACCTGATAGTCGCGACCGTTGCCGTGCAGTGACGCTCTCGCGGCCGCACTCAAGATAGGCGCGCCGAGCTGGACCTCCATTTCGACGGCAGTGCGCATCAGGATGAAGCGGCGGATGGAATCGAGGATGACCTGCAGGACGATGGCACCGAGCACGGCGATCGTCAGCATCACCAGCGTATCCTGCGAGCGGCTGGTCAGCACCCGATCGGAGATCTGGAAGAGGTAGATCGGAATGGCAAGGACCAGAACGTTGATCGCGATGGTAAACGCGATGACGATCATCATGTTGCGGCGGACGACGGCCATACCGTTGCGCAGGCTGGCGGCAAAATTGACCGGTCCCATGCGCTTGTGGAAGGTGTGCTTGTCGCCACCACCACCACCGCCGCCATCGGTCGGGGCGCCGCCGCCGTCGCGGACGGCCGGACGGCGGTCATTCTCTTTCAGCGGGCCTGGATCGTTGTCGATCGTCTGCGGGAGAGCGCGACCCGGTCGGCCCTTCAATTCATCGGCCGGGTCGCTGTCGTTGCCACGACGATGTGCTTGCTGCTGCGCAGTCGAGCTGTTTTCCGGCAGTTCCGCCGGCGCCGCCTTTGCGATCGGCATCTCGGCGATTGCCGCGACGACCGGCGCTGCCTGACGCTCAACTTCCTCCAGCGGTGCGCTTTCGCGGTCTTGCCACCGGGCGCCGTCGCGCCTTGGGCCGAAGTGATAACTGGCCTGCTTCTTCTCGGTATGGCGGATGGGGTTTGCCATCGAGCGGGCGAGGGCGAGAAACTCTGCGTCGGAATCGTCTTGGTCGCGGGGGGCGGGGGCATCGGCGAGTTTCGCGGGTTCCGACATCGCTTTCGGTGCCGGCGCGTGCCCTTTCCGTGTCGTGCGGATATCCAGGCCGACCTTTCGCAGGCCTTCAACGGCCTCGTTGATCGCGGCGATGCATCGGTTGGTCAACGCTGCTTCGAGTTCGTCGACGACCTCCGGAGCCGGCTCTTCCCGTGCAGGCGCCTTGCTGCCGCTGCCACGCCACTTAGAAAGATCGTTCATGCCTTCCCCCGTTCGTGTTCTTGTTAGGTCAGCACCGTGTGCATGACGTCGTTCCATTGGCCGTTGGACCAGGACAAGTCATTGCCGGCGTCGATCACTGTTTCGGTCGGATGTGACGGTGCGTCGTCGTCGCCGATGAAGGCGATGACTTCGTTGGCGAGCCGGTCGCCCTTGGGCGTCACGTCATGGGTATCGGTGTCGTGGTCGACAAGGCCGGCCTGGATCAGGATCGCATCGGAATAGACCTGGCCGCCGACATAGGTCGTGTGGCCGAAACTGTCGTAGTCGATGATCTGAGCGCTGTTGACGACGGCGTTTGCACCAGTGTGGATGGTAATGTCAGCATCCGGATTGTCGCTGAGGATCTTGCTGGCGACGTAACTGACGGAATCGGCGTCGCCGAGAATGCTGATCTGCTTGATGACATTGACGTCATACAGGTTGCCGGTGATGTAAAGAATGTTCAGGCCTTCATAGCCCTGGAAATTGAGGTCATGCGAAAAGCCTGAGGGCAGTTCGTCAATGCGGTCGTTGATGTTGTCGACGGCCTTCTGGATATAGTCCGGGATCGCTTCGAAGCGGTCATTCGCGCCGATGTTCTGGATCGACGCCTGGTTCCAGATCAGGTTGCCGCTCTCGCTTACGGTCATGCCGTTGCCGGCGGCAATGCCACTGATGTGGTCGTTGTCGTAGAAGACGGCGACCTGGGTGATCATGTTGAGGTCCAGGACCTTGCCGCCGACGATCACCAGGTCGTACTGGTCGCCCAAACCGAGGAAGGAAGCGAGGTTGACCGCCACGTTGCCACCGGTCAGGGCCGTTGTCTGGACGCCGGTGGTGGTCACGGTCACCGTGTCGTTGTCGTTTACGAAGTTGTACTGCTCGACCCAATGGACGAAGGAAACGTCGCCCTCCACCATGCTGACGCGCCAGGCGTTCGGGAAGATCGACGATTGAGCCGTATCGCCGTCCTGCTCGGAAGACGATGAATGATAGGCATCACGGCCGAAATTGGCGATGTTCATCGCAACCGTGCGTGACGTAGATTCGGCCGAGTTTTCACTCAGAACCCTATCCAGCCTGTCACTGTCGGCATAGGCGTAGGATTGCGAGATGATGTCGATCTGATGGTATCCGCCCATCACCGCCGTTACGGGGGCGATGACGCCGGTCTCGACGATGCTGACGATATTGGCGACGATGTTGGCGCCGGCTTCGACGTAAACGGAATTGCCGCTCTTGTCGTCTTCCTCCTGCAGCGGGCCGTCGGTGCCTTCCGGATCGGCAACCGGTTGCGCCAGTCCACGATCAGGCATGAAGTCCGCAAGAACCGGGGCTTCGTCGACGCGGCAGCCGTTGACGTAGACGCCCTCGATGCTGTCGGCGGCCAAGGCGAAATTGCCGTTGTCATCCCTTGGCAATTCGTCCGGAGAGACGGTCGTGGGAAGGTCGATTTCGTCGTCGAGCGGATCCGTAGTGGCGGGTTGCTCGGTGAGTACAATGGTTGTGCCAGCATCGGCGCCTGCGTTGAGGGCGGGCTCGCTGCTTGAGGCTGGCGGTTCCGGCAGTCGGTTTGCCGCGGCGTAGTCCGACAGATCGTCGGCGATTTTCGAGAGACCTTCAAAGGTGTCGACGCGGGTGTAGTGCGCGAATGGAGTGGCTTCGGCTGCCTCGGCGCTGAATTCGGCAAGTTTGTAGCTGACGTAGGTCGTGTCGCGCGGGGCGACCTCGGAATCCGTCATGTTCAGGGCGTCGTCGTCGCGCACCATATTGGCCTGGACCACATGGGCGATGACCGAGCCGGGGCCGTCGTGGACAATCAACTTGTCTTCGACAGGTGCCCCGTCGGGTTGGCCGAGGTTGGCGAACAGCTTCACCGGTACGGTATTGCCGTATTGGGCGACAGCATCGGCAAAATGATCGCCGAAGCCGCGGATCCGGCCGAACAGGTCCACATCGGCAATGTCATGGGAGGGCGCTCGATAAAGCACTTCAGGATCATAGTCGACCAGCTGGTATGAGGATGTAAAGTCGGACGGCTTTGCTTCGCCGTCTTCGAGCTGCTGCGCAACTTCCTTCAGATCACCGCCTTCGAGCTGCTTCTGCCTCAGCCGTGCTTCATCGGTATCGGCTTCGAACAGGCCGATGAAATGTGCAATGATTTCATTCACTCTTTCCGTATGCATTGTCCCGATCCTTCCCTTTTTTCCGCATCAAAGGGAGACTTCGGTGGGCCTAGACAGGAATGCCCCGGTAAAAAAGAAACGAACCGATCCGAAATCAAATCTGCGCGACTGCACCGGCCGCGCGGGGGGCCGGTGCAGTCTTCTCTTGTGAAACGGATCGATCAGCTGTCGGTGTCGTGACCGACATCCGTAGTTTGCGAATTGCCACCGATGACGCTGGAGTCGACGGTGTTGCTGACAAGGTTCGCGCCCTGGACGATTTCCTGATGGAAGCCGGAATTTGCCAGGATCGCCGACGAGTCGGAGGTCGTGCTGCCGTTGATGCCGTCACCGGCCTTGAGGTCCCAATCCGACTTGGTGTCGAAGTTCAGACCATCGCCGCCATCCGAGTGCCCGCCGTCGGCGCGCAGGTCGTTGTTGGCGTCCGAGTTGTTCATCCTGACGTCGTAGGCCTGGTCCTGATCGGCAAGGTTGTTGGCCTGTACCACGCTGAAACCGGTATCGTTGCCGGCGCCTTCGAGCGAGTTGTTGAGGATGTGGTCGACGTTCAGATTAAACGAGAAGTCGTCGCCGAGATTGAAGGTGAGGTCCCCACCGGCGATGCCGAGATTGTCGAAGTCCTTGACGTCCTTCAGCGTTGCAAAGTCGTCGTCCGATTTGGTGATGATGTCGTTGTCGGATGACGAGTAGTTGTTGCGATTGTCGCCGTTGTCGTTGGCTTCCGTCTTGATGTCGGTATCGATGTCTGTCTTGGTGGTAACCTTGCTGTCATAATCCCATTCATAGGAATTGTCGCGGTTGTCACCGTTGGCCTTCTGGTCGATATCTGTTTCGACCCTGCTGTTGTCCTTGTAATCGTAGTCGTAATTGTAGTCGGTCGAGCTGTCGGAGTAGTTGTTGCGGTTGTCGCCGTTTTCATTGGCCTCGGTCTTGATGTCGGTGTCGACATCCGTCTTGATGTGGGTGTCGTTGTCCTGCGAACTGTCGCTGTAGTTATTGCGGTCATTGCCGTTGGCGATGCCAACGTTGCTCGTTGACCCGTCGTCAACGTTCAGATCATTGGCAGCACTGGTTGCCAGTCCATCGGCGAGAGCGCCGACTTTCAGATCATCATCGGCCTTGATGCTATCGTCGAGAAGTGCGGACATGTGGTTCTCCTCCTGAGAAGGAGCCAGCACCGAAACCCCTACATCTTTATGAGGTTTTTATCCGGAGCTGGCTCTTTTTTGAATTTCAGATGATGCTCCCGCGGGATATTCATCTGTGGGGTCTCAATATATTTCAATGTTGTTTTAAGTATCGAATTGCGGCAGGTTAGTTCCTGCACTCAATCATTACGTGTGATTATGTCTTTGGTTTAATACTGATTTACGCTTCACTACGCTTACACATTCACACGGGCCGCGAGCCAGAACGCACACACAGGTACCGGGCTCGGATCACACGAAACTCAAGTGCGATGAGAGGAGTGTGGCTCTGAATACGACGGGACGATAGACATCAATTGGAGCTAGCATGCCATTTTTGGGCGAATTATCGGCGTTTTTTCGGGATTTTTTGGGGTTTTAGGGATCGCAAGGGTTTGTTAATCTTTGCAAAAATCGACCTGGCGCAACCTCTGGTGCTCGCGGGCAAGTTGCGCTTTAGAGCGCAGAGAGGTCTTGTCAGCCATCACGGGGAGTGCAATGCTCACCCCGAGAGATAGCTCCTAGGAAGTATTATTAGGTATATGCCTAAGGTTCTCTCTGGAGAGAAGCTATTTCTGGTGGCGAGAGCCGGCGCACGGACGGTGTGCGGCCGACGCTGCGGATGGAAATGGATGATATGGATGGCTGAGTAGCCTAGGCTGAAAGCCCATTCAGACGCTTCGGATACGATCTTGTTATACTTTTGGTTAAGAATTAGCCCAAAGATGGTTCTAATTAGAACGATTTAAGGGGCTTTCTGGAGGGCATCTAATCCTTTTGGGTTGTTTCACCCCTCCTACCTTTACGATACATTAGCTAGTGCGAATTTTCCGTCTGTGGAGAGGGTTCGCGCTATCCACTGGTCACGAATCAATTTGCTGAGATGGGCGTAACTCCGAGTCAGGCTGGCGCACCCATAAGAATAAATGGGAAAACCCGAGGAGGGCGTAATGCATCCTGAAGGCCATAACGTGGGCGATTTTGAAGATAACAACAAGGCTTTGTCGCAAAAGAAAAAGATTGTCATGCTTGCCAAGATCGACCTGTTTGCCGAGTGCTTGATGCAGGCGGTCGGCTCCCGGTTTTCTGGACATGACGTCGTTAGTCTTTCCGACCCCGACAATTTGCTCGACGGCAATCTCGTCGATGTTTCTTTGATCATGCTATACCGCATGTCTGCCAAGACATTTCCGACAATCCTGCGGACCATTCACGAGTTCCATCCCAAGGCCTCGATCGGACTGGTGGTGGACAATGCCGAAGAACTCGATCCGTCGATCGCCGGTTTTGTTGAAGAGCGGTTGATCCATGGTGTCCTTCCTCTCAACCTGCACCTTGATGTCTGCCTTGCGGCGATCGATCTGCTGATGAAGGGGGGCGAGCATTTCCCGGCTGCACTGTTGCGGCGGCTGTCGGTAGACCCCTTTAACTCGGCCAAGCTCTATGGTCGGCAGGCGGAAGCGTCCGATGCTGCTGTCTATGCGAATGCCGGAAAGCGGCGGCGGGAGGCAAGTCTGGGTGGGTTAACAACCCGCGAAGTGCAGATTCTCGATTTGATCTGCATGGGAACCCAGAACAAGATTATCGCCGATCGCCTTGGGTTGTCGGAAAACACCGTGAAGGTTCACGTCCGCAACATCTACAAGAAGATGAATGTGCGAAACCGGACGGAAGCAGCATCGCGCTATTTTACCACCGATGCGGATTCCGAGCACGCGGCGGGACCGTTTTCTTCGCGCTGGAAGAACTGACGCCGTGAGACGTCGGGGATGATGCTTCCGTTGCTCATCGCCAAGTGGCGACTTTGAGGGACGGTTTGCGTTGGGCGCGGTTTAACCCAAGTACTCTCACGTCGTCTGTGATGTTTGTTGCGGTGGCCCAGGCGGGCATCGCATGCTTTGTCGTGGCGGCGAGTATCGCGTGTCGCAGACAGAGGTGCGAGGAAGCGTGGCCGTATGGCGTAGATCCGATATGTCGTTGATGCCGGATGGTTGAGTAATTATTCTTCAGTTATGTAGTTATACGAAGATATTTCGATGGATGTAATTATATCTTCTCGCTATCTGTTTATAATTTGTGATGTCTGCTGATTTTTTGTTCAAATTAGGTACATGTTTTGTGATTGTAACTTTATTGTGTATGGCATCATATATTGTTATTTTAGTTCCGTGTTGACTATGTATTAATTATTTGCTAATTATCTAACATAATAAATTACTGAAGAAGGATTCGTGGTCCTTCTGGATATTATTTTTATATTGTCGGGTCGTGTTTTGAATTCTTGATAAAGAATATTTCCTTATTGTAGCTTTCAGTCACGTCTCGTCTCCAATCACCAGGTGCAATGGTGTGTATAATAATTGGAGGTGTGTAATGCGTCAGGTCGGTCGTGGTCAGCTGCCGGTTGTCGGCGGGCAGGATTTTCTGAAGAAGGTAGCAGGCATACCCAAGCGAATACTGGTGACCGGAGGCGGCGGATTTCTCGGGTCTCATCTTTGCGAAAGACTTCTTTGTCTGGGGCACAGCGTTGTCTGCCTCGACAACTTCTCGACCGGTCGGCGAGAAAACCTCTCTCATCTCAGCGAGACAAGCCGCTTCCAGATCGTCGAGCACGACGTCCGCAAACCTTTCCTTTTTGACGTGGACGTCATCTTCAACTTTGCTTCACCGGCATCTCCGCCGGACTATCAGGCCGACCCGGTGGGAACGTTGATGACCAACGTGCTCGGCGCCATGAATGCGCTGGAAAACGCCCGCGCCACCGGGGCCACGGTCGTGCAATCCTCCACATCGGAGGTCTACGGCGATCCGCTGCACAGCCCGCAGCGCGAAAGCTACTTCGGCAACGTCAACCCGATCGGGCCGCGCGCCTGCTATGATGAGGGCAAGCGATCGGCCGAGACATTGTTCTTCGACTATCACCGCACCTACGGAGTAAAGACGAAGGTCGCGCGGATCTTCAACACCTATGGGCCGCGGATGCGCCCCGACGATGGACGCGTCATCTCGAATTTCGTGGTGCAGGCGCTGCTCGGCAAGGACCTCACAATCTATGGCGATGGCCATCAGACGCGGTCGTTCTGCTATGTCGACGATCTCATCGAGGGCTTCATACGGTTATCGATCTCGGATGACGGCTGCATCGGCCCGATCAACCTTGGAAACCCAGGCGAGTTCACGGTTCTCGAACTTGCCGAGATGATCCGCACGATGACCGGCTCACGCTCGCGCATCGTGCACCGTGCGGCAGCCGTCGACGATCCGCGTCAGCGCCGGCCGGATATTTCCCAGGCCATGGCGGAGCTCGGCTGGGAGCCCAAGGTCGCGCTACGCGAAGGGCTTCAACGCGCCATTGCCTATTTCGATCGCCGCCTGGGCGCGTCAGATCTCGCCGTGGCGGGAGAGGCGGTATGATATGTCGCGCGTCGTTCTTGTCACCGGCGGAGCCGGCTTCATAGGCAGCCATACCTGCAAACGCCTCGATGAGGCCGGCTTCCTGCCTGTTGTCTACGACAATCTGTCGACGGGGCACCGGACCAATGTCCGCTGGGGACCATTGGTCGAAGGAGGGCTCGAAGACACGGATCGGATCGTCGAGGCTATACGGACCTTCAAACCCGAATGCCTGATCCACTTCGCGGCCTCCGCCTACGTCGGAGAATCGGTCGAGGATCCCGGAAAGTATTATCGCAACAATGTCGCCGGCAGCGTTTCGCTGCTCGAGGCCTGCCGTCAAGCGGGGCTGGCGCGCGTCGTCTTTTCCAGCACCTGCGCGACCTATGGCGTGCCGCCGCGTTTGCCGATCACCGAGGACACGATCCAGCTTCCGGTCAATCCTTACGGTCGCACGAAGCTGATGATCGAATTGATGCTCGGCGACTATGCCCGGGCCTACGGGTTCCGGTCGGTTGCATTGCGTTATTTCAATGCCGCCGGCGCCGATCCCGATGGGCAGCTGACCGAGCGGCACGATCCCGAGACCCACCTGATCCCGCGGGCATTGATGGCCGCAGCCGGCCGCCTCGATAGGCTCGATGTCTTCGGCGACGACTACGATACGCCCGACGGCACCTGCATCCGCGACTACATTCACGTCATGGACCTGGCCGAGGCGCATGTTGCCGCCGTTGACTACCTGCGCAACGGCGGCGAGCCGCTCAAGGCCAATCTCGGTTCGGGCCACGGCACATCGGTCCGGCAGGTGATCGACGCCATCCATCAGGTGACCCGCAGACGGGTTCCCGTGCAGCTTCTGGCGCGTCGCGCCGGCGACCCGCCGGTGCTGTATGCCGACACCACCTGGGCACGCCGGACGCTCGGCTTCCGGCCGTCGCTGTCCAATATCGAAACCATCATCCGAACGGCTGCCCCCGGTTTCGGGCTGGAGGTACGGTCATGACAGGCAAGATGTCATTCGCCCCATCCGCCAGGTCCGCTGCCTTGACGGCGGCGCCGGCCGGCGATGCTTCGGCGATGCTCGTGGCGCTTTTTTCGACACGCATGCGGATTGCGAACGGCTTCGGCATCGCAGCCTGGATTGTCGCATTCCTGTTCTTCTGGGCGTGGTGGCTTGATCCCGCCCATGTCACCCATTGGCCATCCTACGTCATGATTACGATCGTGGTCGGCTGGATCACACTACTGCCTGCCTATTTCATCTTCATCTTCGCAGGCGCCAAGGTCGCGGGAAAGAACGGCCGGGCCGTCCCGAACGGCCGGATCGCCATGGTCGTGACCAAGGCGCCGTCAGAACCTTTCACTGTTGTCCGCAAGACGCTGCTGGCAATGCTCGATCAGATCGGCTGCGATTACGACGTATGGCTGGCGGACGAGGATCCGTCGCCTGAGACGATCGATTGGTGCGCGCGGCAGGGTGTGCTCGTTTCGACGCGCAAGGGGGTTGCTGACTACCACCGCGCCACCTGGCCGCGGCGCACCCGCTGCAAGGAGGGAAACCTCGCCTATTTCTACGATCATTATGGCTATGAACGCTATGATTTCGTCGCCCAGTTCGATGCCGATCACGTGCCGGAGCCGACCTATCTCGTCGAGGTGCTGCGCCCGTTCAACGACCCGAAGGTCGGCTACGTCTCGGCGCCAAGCATCTGCGATGCCAATGCGGCGCGCAGCTGGTCGGCGCGCGGTCGCCTTCACGCCGAAGCGAGCCTGCACGGCTCGTTGCAGGCGGGCTACAACAACGGCTGGGCGCCGCTTTGCATCGGCTCGCATTATGCCGTTCGCACCAAGGCGCTGAGAGAGGTCGGCGGTCTCGGGCCAGAGCTTGCCGAAGATCATTCGACCACGCTCCTGATGAACGCCGGCGGCTGGAAGGGCGTGCATGCCCTGCATGCGATCGCCCATGGGGATGGGCCCGCGACCTTTGCCGATCTCGTTATCCAGGAATTCCAGTGGTCGCGCAGCCTGGTAACGATCCTGCTCAAATATTCGCCGGTCTATGTGCCCAGGCTGCCGATGCGGCTGAAGTTCCAGTTCGTCTTCTCGCAGCTCTGGTACCCGCTGTTTTCCCTGTTCATGGCGTTGATGTTCGTCATGCCGATCATGGCGCTGGTCATGGGGCGGAGCTTCGTCGCCGCCACCTATCCCGACTTCCTGCTGCACTTCGCGCCGCTGTCGCTGGTTCTGATCGGGCTTGCCTATTTCTGGCGCTCGACCGGCACGTTCCGTCCTTTTGATGCGCGGGTTCTCAGCTGGGAAGGCATGCTGTTTCTCTTTGCCCGCTGGCCTTGGTCGCTGCTCGGCTGCGCCGCGGCTGTGCGCGATCACGTCAGCGGCTCCTTTGTCGATTTCCGCATCACGCCCAAGGGCGCAGGACCGGCAGCCCCCCTGCCGCTGCGCGTCATGATGCCCTACCTCCTGCTATCGCTCGGCTCAGCGCTTGCGCTTTGGCTCGTCTCCGACGCCGGCACGGCGCGCGGCTTCTACATCTTTACCGGCATCAATGCCCTTGTTTACGCCGGGCTGGCTGCCACCATCCACGTCCAGCATGCGCGGGAGAACCGCCTTGCCCTCGTTCCCCGTACGGCCATGACGGCGCTGACCGCTGGCTGTCTCGTGGTCATTTCGGTGCTGTCGGGACAGTCGGCCATCCGCCATGGCGCGGAGGCCACCGAGGCGCTCTCGCAGGGACTCGGTTTCGTCGGGCTCACCGAAGCGAAGTTTTCGGTCGCCGGTGCCGGGCAGGGTGGATCGGACCTCAGGGTCGTTCGTTTTCGCCTGAAATGGAAAGGGTTTTCGTCGTCCGCGACAGACGGGCTGCGGAAAGGCTCCGGCTTGCCGGAGGTGCGTGAGACGAGGGTGACAGGCAAGGTCGGGCGGCTTCAGGCATCGCTGTAGCGCAGCGTGCCGCAGGCCTCTCGCACCGCAAAAGGCCCTCAAGCGAGGAGAAAAAATGATGAAACGGTCCATGAATGTATTGCTTTTGCCGCTTCTGCTGCCTCTCGCAGCCTTTGCGGTCTATACCGGCGCGCAACCCGCCAGGGCGAAGACGGAGATCAAGCCGATCCCCTTGAGCGCCTACGAGGTCTATTCTCTCTACCGGAACAAGACCTGGCAATGGCCGACGGGCGGCGCCCGCTTCACCGCGCATGACAGGAAGCTGGTCGCCTTCGTGAACGACAAGGGCAAACGCTCGTTTGCGGAAGGCAACTGGTACGTCAGTGATCTCGGTATGATGTGCATGCAGGCGAAATGGACGGCGCTCGATGGCTCCGGTCCGGCCCGCACCTGTTTCGGGCACAGCAAGATTGGCGACACGATTTATCAGCGGCGCGTGCCGAATGGCGAGTGGTACGTCTTCAAACATGCCAAGCCCAAGCCCGGCGACGAATACAGGAAACTCGTTGCTTCCGACGCAATCACGGAAAAGGCGTTACGCCTGAAGGACCAATACCTGGTCAAGAAGAGCGGTCGAACCGCCACAGGAGGATGACATGAAACGCAAATTGGCATTCGCCCTATGCACTGCGCTCGCCTTCAATCTGGGGTCCGGCGCGGGCCTGGTATCAGCGTTGGCACAGGAGAAGGCCGATCTTGCCGCCAATGGTAATGCAGGTCAGACACAGACAATGGCCGACAAGCGCCCCGTCATCCACCCCGGCGGAACGCGGCTCGGTGCCTATGATCCGCATGGCGATTTCGGCGACCAGACCGATGTCTCGACAGAGCATCTGTTCCTGCCATGGGAAGACGTGGATCTGGAATCGTTGCGCCTGGCTGACGCCTACGCGCTTCAGCGCAAGCGCAAGCTGCTGGTTACCATCGAGCCGTGGTCATGGTCGCTCGACTGGAAGCTGACGCCTGACCAGTTGCGCGACCGGACACTCAGGGGCGACTACGACGCCAACATGGAAGCGATCGCCAGCATGCTTGCCGAGCTGAAGAGCCCGGTCATCGTGCGCTGGGGGCAGGAGATGGAGGACACATCGGGACGGTTCTCCTGGGCCGGATGGGCGCCGCAGGACTACGTCAAAGCCTACAAGCACGCGATGGATATCGTGCGCAAACGAGTACCCAATGTCCAGCTGATGTGGTCGCCCAAGGGCATGCCGAACCTCGGCGAGTACTATCCGGGCGACGACTATGTCGATCTCGTCGGTCTTTCGGTGTTCGGTCTCGAACAGTTCGACGCGATCGAATACGGCGGGCCTCACACCTTCAAGCAGGCGCTGAAACCCGGCTACGGTCTTGTCGCCAAATACAACAAGCCGATCTGGGTCGCCGAGCTCGGTTGGCAGGGCGGCGCGCCCTACATGCAGTCCTGGATCGACACCGCCACACAGCCCGACCCGGATTTCCCAAACCTAGCCGAGGTCGTCTATTTCAACGATCGGGACGTGCATGAATGGCCGCATGAACTCGGTCGGCCGAACTGGCGCGTGGTCAACGACGCCACGAACTGAGTGCGGCGACAGTGCCGGAACCAAAAAAGCCCCTCGCCAGCGGGCGAGAGGCTTTTGTAAGACTCGAGAATAGCGCCACCACAAGAGAATGGAGGCGCTGTCCGTGCTACTCGGCCGCCTGCGGCCCGAGTTCGCCACGGCGGATCTGGTCGGCCTCGATCGATTCGAACAGGGCACGGAAATTGCCCTCGCCGAAACCTTCGTCACCCTTACGCTGGATGAACTCGAAGAAGATCGGTCCGATGACGGTCTTCGAGAAGATCTGCAGCAGGATCTTCGTCATGCCGCCGTTCACCACGCCTTCGCCATCGATCAGGATACCGTGCTTCTTCATCCGGTCGATCGGTTCGTCATGGCCGTGTACACGGTCATGCGACATGTCGTAGTAGGTTTCCGGCGGGCCTGGCATGAACTTCAGGCCATTGTCCGCCAGCTTGTCGGTGGCGTCGTAGATGCCTTCGGTGCCGACGGCGATGTGCTGGATGCCTTCGCCCTTGTATTTGCGCAGATATTCCTCGATCTGGCTGGTATCGTCCTTGGACTCGTTCAGCGGAATGCGAATCTTGCCGCAGGGCGAGGTGATCGCCCGGCTGACGAGGCCGGTGATGCGGCCGTCGATGTCGAAGAAATGGATCTGGGTGAAGTTGAACAGCTCGCGGTAGAAGGCCCACCACTTGTCCATGTTGCCGCGATAGACGTTGTGCGTCAGGTGGTCGAGATAATAGAAGCCGACGCCTTCCGGCTTCGGATTGCGCTCGCCGGTCCATTCGAATTCGGCCTCATAGGCCGAGCCCTTGGCGCCGTAGGTATCGACGAAATAGAGCAGCGACCCGCCGATGCCGACGATCGCAGGAACATCGAGACATTTGTCGGTGCCTTCGTAGGGGATGGCTCCCTTGGAGACCGCGTGGTCGAAGGTGTGCTTGGCGTCGACGACGCGCCAGGCCATCGACGGGGCGCAGGGGCCGTGCTCGTCGACGAAGCGCATGGCATGCGAGCCCGGCTCGGCATTCAGGATGTAATTGATATCGCCCTGTCGCCAGACGGTAATGTTCTTGCTCTTGTGTCTCGCGACAGGGCTGTAGCCCATGCGGGTAAAGAGCTCGGCGAGCTTCTCCGGCTCCGGATGGGCGAATTCGACGAATTCGAAGCCATCCGTACCAGCCGGGTTCTCCGCGGTAATCGTTGCGGGCGGGGCGTCATGCGGGAACGGGCCCATCGGAAGTCTCCTCTTTAAGTTCTCCAGATTTCTCTGGCCTCCAAACTTTGCTGGAGTATGACGCAAATTCGATGCATGATGCTTGTATTCTTGTGCGTTTTGAGCAGGATGCCGCACAAAACGTGCGAAATACTGTATAAGGATGCATGAATGGAGCAGCTTGACGGGTTCGATCTCAAGATCCTCAGCGAACTGCAGCGCGACGGACATCTCACCAACAACGAGCTATCGGAGCGCATCGCCCTTTCGCCCTCGCAATGCTCGCGCCGCCGCACCCGCCTGGAGGCGGAAGGCTTCATCACGGGCTATCAGGCGCAGATCGACCGGCAGAAGCTCGGACTCGATCTGATGGTGGTGATTTCGGTGACGCTCGCCACCCACAACCGCGACAACGCCAAGCGCTTCGGCAAGCTGATCTCGGCTCTGCCCGAGGTTCTGGAGGCTTACGCGCTGACCGGCGAAATGGATTATCACCTGCGGGTGGTGACGCCGGACCTCGCCGGCCTCTCGCGCTTCGTCAACGATGTGCTGCTGCCGCATGACAGCGTGCAGCACGTCAAGACGTCGATCGTGCTCGACACCTTGAAGAGTTTCCAGGGCGTGCCGATCCCGGAACGCATGAAAGGCTGATATCAGCGCCGGCTGGTACAAGGCTCATTTGCGGGAAGGGCGCTTCTCGGCCCTGTCGATCGCCCGTTCGATCGCTTCAAGGCCGGCGCATAGCGCCTTCAAGCCGCCGGCGCCGATCAGTTCGTTGAGGTGCGCCTGGTAGACGCTCGCAAGTCCTGTGAGTTCGCCATAGGCCAGCCGGCCGGCCCTGGTCAGTTCCAGATGTTCCAACCGGCGGTCGTCTTCGTCCTCGCTGCGCTTCAGCCAGCGCCGCTCCTCAAGCGCCGAGACGGCGCGGCTGACCTTGGTCTTGTGCATGGCCGAATGGGTGCCGACTTCCGTCGCCGTCATCGCACGGGCCGAGCTTCCAAGCGCCGCCAGCGTGCGCCACTCGGGGCGCGTCAACTGATAGCGCGCCTTGTATTCGGCTGCGAAGCGCACGGCGACGAACTCGGCGGCGCGGTTCAGTCGGTAGGGCAGGAATGCGTTGAGCTCGAAGCCATCGGCCGCCATCTGTGGCATCCTTGATAGTTACAAAATCGATAGTTACGATTGCAACTAATAGGGCGGCAGCGCGCCACCGTCCATTCGGATTTGGGGCGGCGCCCATATGTATAGAACGTGCCGTGGACTTCCGGGATCAGCCGTGATCCTCGATGGGCAGGCACCAGAGGAGGAGGTTGAGGTCATGTTGGACAAGGCACAGAAGCAGGCGGGCGCCGGGTCGACTGCTGATCAGTCGCTTGATTACATGCCGGGGTTCGGCAACGATTTCGAGACCGAAAGCCTGCCGGGCGCCTTGCCGCAGGGCCAGAACAGTCCGCAGAAATGCGCCTACGGTCTTTATGCCGAACAGCTCTCCGGTTCGCCCTTCACCGCGCCGCGCGGCACCAATGAGCGCTCCTGGCTCTACCGTATTCGCCCGAGCGTGCGTCACACCGGGCGGTTCCAGAAAATCGACTATCCGTACTGGAAGACCGGGCCGCATGTGGCCGATCATTCGCTGGCTCTTGGCCAGTTGCGCTGGGGGCCGCTGCCGGCGCCGTCGGAAAAATTGAACTTCCTCGAAGGCATCCGCACCATGACGACGGCCGGCGACGCGCTGACGCAGGGCGGCATGGCAGCCCACGCCTATGCCTTCAACGCCGATATGGTCGACGACTATTTCTTCAACGCCGACGGCGAGCTTTTGATCGTGCCGGAATGCGGCGCCATCCAGGTGTTCACCGAACTCGGCAAGATGGATGTCGAGCCTTCGGAGATCTGCCTGGTGCCGCGCGGCACCATGTTCAAGGTGACCAGGCTTGGCGACGAAAAGGTCTGGCGCGGTTACATCTGCGAAAACTACGGCGCCAAGTTCACACTGCCGGATCGCGGTCCGATCGGCGCCAACTGCCTTGCCAATCCGCGCGACTTCAAGACGCCGGTAGCTGCATATGAAGAAAAGGAAACGCCCTGCCGCGTGCATGTGAAGTGGTGCGGCGCCTTCCACGTCACCGAGATCGGCCATTCGCCACTCGACGTCATCGCCTGGCATGGCAATTACGCGCCCTATAAATACGATCTCAGGACCTTTTCGCCTGTTGGAGCGATCCTGTTCGATCATCCTGATCCGTCGATCTTCACCGTGCTCACCGCGCCGTCGGGCGAGGAGGGAACGGCGAATGTCGATTTCGTCATCTTCCCGCCGCGCTGGCTGGTGGCCGAACACACCTTCCGGCCGCCCTGGTATCACCGCAACATCATGAGCGAGTTCATGGGCCTGATCTATGGTCGCTATGATGCCAAGGAGGAGGGCTTCGTGCCCGGCGGCATGAGCCTGCACAACATGATGCTGGCCCACGGGCCGGACGCATCAGGTTACGACAAGGCGACAAACAGCGAGTTGAAACCGGTGAAGCTCGATCATACGATGGCCTTCATGTTCGAAACCCGCTTTCCGCAGCAATTGACCCGCTTCGCCGCCGAACTGGAGACGTTGCAGGACAACTACATCGATTGCTGGACCGATCTGAAAAAGCGCTTCAACGGCACGCCGGAAGGCGACTGGTCTTGAGAGCACGCCTGGTTCTGCTCGGCAGCAAGGGTGGCCCGGCAATCCGTCCGGGCGGCCCTTCGCCGACCTCGTCCTTGCTTGAAATCGGCGGCCGCACTGTGGTTGTCGACTGCGGCCTCGGCGTCACCCGCGGCCTCACCGATGCCGGCGTCAGCCTCAAAGCGCTGGATTTGATCTTCATCACCCATCTGCATTCCGATCACGTGCTCGAGCTCGGGCCCTTGATCCACACCGCTTGGACCGCCGGTCTCGCAACGACCGTGCGCGTCTTCGGCCCGCCGGGAACCCGCGACTACTGGCACGGCTTTCTGCAGGCGATGAAATTCGACATCGTTATCCGCGTCATCGACGAGGGCCGGCCCGATCTGCGCCAACTCGTCGACATCGTCGAATTTGCCGAGGGCCCGGTCCTGGCCGAAGGCGACCTGGCGGTGTCGGCGCTGCGCGTCGATCATCCGCCGGTGACCGATTGCTTCGCGCTGCGGTTCGACCATGCGGAGGCGAGCGTGGTATTTTCGGCCGACACGGCCTATTTCGCGCCGCTCGCCGATTTCGCTGATCGTGCCGACATTCTGGTGCATGAGGCAATGCTGACAGAGGGCGTCGATCGGCTGGTGGCGCGCACCGGCAACGGCGCGCGGCTGAAGGAGCACCTGCTGGCAAGCCACAGTTTTGCCGGAGAGGCCGGTGCGATTGCCACGGCGGCCGGCGTCGGGCGGTTGGTGCTGCATCATCTCATCCCGGCCGACGATCCTGAAATCACGCACGCTCATTGGACGGCTGCCACGCGCAAAAGCTGGACCGGTGCCTTGACGATCGCGTCTGACGGCCTTGTTGTGGAACTTGCGGACGAATCGTCTGCGTAGAGGGAGGATTGCATGAAACTGGCGACACTCAAGGATGGCTCGCGTGACGGAAAACTCGCGGTCGTCTCCCGCGATCTCACCCGCTGCTCGGAGGTCGGGCACATTGCCCGCACGCTGCAGGCCGCACTCGACGACTGGGCACATACAGGGCCGCGGCTCGAGCGCGTTGCCGAAGGCATCGAAACCGGTGCGCAGCCAACGGTCCGCTTCCACGAGCACGATGCGCTTTCGCCGTTGCCGCGCGCCTATCAGTGGGCGGACGGTTCAGCCTACGTCAATCACGTCGAGCTGGTGCGAAAAGCCCGCAACGCCGAGATGCCGGCGAGCTTCTGGACCGATCCGCTGATCTACCAGGGCGGCTCGGACAGCTTCATTGCGCCGCGCGATCCGATCCTGATGGCGGATGAAAGCTGGGGCGTCGACATGGAAGGCGAGATCGCCGTCGTCGTCGACGACGTGGCGATGGGTGCCTCGATCGAAGAGGCGCGCGCCGCCATTCGGCTGGTGATGCTGGTCAACGACGTGTCGCTGCGCGGTCTTATCCCGGCCGAACTCGCCAAGGGTTTCGGTTTCTATCAGTCGAAGCCGTCGTCTGCCTTCTCGCCGGTCGCCGTCACGCCGGATGAATTGGGCGACGCCTGGGATGGCGGCAAGCTGCATCTGCCGCTTCATGTCGACCTCAACGGCAAGCCTTTCGGCCGCGCGGACGCCGGCGTCGACATGACCTTCGATTTCGGCCAACTGATTGCGCACGCGGCCAAGACGCGGCCGCTTGCATCGGGCACGATCATCGGTTCGGGCACCGTCTCCAACAAGCTCGACCGTGGTCCCGGAAAACCGGTCTCCGAAGGTGGCGCCGGCTACTCCTGCATTGCCGAGCTGCGCATGATCGAGACCATCGTTGGCGGCGCGCCCAAGACGCACTTCCTGCGCTTCGGCGACATCGTGCGCATCGAGATGAAGGACAAGGCGGGCCATTCGATCTTCGGTGCGATCGAGCAGTCGGTCGGGCCTTACGAAAAGGCCTGATTGTGGGCAGCGCACGCGACGAGGATAGCAGCATGGCCGAGACCGATCTCTATGACTATTGGCGGTCCTCGGCGAGCTACCGTGTCCGCATCGCGCTGAACAGTCTCGGCGAGACCTATCGATCGGTGCCGGTGGACCTGCTTGCCAGGGGCCATCGGCAAGCGGAACATCTCGACCGCAATCCGCAGGGGCTCTTGCCCGTGCTCGACATCGATGGCGAGCGGTTCACGCAATCGCTCGCCATCATCGAGTATCTGGCGGAAACGCGGGAAGCGGCCGGCTTCCTGCCTGATGATGCGGTGGGGCGGCAGCGCGTGCGCGCGCTGTCCTACGCGATCGCGATGGACATCCATCCCGTCTGCAATCTCGGCGTCGTATCCTTCGTCATGGCCAATGCTGCAGACGGCGAGGCCGCGCGCCGCGACTGGATGCGCAAGTTCATCGGCGAGGGCTTGGCGGCGTTCGAGCGCCTGCTCGACCACCCGTCAACCGGGAGCTTCTGCCACGGCGACAGCCCCGGCATGGCCGATTTCTGCCTGGTGCCGCAGGTCTACAATGCCCGTCGCTGGGACGTCGATCTTTCCGCCTGCCCGAAACTTGTCGCCATCGACCAGCGCTGCGCGGAGATCGACGCGTTTGCCCGCGCCCATCCCGATCGCACCCCGCGCTAGCCAATCCAGGCGCCATTCACAAAGCCGCACCGGTGCCGGCTGGCCGGTTCCGTCCAGCCGATGTCGCGAATGGATCGACAGCCGGGCGAAGGCCGCGCTAGTTTTCGCGGTGACTGGCCGTATAAGGGGGGCCGGAAAAACCTCTGGAGCGAGAGACAGATACCGATGAAAAGCTATGTGCTGACCGTCACCTGCAAGTCCACCCGCGGCATCGTTGCCGCCATTACCGGTTATCTCGCGGAAAAAGGCTGTTATATCACCGACAGTTCGCAGTTCGACGACCTGCAGACGGGCCTGTTCTTCATGCGCCTGACCTTCATCAGCCAGGACGGCGTCAAGCTCGACGAGCTGAAGGAAGGCTTTGCGCCTGTTGTCAAGCGGTTCGACATGACCTGCGAGATCCGCGACAGCGAAGAGCGCATGAAAGTGCTGCTGATGGTGTCGCGTTTCGGCCATTGCCTCAACGACCTGCTCTACCGCTGGAAGATCGGCGCCTTGCCGATCGATATCGTCGGCGTCATCTCCAACCACTTCGATTACCAGAAGGTGGTCGTCAACCACGACATCCCCTTCCACCACATCAAGGTGACCAAGGAGAACAAGCCGCAGGCCGAAGCACGCATGCTGGAGATCGTCGAGCAGACGGACGCCGATCTGGTCGTGCTCGCCCGCTACATGCAGGTTCTGTCCGACCAACTCTGCAAGAAGATGTCCGGCCGGATCATCAATATCCACCATTCCTTCCTGCCGTCGTTCAAGGGCGCGAACCCCTACAAGCAGGCCTATGAGCGCGGCGTGAAGCTGATCGGTGCGACGGCGCACTATGTCACCGCGGATCTCGACGAGGGTCCGATCATCGAGCAGGACATCGCCCGCATCACCCATGCCCAGAGCGCCGAGGACTATGTCTCGATCGGCCGCGACGTCGAAAGTCAGGTGCTGGCGCGCGCCGTACACGCCCATATCCATCATCGCTGCTTCATCAACGGCAACCGCGTCGTCGTCTTCCCGGCGAGCCCCGGCAGCTATGCTTCCGAGCGCATGGGCTGATTGCCGGCCGGCAGCCCGACCTGCCATCGCCGGGCGTTGTCCCGGCGGTGGAACACGTGAAAATCCGATCCGGTCGCTGGCGCCAACAAGTCGCGTTGCACTGCACAATCGCTGCGCTATAGTCGCTTCCAACCGCGAGAGAGGCGGTGCAGGAGGAAGACATGGACAAGCTTGACCCGGTCGTCATCGTTTCGGCGGCACGCACACCGATGGGCGCCTTTCAGGGCGGCCTCAAGGATTTGACGGCGCCGGAGATCGGCGCCATCGCGCTGAAGGCGGCGCTTGCGCGCGCCGGCCTCGATGCCGTCGACGAAGTGCTGATGGGCAATGTACTGCCCGCGGGCGTCGGCCAGAACCCGGCGCGCCAGGCGGCACTCGGCGCCGGCCTCGGCATGGAAACGCCGTCGACCACGATTTCGAAAGTTTGCGGTTCGGGCATGAAGGCGCTGATGCTCGGCCATGACACGCTGCTTTCCGGCGGCGCCACGGCGCTTGCGGTCGGCGGCATGGAGTCGATGACCAATGCGCCCTATCTACTGCCCAAGGCACGCGGCGGTTTTCGCCTCGGCCACGGCGAAGTCAAGGATCACATGTTCCTCGACGGTCTCGAGGATGCCTATTCCGGTCGGCTGATGGGCACCTATGCCGAAGATACGGCCGAGCACTACCAGTTCTCCCGCGAGGATCAGGATGCCTTTGCCCTGCGTTCGCTGGAACGCGCCGTGAAGGCATTGGAGGATGGTTCGTTTGCCGAGGAGACGGTTGCGATCAACGGCGCCGGCAAGCGACAGACCGTAACGCTTGACCACGATGAGCAGCCCGGAAAGGCGGACCCGGCAAAAATCCCGAAGCTGAAGCCGGCGTTCCGTGAAAACGGCAGCGTGACGGCCGCCAACTCCTCCTCGATCTCAGACGGTGCGGCAGCGCTCATCCTGATGCGCGCAAGCGAGGCGGAGAAGCGTGGGCTGACGCCGCTTGCGATCGTTGCCGGCCATGCCGGTCATGCGCAGGAGCCAGCCTGGTTCACCACCGCGCCGATCGGAGCCATTGAGAAGCTGCTGTCAAAGCTCGATTGGGAAAAGAACAGCGTCGGGCTCTATGAAATCAACGAAGCCTTCGCCGTGGTTGCCATGGCTGCGGTCCGCGACCTCGGCCTTTCCGATGACATCGTCAACATCCACGGCGGCGCCTGCGCGCTCGGCCACCCGATCGGCGCTTCCGGCGCCCGGATCATCGTGACGCTTCTGCACGCGATGCGCGCCAAGGGCGTCAGGCGCGGCATCGCCTCCCTCTGCATCGGCGGCGGCGAGGCGACGGCGGTGGGGCTGGAGTTGTTGCAGTAAGGGGGGCATTGTCGCCGCCCTCATTCCTGTGCTTGTCACAGGAATCCAGCAGCGCCGCGTCTGCGGCGCTGAAGGGCTTCTTTCCTCCGAAGAGCTGAATGCGCGATGACGATTCATTCACGGCGCCGACGCGCCGTAGCTGGATTCCTGTGACAAGCACAGGGATGAGGTGAGAGGAGATCGTCTCTCGCCGTTCAGATATGCAGCGCGTGGCCCAAAGCCTTGAGGGCCGCCTCCTGGAACGCTTCCGATTGCGTTGGGTGAGCATGGATCGTGCCGGCGATGTCTTCTAGGCGCGCGCCCATCTCAATCGCAAGTCCGAAGCTTGCCGAAAGCTCGGACACGCCGTGGCCAACGGCCTGGATGCCGAGGACCAGATGGTTGTCGGCGCGCGCGACGACGCGCACGAAACCGTCCTCCGACAGCGTCGTCATGGCGCGGCCGTTCGCCTGGAAGGGAAACTGGCCGATCTTGATCTCGATGCCGCTGGCACGGGCTTCTTCCGGCGATAGTCCTGATGTCACGATCTCCGGGTCGGTGAAGCAGACGGCGGGAATGCAGCGCTTGTCCCAGGCGCGTTTGTTGCCGGCGACGATCTCCGCGACCATTTCCCCTTGCGCCATGGCGCGGTGGGCCAGCATCGGCTCGCCGGTGACGTCGCCGATCGCATAGATGCCGCGCATCGACGTGCGGCACTGGTCGTCGATGCGGATGAATTTTCCGGCGCGGTCGAGATCGATTTCTTCAAGCCCAAAACCTTCGGTCACGGGTTTGCGGCCGACCGTCACCAGAACCTTTTCCGCCGGTACCTCGATCGGCCGACCATTGTGCTCGGCAAGCAGGCTCTTGCCGTCGGCGGAGAGCCCCTTGGCAACTGTCTGGGTGAACACTTCGATGCCGAGTTCGCCGAGCCGCTTGGCAATCGGCTTCGACAGATCGGCGTCATATTGCGGCAGGATGCGCGTCTGCGCCTCGAGCACGGTGACGTGAGCGCCGAGCTTGGCAAAGGCGGTGCCGAGTTCCAGTCCGATGTAACCGCCACCGATGACGGCAACGCTGGCCGGCACGCTTTTCAACGACAGCGCCTCGGTCGACGAAATGATCGAGCCGCCGAACGGCATGTCGGGAAGCTCGATCGGCGCCGAGCCGGTGGCAATCACGATCGCGTCGGCGCGAATGCGCTGCAGGCCGATCTCGGTCTCGACATCGACCGTCTTGCCGTCGACGAAACGGGCGACGCCGATGACGGCCTTAACGCCTGCCTTCTTCAGAAGGCCGGTGACACCGCCGTTCAGCCGGCCGACGATGCCGTCCTTCCAGGCAACGGTGCGGGCGAGATCGATCGTCGGGTTGGCGAGCGACAGGCCGAGCGGACTGCGGCCGGAGGCAGCCGAGCGCAACTTATGGAATTCGTCGGCGGCGTGGATGAGCGCCTTGGACGGGATGCAGCCGACATTGAGGCAGGTACCGCCGGCCTTCGCCTTCTCGACGATGACGGTGTCGACGCCGAGCTGGCCAGCGCGGATGGCGCAGATGTAGCCGCCGGGGCCGGCACCGATGACGAGCAGCTTGCAGGAAATTTCCTTCATGATCGCCTCATGCCTCCACGAAAATCAGCGCTGGCGTTTCGAGCAGAGCCTTCAGCCGCTGCACGAAGGTGGCCGCATCCCAGCCATCGATGACGCGATGGTCGAAGCTCGACGACAGGTTCATGATCTTGCGCGGTACGAATTGCGCACCGTCCCAGACCGGGCGAACCGCCAGCTTGTTGACGCCAACGATCGCGACCTCGGGGTGGTTGATAACAGGGGTCGTGACGATGCCGCCGAGTGCGCCGAGCGAGGAGATGGTGATGGTCGAGCCGGTGAGCTCGTCGCGGGTCGCGGTGCCAGTACGGGCCGCTTCCGCCAGCCGGTTGAGCTCGACGGCGCAATCCCAGATGCCGCGCGCTTCGGCGTGGCGCACGACCGGCACGGTCAGGCCCGCCGGCGTCTGCGTGGCGATGCCGATATGTACCGCGTGGTGACGGTTGATGATGCCGGCGCCATCGTCGAAGGTGGAGTTCACACCCGGCAGATCGGCGATCGCCCGCACAAGCGCGCGCATCAGATAGGGCAGGATCGTCAGCTTCGGCTGATCCGGCTTGCGATCGCGGTTCATCATGGTGCGCAGGTCTTCGAGTGCTGTCATGTCGACCTCCTCCACATAGGTGATGTGGGGGATGCGCGAGGTCGACAGCGTCATCTTCTCGGCGATGCGGCGGCGTAGACCGGTCACCTTGATCTCGTCGATGGCGGTCTTGCGCACGAGCCCGGCAGGGACTGCCACCGGCTGCGCGCCACGGGCAAGAAACTGGTCGAGATCATCATGGGTGATGCGCCCGGCAGGCCCGGTGCCGGTCACCTGGCGCAGGTCGACTCCGCTTTCGCGGGCGCGCAGGCGCACGGCGGGGGAGGCCAGTGCCTTCTCCAGGCGCTCGGATGAAACATGCACGCCGTTCTTGGCCGGGGCCGCCGTCTTCGCCTCGACCTTTGCCGGTTGGCTCGGTGTTGCGGCCGGGGCTTCGGTCTTCGGCACCGGTTTTTCCTCCGCCTTGGCCGCTGGCTTTTCTTCGGCCGCAAGAGCCTCCGTGCCTTCGCCGGCGATTTCGATGCGAACGAGAGGGGCCTTGACCGCCACCGTGTCGCCGATCTCGGCACCGAGCCAGAGCACCGTGCCGTTGACCGGTGAGGGGATCTCGACCGTCGCCTTGTCGGTCATGACGGCGGCGAGGATCATGTCCTCGCGCACGGGATCACCGGGTTTCACATGCCATTCGACCAGTTCGGCCTCGGCCACGCCTTCGCCGACATCCGGCATCTTGATTACGAATTCGCCCATGCTCAGGCCTCCATCACTTCGACGAGCGCGCGTCCGACGCGCGCCGGGCCGGGGAAATAGTCCCACTCCTGGGCATGCGGGTAGGGTGTGTCCCAGCCGGCGACGCGCACGACGGGGGCTTCCAGATGGTAGAAGCAATACTCCTGGACGAGGGAGGCGATTTCGCCGCCGAAGCCCGATGTCAGCGTCGCCTCATGCACGACGACGCAGCGGCCGGTCTTTTCGACCGACTGGACGATGGCGTCGAGATCGAGCGGCAGCAGGCTGCGCAGGTCGATCACCTCGGCGTCGATGCCGGTTTCTTCCACTGCTGCCAGCGCCACATGCACCATGGTGCCATAGGCGACGACGGTGACGGCCGAGCCCTTGCGACGCACTTCCGCCTTGCCGATCGGGATCGTGTAATGCCCCTCCGGCACCTCGCCGAGATCGTGTTTCGACCAGGGGATGACGGGCCGGTCGTGATGGCCGTCGAAGGGACCGTTATAGAGCCGCTTCGGCTCCAGGAACATCACCGGATCGGGGTCTTCGATCGAGGCGATCAGCAGGCCCTTGGCGTCATAGGGATTGGACGGCACCACGACCTTGAGGCCGCAGACATGGGTGAACAGCGCTTCCGGGCTCTGGCTGTGCGTCTGGCCGCCGAAGATGCCGCCGCCGGTCGGCATGCGCAGCACGATCGGGCAGGTGAAGTCGCCGTTGGAGCGATAGCGGATGCGGGCTGCTTCCTGGGTGATCTGGTCGTAGGCGGGGTACATGTAGTCGGCAAACTGGATCTCGACGCAGGGTTTCAGCCCGTAGGCCGCCATGCCGATTGCCGTGCCGACGATGCCGCTTTCGCTGATCGGCGCGTCGAAGCAGCGGGTCTTGCCATATTTCGCCTGAAGCCCTTGCGTGCAGCGGAAGACGCCGCCGAAGTAACCGACGTCCTCGCCGAAGACGACGACATTGTCATCGCGCCCCATGGAGACGTCCATGGCGCTGCGCACGGCCTCGATCATTGTCATTCTGGCCATATCAGTATCCTGCCTTCTGGCGCTGGCGGCGAATATGTGGCGGCATCTCGGCGTAGACGCCTTCGAAGATGTCGCGCACCGATGGCTTGCCGCCGGCATGCAAGGTGCCGTGGCCTTCTGCCTGCTTTTGCGCCTGGATCACCGCGTCGACGATCTCGGCTTCCGCCTGGGTGTGGCGCTCTTCCGACCAGGCGCCACGCAGGATCAGGTGCTTTTTCAGCCGGAGGACCGGGTCGCCGAGTGGCCAGGCTTCCGATTCCGTCTTCGGCCGGTAGGCGCTCGGATCGTCGGAGGTGGAATGTGCTCCGACCCGGTAGGTGACATATTCGATCACCGTCGGGCCGAGGTTGCGCCGGGCGCGCTCCGCCGCCCATTTGGCGACCGCATAGACGGCGAGATAGTCGTTGCCGTCGACGCGCAGTGCCGGGATGCCGAAGCCGAGGCCGCGGGCGGCAAAGGTGCCGGAGCCGCCGCGGGCGATGCCCTGGAAGGTCGAGATCGCCCACTGATTGTTGACGATGTTGAGGATAACAGGCGCCTTGTAGGTGGAGGCGAAGACGAGCGCTGAGTGGAAGTCGGATTCCGCCGTCGAGCCGTCGCCGATCCAAGCGGCCGCGATCTTGGTGTCGTTCTTGATCGCCGAGGCCATGGCCCAGCCGACAGCCTGGACATATTGCGTGGCGAGGTTGCCGGAGATGGTGAAGAAGCCATGTTCCTTGGAGGAATACATGATCGGCAACTGGCGGCCGCGCAACGGATCGCTCTCGTTCGAGAAGATCTGGTTCATCATCTCGACCATCGGGTATTCGTCGGCGATCAATAGGCCCGCCTGGCGATAGGTCGGGAAGTTCATGTCGCCCTTGTTCAGCGCCTTGCGGAAGGCGCAGCTGACCGCCTCTTCGCCCAGATGCTGCATGTAGAACGAGGTCTTGCCCTGCCGCTGCGCCATGACCATGCGCGCATCGAAGGCGCGCAGCGTCATCATGTGCTTGAGGCCGGCCAAGAGTTCGTCGTCCGACAACAGCCCGGCCCAGGGGCCGACCGCCTCACCGTCGCGGTTGAGTACGCGGATGATCGAATAGGCGAGGTCGCGGATCTCTTCCGGGGCGACATCGATTTCCGGCCTCGGAACGGAGCCCGCCTTCGGAATCTTGACGTTGGAAAAGTCCGGCTCGCCACCCGGCCGGACGGCCGGTTCGGGGACATGCAGGCTAAGTCGATCGGGATCGCTCATGCGGTTTCCGGCCTCCCTCCGGAGTGCGCGACGCGCACCAGTCAGCATCGGGGAAAACGGGATGTCGCCGCATGGCAAAAGTGGGCGGGACCACCTGCGGGCTCCTCCGCCCCAGATCGTCACGCCTTCCTCCTCAGCCCGTTCTCCCGACGGGAATGCACACAGACTGCCATGAGTTCAGGGGCTTATGAAGGCCTTTCGGCCGCCCGGGCTGCTTGCAGCAGAAGAAAGACAGATTCCTGCCATCGCCATGCCAGCGGCAGATGCGGCTGCGATTCCAGGTCCGGCTCACGCGTAATTTTCTTGCGCGACCACTTGCCGTTCGGATGATCAAACCGGCGGAGCGATGGTGATCGGGGTGCCGTCGGAGAAACGTGAGAGGCGAAAAGGTGTGGGGTCGACGATCGGTTTTTGACCGGTAACGAGGTCGGCGACCAGATGTCCGGCCCCTGGGCCGATGCCGAAGCCATGGCCGGAAAATCCTGCGGCGACGACCAGGCCGGGCAGGCTTTCGACCGTAGAAATCACCGGCACGGCGTCGGGCGTGACGTCGATCAGGCCGGCCCAGACCTGCTGTACGCGAGCGTCGCGGAGGGACGGCAATGCCTTTTTTGCTTCATCGAATGCGCGCAGCGCGGAATGCTGATCGGGTTGCGGATCCAGCACCCGGTGCCGCTCGAAGGCGCCTGGGCGGTTGAGTGGAACGGAACCGATCTCGAAGAGTTCGCGCCAGCTCTGGGCACTGAGGCCGACCTGGACGGAATCGCCCTCGGCCTTCCGCGCCGGTTGGAAATCGCGGAAAAAGGCGACACTATCAGGCACAACGGGGTGCAGATTGGCGCCACCGTCGGCAATCGTGTAGCCGCCGTCGAGGCGTTTGCGATAGGCGTAGCTGCCCGTCGCGCCCGCGCCCTCGGGGCCGCCCGATACCGCACTGGTCCGGAGCACTGTGTTGCGCACTTTCAGTTGCGGCAGCCGGATGCCGAGCCCCTTGAGGAAGAGGCGTGACCAGGCGCCCCCGGCCACGACCACGGTCGCGGTTTCGATCCGGCCCTTCTCGGTGACGACGGCACTGATCCGGCCGGCCGTCCTCTCGACACCGCGGACGGCACAGCCGGACAGAACGCGGGCGCCGGCGCGCCTGGCTCCGGCAACGATTGCCGGTACCGCCTTTTGCGGTTCGGCCCTGCCGTCGCTCGGCGTGTGCAGCGCGCCCCAGTAGCGGATGCCTGCGCCCGGCATCAGGTCTTGTGTTTCTTCGGCCCCGATCTGCCGGCTGTCGACGCCATAGGGTCTTGCCATGGCAAGCCACGCATCGCGGTTGGCGATATCGGCATCGTTTTCGGAGATGTAGAGGATGCCGCTGCGGCGAAAGCCGGTTTCGCCTGCAACGCGGGCATCGAGCGTATCCCAGATCTTCAGCGCTTCGATCGCCAGCGGTATCTCCCGTTCGTCACGGCCCATGACGCGCACCCAACCCCAGTTGCGGCTCGACTGTTCCGCTCCGGGCACACCCTTTTCGCAGAGCACAACATCGATGCCGCGTTCGGCGAGAAACAGTGCGGTGCTGGCACCGATGATGCCGCCACCGACGATGACGACATCGGCTTTCGCCGGTTGGATCTGATCGGTTTCGACGGCATCGAGAGGGGGACCGGGCATGAGGGCAAGCTTTCAGGCGGGGTTTTGCGGACGCGCCATCGGTACATGCCGGCATCGCCAGATCAAGGCCCGGATTCTAGCCTTTCTGCACCCTTGATGTTTTGCCCGGTTCGGCCGATGTGAAATCGGCCGGGCCTGGCTTCAGACCGACTTTCGATTTGGCGCGCAAACTTCTATGTTTCGCGCATGAGTGACCGACCCGACGACCTTCGCCCTATTCTGCGCATCGACTTTCCGCCAGGGGACCGACTTGGGCGCGGCAAGATCATGCTTTTGGAACTCATCCGCGAGACCGGATCGATCTCGGCTGCCGGCCGCGCTATGGACATGTCCTACCGCCGGGCGTGGCTTTTGGTCGATGCGCTGAACCGGATGTTCCGGGAACCGTCGGTCGAAAGCCAGCGTGGCGGCAAACAGGGTGGTGGTGCGATGCTGACACCGTTCGGCGAAACGCTGATCCGCCGTTATCGCGAAATGGAGGCGAAGGCGAAGGCCGCCATCGCCGATGATCTCGCCTGGCTGGAGGCAGTCCGCGATCGGGAGCAGGCGAGTGCGCCTGTCAGTGATCGATCGCCACGGACTTGATGATCGCGTGGACCGGCTTGCCCTGATAAAGCTGGAGCGCATCGCGTGAAAAGGTGGTGATGCGGGCGGCGATCGTCGCGCTTCCGCAGTCCACCCGCACATCGACACTGCCGTTTTCGCCCACTGTCAGGTCGACGATCGTTCCCTCCAGCACGTTTAGAGCGCTGATGCCTTCAGGACGAACCGTCGCCAGCATGACGTCGCGTGCGGCAATATGCAGGCGCAGCGCGTGCCCCGGCGCCACGTCGATCCTTTGCACCCGGATCAGCCGGTCGCCGACCCGGACGGTTGTCAGATCGTGGGTGGCGTCGTGCATCTCGACCACGCCTTCGAGCAACACGCCCGCTTCGCGCCGGCCGGTTGCCAGTGCCGCCGCCGGCGCGCTCAACACTTCGGCGGCGGCGCCCGATGCCTTTACGCGGCCGTTCTCCAGCACGACGACCCGTTGCGCCAGGCGCGCGACCTCACTCACGGAGTGGCTGACATAGACGATCGGCACGCCCGCATCGTCGCGCAATCGCTCGAGATAAGGCAGGATCTCGGCCTTACGCGCATCGTCGAGCGCGGCAAGCGGCTCGTCCATGAGCAGCAGGCGGGGGGCGGCAAGCAAAGCGCGGCCGATGGCGACGCGCTGCCGCTCGCCGCCCGAGAGCGCCGAGGGGTTGCGCTCGAGCAGATGGCCGATGCCGAGCATGTCGACGACACGCGCCATGTCGGCCGCCTTTCCTGACCTGCCGGCAAACCAGCGGCCATAGGCAAGGTTGCTGCCGACGCTTAAGTGCGGGAACAGCCGAGCTTCCTGGAAGACATAGCCGAAGCGGCGGCGATGCACCGGCGTGAAGATCCGTCGTTCGCTGTCGGCGATGATGTCGCCGTCCAGCACCACGCGGCCGCTTTCCGGCTTCATCAGTCCGGCGATGATGTTGATCAGCGAGGTCTTGCCCGAGCCCGAGCGGCCGAACAGCGCGGTGACGCCGCCGTCGGAGGTGAAGGTGGCGTCGACGGAGAAATCCCCGAGCCGATGGCGGGCTTCAACGAGAAGGCTCATGCGGCAACCGTTCGCTTGGCGGCGGCGTTTGCCAGCAGCTCCGAGAGCATCAGCGCCGCCATGGAGATGATCACCGAGATGATCGTCAGGCGCATGGCGCCGGCATCGCCGCCCGGCACCTGGGTGAAGGTGTAGATCGCAGACGACAGCGTCTGCGTTTCGCCGGGGATGTTGGAGACGAAGGTGATGGTCGCGCCGAATTCGCCCATCGCCTTGGCGAAAGCGAGGATCATGCCGGCGATGATGCCTGGCAGGATCAAGGGCAGCGTGATGGTGAAGAACACCCAGACCGGCCCGGCGCCGAGCGTGGTTGCGGCATCCTCGAGCTTGCGGTCGACCGCCTCGATCGACAGCCGGATACTGCGAACCATCAAGGGGAAGGCCATGACGGCGCAGGCGAGTGCCGCGCCGGTCCAGCGGAAGGAAAAGACGAGGCCGAAATTCTCGGCGAGAAAGGCGCCGATCGGTCCGCGACGGCCGAACAGCAGCAGCAGCAGGAAGCCGGTGACGACGGGGGGCAGGATCAGGGGCATGTGAACGAGGCCGTTTAGCGCCGTCTTGCCCCAGAAGCGTCCGCGGGCAAGCAGCATGGCGACCCCAAGCGCAAACGGCAGGCTGCAGACCATCGCAACCGTCGCCACGCGCAGGCTCAGCAGGATCGCCGTCCATTCCGCCTCGCTCAACTCCAACCAATCCAAAGTCATCCCACTCCCGGTCGAAATGCCCAGCGCCGCGCGATGTCCGCGCGGCGCTGGAGAAAGATAGATGCTTCGCCCGTTTCTGGACAGGCGCCGCACGCGCTATTTCAGGATAGTAAAGCCCTGCTTTTCGAAGAGCGGCGCTGCCTTGTCGGACTTGATGAAGTCGACATAGGCGGTCGCGTCGGCGTTCTTGCTGTCCGTGGTGACTGCGATCGGATAGATGATCGGCGGATGGCTGTCCTCGGGGAAGGTTCCGACGATCTTGACGCCCGGATCGGCTGCAGCGTCGGTCTGGTAGACAATGCCATAGGGCGCTTCCCCGCGCGAAACGAGCAGCAGTGCGGCGCGCACGCTCTCGGCGCCCGCAACCTTCTGTTCGACGCTCGACCAGACGCCGAGCTTTTCAAGCGCTGCCTTGCCGTATTTGCCGGCCGGCACGGAATCGACTGCACCCATCGCCAGGCGACCGTCACCGAGTAGCGTTGCCAGATCGAAGCCCTGCTTGATGTCGACCGGCTGCGCGTCTGTCTTGCCCGAGATGAGAACGATGCTGTTGCCGAGCAGGTTGGCACGGGTGTCGTCCTTGATCAGCTTCTTCTCGGCCAGATAGTCCATCCAGGCGAGGTCGGCGGAGATGAAGACGTCAGCCGGTGCGCCCTGTTCCACCTGCTTGGCGAGCGCGGAGCTGGCCGCATAGGAGACGGTCGTTTCCTTGCCGCTTTCTTTCTGCCATTCGGCATTGATCGCATCGAGCGCGTTCTTCAGGCTCGCGGCAGCAAAAACGGTTACCTTGTCCTCGGCCATGGCGGCGCTTGGCGCGAAGGTCGCGCCGGCCCAGGCGACGCCAAGGGCGAGCACCAGCCCCTTCAGCCATTGTCTGCGTTGCATCATCAGTCTTGCCTCCATCAAGTTCGTGATATTTTTCAGGATATAACGATATCTCATCCTGATTAGCGTTGTATCCATTGAAATACAATGCTGCTCGAAAGCGCTAGTAAAAGCCGTGAAACAAGCGGCTCGTCGCGCGGTTAGCGCTTGCGGCTGCGGGTGATCGCTCTAAATTCCGGGGCGGCAAGCGGATGAAACGGACCGGAGGCGTGATGGAAACGGCAGTGAAGCTCGAAGAAAGCTGGAAGGCGGCGTTGGAGCCCGAATTTTCCAGCGCGTATATGGGCGAACTCAAGCAGTTCCTGGTCGGCGCGCGCAGCGAAGGACGGCAGATCTTTCCGCGGGGACCTGAATATTTTCGGGCGCTCGATCTGACGCCGCTCGACAAGGTGCGCGTCGTCATCCTGGGGCAAGACCCGTACCACGGTGACGGCCAGGCGCACGGGCTCTGCTTCAGCGTGCGTCCGGGCGTCAGAACGCCACCTTCGCTCGTCAACATCTACAAGGAACTGAACGCCGACCTCGGTATTCCACCGGCTCGTCACGGCTTTCTCGAAAGTTGGGCGAAACAAGGCGTGTTGCTGCTCAACAGCGTGCTGACAGTCGAGCGCGGGCAGGCGGCTTCACATCAAGGGCGGGGCTGGGAGCGCTTCACCGACGCGATCATCCGCGCCGTCAACGAGGCCGATCACCCGGTGGTGTTTCTGCTGTGGGGTTCCTACGCGCAGAAGAAAGCCGCCTTCGTCGACCGCTCGCGCCATCTCGTTTTGCGGGCGCCGCATCCCTCGCCGCTCTCGGCGCATTCCGGCTTTCTCGGTTGCCGGCACTTTTCCCAGGCCAATGCCTTCCTCGCCTCGAAAGGCTTTGAGCCGATCGACTGGACGCTGCCGGAAAATCCGGAGGCACCTTAAGCGCGTGCGCCAAGCAATGACGCCGACGGCTGGGAGCGTGTCGCGGGCGGGTCTTGTGTCTCAATCGGCAATCCGCCAAAGACACTGCAACACTTTGATCTGCTGCAGATAACAAAGGCGAGGACCGCGTGCGAAAACTTCTGATCATCGGCATCGGCTCCGGCAACCCCGAGCATATGACTGTACAGGCGATCAATGCGCTCAACCGCGCCGACGTGCTGTTCATCCCGACCAAGGGTGAGAAAAAGACCGAGCTTGCGGAGGTGCGCCGCGAGATCTGCGCGCGCTACGTCACGCGCGCCGACAGCCGCACGGTCGAATTCGCTGTGCCGGTCCGCCGCACCGAGGGCGTCAGCTATGATGGCAGCGTCGACGACTGGCATGCCCGCATCGCCGAAATCTACGAGCGCCTGATCGATGGCGAACTGACCGAAGACGGAACCGGCGCCTTTCTCGTCTGGGGCGACCCAATGCTCTATGACAGCACCATCCGCATCGTCGAACGGGTGAAGGCGCGTGGCAAGGTCGCGTTCGACTATGACGTTCTTCCCGGCATCACCAGCCTGCAGGCGCTTTGCGCCAGCCACCGCATTCCGCTGAACCTTGTCGGCAAACCGGTCGAGATCACCACCGGGCGCCGCCTGTCCGAAAGTTTTCCGAAGCGCAGCCAGACGTCGGTCGTCATGCTCGATGGCGAGCAGGCATTCCAGCGGATCGACGATCCGGACGCCGAGATCTACTGGGGCGCCTATCTCGGAACGCCAGACGAAATCGTCATCTCCGGCCGCTTGGCCGACGTCAAGGACGAGATCCTGGCGACCCGCGCAAGGGAACGCCAGCGCATGGGGTGGATCATGGATATCTACCTCTTGCGCAAGGGTGCCGATTTCGAGGAATAGCCGCTGTTGTGCCTGCTTTCTCCAGGCTTTTCCCGTCGTCTTTGATCTCTCTCAACGTCGGTGGCTGTGCTATAGCGTCTGGTGAAAAAAAAAGCCCAACGAGAGGGCGACCGCTGGGAGCGACCGAGACAAGACTATGAGCAGTTGCGCCGTGCCGACATCGCAAACAATGGATGCCGCCGCCTCTATGCGCCGGGGTGCGTGCCCGTCGCTTGCAGCACCGATGCCGACCGGCGATGGCCTGCTGGTGCGGCTGCGGCCGCTCGACGGCAGCCTGACGCTTTCCCAGTTCTCTGATGTCGCTGAGGCCGCCCGGCAGTTCGGCAATGGCATCCTGGAAATTACCGCGCGCGGCAATCTGCAGGTCCGCAGGCTGACGGCATCGACCGTTCCCGGCCTTGCCCAAGCGATCGGCGAAGCGGCGATCGTGGTCCCCGATGGAGTTGCCATCGAGACGCCACCGCTTGCCGGCATCGATCCGGAAGAGATCATCGACCCACGGATCCTCGCTGCCGTGCTGCGCAAAGAGATCGCCGCACGAGGCGCTGCACTGCGGCTGGCGCCGAAGCTCGCCATCATCGTCGATGGCGGCGGCCGGTTCCACCTCGGCGATACGGTTGCCGATCTCCGTCTGCAGGCTGTCGGGCGCGGCGGGGACGTCTGGTGGAACCTATCGCTTGCGGGAACCGCTGCAACGGCGAAGCCCATTTGCGCGCTTCGAACCGAGGCGGTCGTGCCGATCGTTATCCGGATTCTTGCAGCGCTGACCGACATCGGGCCGGCTGCGCGTGGCCGGGATCTCGAGATCGATGCGGTGCAGATGCTCTGTCCGGTGGGCGCCGACTTTGTCGAGATCGTTCCGGCTCCGATGTCGGTGTCTCCGGTCGTCGGTATCCACGATCTCGGCTCGACTGGTGCTGTCCTTGGCCTTGGGCTCGCCTTCGCCCAAATCGACGCTATCAGCCTCATCGCCCTTCTGCGGCAAGCCGCGGAGCTTGGGGCGCGAGAAATCCGGCTTGCGCCCGGCCACAGTTTCTTCATGCTGGGTCTGGAGCCGGAAGCGGCCGAAATCGTCCAGCGGCTGGCGCTGGCGCAGGGCTTTCGTATTGCAGCGGATGACCCGCGAAACCACATTGCCACCTGCGCCGGCAGCACCGGCTGCGCTTCCGCATGGATGGACACCAAGGCGATGGCGCGGCTATGGGTGGAAACGGCGCCGGATCTGCTCGACGGCTCGCTGACGGTGCACCTCTCCGGTTGCGTCAAGGGCTGCGCCCGTCCGAAGGCGTCGGCGTTGACGCTGGTGGGTGCGCCATCAGGATATGCGCTTGTCGTAAATGGGGCGGCGAAGGATGGCGCGAATGCCTACACCGATGAAAATGGAATGAAATCCGCGCTGGAACGGCTGGCTGGCCTGGTGCGGGAAAACAAAGACGCTGGCGAATCGGCGCGGTCCTGTCTTACACGGCTGGGTGCCGCGCGCGTCTCGGCTGCGTTCGAACAGGGATAGAAATGCCTGAGTATGATTACATCCGGGATGGCAACGCCATCTATGAGCGTTCCTTCGCCATCATTCGGGCAGAAGCCGACCTTTCCGCCTTCTCCGAGGAGGAAGCCGATCTCGCGGTGCGCATGGTTCATGCCTGCGGCCTCGTCGAGGCGTCGAAGCAATTCGTGTTCTCTCCCGATTTCGTCACCGCTGCCCGCGGCGCCCTGAAGAACGGCGCGCCGATCCTCTGCGACGCCGAGATGGTGGCGCGGGGCGTAACGCGGGCGCGCCTGCCTGCAGGCAACGAGGTGATCTGTACGCTTCGCGATCCGCGCACCGCGGAACTGGCAGCCGAGATCGGCAATACCCGGTCGGCTGCGGCACTGAAGCTCTGGGGTGAGCACATGGCTGGTGCGGTCGTCGCGATCGGCAACGCGCCGACGGCGCTCTTCTATCTGCTCGAAATGCTGCGCGATGGCGCGCCGAAGCCGGCTGCGATCATCGGCATGCCGGTCGGTTTCGTAGGTGCTGCGGAATCGAAGGATGCGCTTGCCGAGAATTCCTATGGCGTGCCCTTCGCCATCGTGCGCGGTCGCCTCGGCGGCAGCGCCATGACGGCTGCAGCACTCAATTCGCTAGCGAGGCCGGGCCTGTGAGCGGGGCAGGCATGGGCCGGTTGATCGGCGTCGGCACAGGCCCCGGCGATCCGGAGCTGCTGACGGTCAAGGCCGTCAAGGCGCTGGGCGAGGCGGATGTGCTTGCCTATTTCGCCAAGGCAGGCCGCAGCGGCAATGGCCGCGCTGTTGTCGAGGGGCTGTTGAAGCCCGGTCTCATCGAATTGCCGCTCTACTATCCCGTGACCACCGAGATCGACAAGGACGACGGCGCCTACAAGAGCCAGATCACCGATTTCTACAACGCTTCTGCTGACGCAGTCGCCAGGCATCTCGAGGTCGGGCGGACCGTTGCGGTGCTGAGCGAGGGCGATCCGCTGTTCTATGGTTCCTACATGCATCTGCATGTGCGGCTTGCCGGGCGCTTCCCGGTCGAAGTCATCCCCGGTATCACCGCCATGTCCGGCTGCTGGTCGCTTGCCGGCTTGCCGCTGGTCCAGGGCGACGACGTCCTGTCGGTCCTGCCGGGCACGATGGCGGAAGGTGAGCTTGGACGACGCCTTGCCGATACCGAGGCCGCCGTCATCATGAAGGTCGGGCGCAACCTGCCGAAAATCCGCCGGGCGCTTGCCGCCTCCGGCCGGCTCGACCAGGCCGTCTATGTCGAGCGTGGCACGATGAAGAACGCGGCGATGACGGCACTTGCCGAAAAGCCCGATGACGAGGCGCCATACTTCTCGCTCGTGCTCGTTCCCGGGTGGAAGGACAGGCCATGACCGGCACGCTCTATGTCGTCGGCACGGGCCCCGGCAATGCCGAGCAGATGACGCCGGAGACGGCGCAGGCGGTCTCAAACGCGCAGGAATTCTTCGGCTACATCCCCTATCTCGATCGCCTCAACCTCAGGCCCGACCAGATGCGCATCGCGTCGGACAATCGCGAGGAGCTTGATCGCGCACAGGCGGCACTGACGCGCGCTGCTGCCGGCGCCAAGGTCTGCATGGTATCGGGCGGCGACCCCGGCGTCTTTGCCATGGCGGCTGCTGTCTGCGAAGCGATTGACAAGGGACCGGCGGAATGGAAGTCCGTCGATCTCGTGGTGACGCCCGGCGTCACCGCGATGCTGGCGGTTGCCGCGCGCATCGGCGCGCCGCTTGGCCATGATTTCTGCGCCATCTCGCTGTCCGACAACCTGAAGCCCTGGGAGGTCATCACCAAGCGGCTGAAGCTCACGGCGGAAGCCGGGCTGGTGATCGCGCTCTACAATCCGATCAGCAAGGCACGGCCCTGGCAGCTCGGCGAGGCCTTCGAAATCCTGCGCGGCGTGCTGCCGGCAACAGTGCCGGTGATCTTCGGTCGCGCCGCCGGCCGGCCGGATGAGCGCATCGCCGTCATGCCGCTCGGCGAGGCCGACGCCAGCCGCGCCGACATGGCGACATGCGTCATCATCGGTTCGTCGGAAACGCGCATCGTTGCGCGCGAAGGCAAGCCGGATCTGGTCTATACGCCGCGTTTCTATGCGGGAGACAGCCATTGATCGATGCGTTCGAGCGCGGCATCGCAGTCGCTCACCGACAGCACGTCGGTGGGCTTGCGGCGCTCGACCATGATCACCGCGATCCCCAGCCTGCGCGCAGCCGCGATCTTTCCATAAGTTGCGGCTCCGCCACTGTTCTTGGCGACGATGACGTCGATGCGATGAGCCCTAAGCAGATCGATCTCGTCCGTTTCGGCAAATGGGCCGGTGGCAAGGATCGCCGTCGCGTCCGGCAGTTTCAGGGGCGGGGTCACCGGGTCGACGCTGCGGATGACGTAGCTGTGCTGCGGCGCAGTCTCGAAATGAAAGGCCTCCTGCCGGCCGATGGCGAGAAAGACACGGCGCGGGGCGTCGCCAAGGGCCACGACCGCCTCCGCAACGGTGCCGACGCCGGTCCAGTTGTCGCCGGCTTCCGCTTGCCACTGCGGGCGCTGCAGGGCGAGCAGGCGCACCCGCGCAGCCTTTACCGCCGCGGCGGCGTTTTGGGAAATCCGGGCGGCGAAGGGGTGTGTCGCGTCGACGACCAGCGCGATCTGTTCGGCGTTGAGGAAGGCTGCGAGCCCCTCGGCGCCGCCAAAACCGCCGATGCGGGTCTTGACTGGCTGCGGGCGCGGATCGGCCGTACGGCCGGCAAGCGAGATCATGGTGTTGTAACGCATGTCACCGGCAAGGCGGGATGCCAGTTCGCGGGCCTCGGTCGTCCCGCCAAGAATGAGAATGCGAGGTTTTTCCATGGCTGAGGTGTCGAACAGCGATCCGGCCATCGTCTCCCCCTGGTTGACCATCATCGGCATAGGCGAGGATGGTGTAGCCGGTCTCGGCGACGAGGCCAAGCGGCTGATTGCCGCTGCGCCGGTCGTCTATGGCGGTGCCCGCCACATGGAGCTGACGCACTCGCTGATAAAGGGCGAGGGCCGCGTCTGGCAAAGCCCGTTCGGCCGCTCGGTCGAGGAGATCGTTGCGCGTCGCGGCAGCCCGGTGGTCGTGCTCGCCTCAGGTGATCCCTTCTTCTTCGGCGTCGGCGCCACGCTTGCGCGCCGCGTCGCCGCGCCTGAGATCCGCACGCTTCCGGCACCGTCCTCCTTCAGCCTTGCCGCCTCACGTCTCGGCTGGGCACTGCAGGAGGCAACGCTCGTTTCGCTGCACGGCCGGCCGATCGATCTAGTGCGGCCACACCTGCAGCCCGGCAACAGGGTGCTCGCTCTGACCTCGGATGGGGCGGGACCGAAGGCGCTCGCCGAGCTGCTCGCAACAAGCGGTTTCGGTCAGTCCAGGCTTACGGTTCTGGAGGCCCTTGGCGGCGCCGGCGAACGCGTGACGACGCAGATTGCCTCGCGCTTCATGCTGGGTCTGGTCCATCCGCTCAACGTCTGCGCCATCGAGGTGGCCGCTGATCAGGGCGGACGGGTGCTGCCGCTTTCGGCCGGGCGCGACGACACGCTGTTCGAACATGACGGCCAGATCACCAAGCGGGAGGTGCGGGCGCTGACCCTTTCGGCGCTGGCGCCGCGCAAGGGCGAGCTGCTCTGGGATATCGGCGCCGGTTCCGGCTCGATCGGCATCGAATGGATGCTGGCCGATCCGGCCATGCGGGCGATCGCCATCGAGGCCTCGCCGGAGCGCGCGGCGCGTGTCGGCCGCAATGCCGAGGCATTCGGCGTGCCCGGCCTTACCGTCGTCGAAGGCAAGGCGCCGGCGGCTCTCTCAGGCCTGTCGCGTCCCGATGCAATCTTTATCGGCGGTGGCGGCAGCGAGCCTGGCGTCATGGACGCAGCCGTTGCGGCGCTTGGCAGCGGCGGCCGGCTTGTCGCCAACGCGGTTACGACGGAAATGGAAGCGGTGCTGCTTCAACGCCACGCGCGGCTCGGCGGATCGCTGATCCGCATCGACATCGCCCGCGCCTCGCCGGTCGGCGGCATGACGGGATGGCGCCCGGCGATGCCGGTGACGCAATGGTCCTGGACCAAGGCCTAGAGCATGTCGCGCAAAAGTGTACCGCGGTTTTGCGACAACGGCACGCGAAAGAACATTCGCGCAAAAGGGCGGAGCGTTTTACGTCCGACTTGCGCAATTATGAGATGGCGTGGATCCACGATGCTGTGTGCAAAGGGGACGCTCCAAAACATTCGGAGAGACACATGACGGTACACTTCATCGGCGCCGGTCCGGGAGCGGCGGACCTGATCACGGTTCGCGGCCGCGATCTGATCGGGCGCTGCCCGGTCTGCCTTTATGCCGGCTCGATCGTCTCGCCGGAACTGCTGCAATATTGTCCGCCCGGCGCCCGCATCGTCGATACCGCGCCGATGTCGCTCGACGAGATCGAGGCGGAATATGTGCGCGCGGCGGAAGTCGGCGAGGATGTCGCCCGGCTTCATTCCGGGGACCTCTCGGTCTGGAGCGCGGTTGCCGAGCAGATCCGCCGGCTGGAAAAGCACGGCATCGGCTATACCATGACCCCCGGCGTGCCGGCCTTTGCCGCCGCGGCCGCGACGCTCGGTCGCGAGCTGACCATTCCGGCGGTCGCCCAGAGCCTGGTGCTGACGCGGGTTTCCGGTCGTGCCTCGCCGATGCCCAACACCGAGACGCTTGCCGGCTTCGGCGCCACCGGCTCGACCCTTGCCATCCATCTCGCCATCCATGCGCTCGACCAGGTCGTTGCGGAACTGACACCGCTCTATGGCGCCGAATGCCCGGTGGCGATCGTCGTCAAGGCGTCGTGGCCGGATGAACGGGTGGTGCGTGGCACGCTTGGCACCATCGCCGCCAAGGTGGCCGAGGAGCCGATCGAGCGCACCGCGCTGATCTTCGTCGGTCTGGGACTGGAAGCGTCGGATTTCCGCGAAAGCTCGCTCTACGATCCCGCCTATCAGCGCCGCTTCCGCGGGCGCGAGTAGGCCTACTCTGCGCTCTCTTCGGGCAGCGGCTTCTGTTTCAACGGAACGCCGCGGCGTTGCTCGACGCGGTCGCGATAAAGTGCTGCCTGGCCGAGCAGCATCAGCGTCACCGGCGTGGTCATGATGACGAAGACGATGATCAGCACTTCGTGGAACACCCAGCGGCTCTGCAGCACGGCAAAACAGATGATCGAGGCGGTGCAGATGAGGATGACGCCGCCGCTGGTGGCAAGGGTCGGCGCATGCAGGCGGGTGTAGAAATCCGGCAACCTCAGCAGGCCGAGCGAGCCGATCAGCGCAATCGCCGCGCCGAGAAGAACGAGCCCGCAGACGACAATGGCGGCCCAGGTCGGAAGGTCGGTCAGATGGCTCATTCGATCAACTCCCCGCGCATCAGGAACTTGCCGAAGGCGATCGACGAGACGAAGCCGATCAGCGCGACGATCAGCGCCGATTCGAAATAAAGGCTGTTGGCGGTGCGGATGCCGAAGGATAGCAGCATCAGCATGGCGTTGATGTAGAGCGTATCGAGGCCGAGGATGCGATCCTGCGCCCGCGGTCCCTTGACCATGCGGTAGAGCGCGAAGGCCATGGCAAGCCCGATCATGATCTGCGCGATCAGGATCGACCAGATGATTGCAAGCTCAGTCATCCGAACATCTCCTTCAAACCTGCCTCATAGCGCTTCACCGTCTGCAGCCAGATCTCCTCGTTTTCCATGTCGAGCACGTGGAAGAGCAGCGACTTCCGGCGGCGGTCGTATTCGAGCCACGCGGTGCCCGGCGTCGCCGTCATGATGCAGGCGAGCAGAGCAAGCGCGTTTTCGTCTTCGAGATCGAGGTCGACCGTCAGGAAGCCCGAGTTCGGCGCCCGCCGTCCGGCGCGCAGGATCACTAGCATGACGGCAATGTTGGAGCGGATGACGTCGACGACGACGCTGGCGCCGAAGCGCAGCGTGCGCAGGATCCGGCGCGGATGCGAGTGGGCGGGATTGAGCTTCAGCGTCACCCAGCCGAGCGCGACGCTCAATATCGTGCCCATGACGATCGTGCCGGGGGCGACCGACTGGTTGAGAAGCAGCCAGATGATGAGCAGGCCGACAGACAGCAGCGGGTAGGGGAACCAGGTGCGCATCGGTTACTGCCCTCCCGCACGTGGCGCCCTGAGGACGCGCTGGGTGTAGCCCGACGGGTCGAGCAGGGAATCGGCCGTTGCCTGCATGTAGTGCATCGTCGGCCCGGCCTGCAGGCTCAGGAAGATGCAGGCGCCGAGCAGCACGACGACGGGGGCAATCTCGATGACGAAGACGCGCGGCACGGTGTTTTCGATCGAGGCCCAGAAGGTGCGGATGCCGACGCGGTTCATGGCGATCATGGCGGAGAGGCCGGACAGGATCAGCAATGTGACGTAAGTCCAGTCGGCGGCAGAAATCGCCGGCGCGGCCTCGGGGCCGGAAAGGCCGAAGAGGCCGCTCAGGATCGCGAATTTGGCGACGAAACCCGAGAGCGGCGGCAGGCCGGCGAGCAGCAGCGCGCAGAGGCAGAAGCAGAGGCCGAGCACGGCCATGGTGCCGGGAATGGCGGCACCCGCTTCATCGACTTCCTCGTCCTCGTCGGCATCGCCATAGGCTTCCATCGTCACCGCCAGAACGTCGGCGCCGGCATCGCGGCCGCGCTCCACCAGTTCGATCAACAGGAAGAAGGCCGAGATCGTCAGCGTCGAACTGACGAGGTAGAACAGTGCACCGGCAATCATGCTGGAATGCCCGAGGCCGATCGCCGCCATCAGCGTGCCCGAAGAGACGAGCACCGAATAGGCGGCAAGCCGGGCCATCGCCTGCGAGGCGAGTACGCCGATGGCGCCGAAGGCGATGGTCAGCATGCCGCCGACCACCAGCAGAGTCTGGCCGAAGCCGGCGGACACCCCGGCATTGGCGCCAAAGACGAGCAGCGACAGCCGCAGGATGACGTAGATGCCGACTTTGGTCAGCACCGCAAAGACGGCCGCAACCGGTGGCGTTGCCGCCGAATAGGCGGTGGGCAACCAGAAGCTCAACGGCCACATGCCGGCCTTGACCAGAAAGGCGACGCCGAGCACGCCGGCGCCAACTTCGACCATCTGGCGGTTCTCTGGCGAGATGGTCGCAAGCTTGACCGCGAGGTCGGCCATGTTGAGCGTGCCGGTCGCGCCATAGATCAGGCTGACACCGATCAGGAACAGCGACGAGGCGGCAAGGTTGATCGCGACATAATGCAGGCCGGCCTTGACGCGCAGCGGGCCCGAGCCGTGCAGCAGCAGGCCGTAGGAGGCCGCGAGCATGATTTCGAAGAAGACGAAGAGATTGAACAGATCCCCCGTCAGGAAGGCACCGTTGAGCCCGGCGATCAGCAGCTGGAACAGCGAGTGGAAGTGATGGCCGGCGGTGTGCCAGCGGGCGATCGAATAGACCTGGGCGGCGAGCGCCAGGCCGCTCGTCAGGCAGAGCATCAGCGCGGAGAGCCGGTCGAGCACCAGTACGATGCCGAACGGCGCCGGCCAGTTGCCGAGCTGGTAGACGCTTGTGCCCGCAAGAAAGCCTTCCGTCGAGGCGCTAGCGCGCATCAGCACCATCGAGAGCACGAAGAGGGCGAGCGTCGAGACGAAGCCCATCACGCCCTTGGCCATGCGGTTGCGCTCGTCGATCGGGATCATCGCCGCGCCGACCATCAGCGGCAAGAGGATCGGCAGGATCATCAGGTGGTGCAGCCAATCAGTCACTGCGCTGCTCCCTTCCATCGACATGGTCGGTGCCGGTGAAGCCGCGCGAGGCGAGCAGTACGACGAGGAAGAGCGCCGTCATGGCAAAGCCGATGACGATCGCGGTCAGCACCAGCGCCTGCGGCACAGGATCGGTGTAGCGCGAGAGATCGCCGACGCCGCCGGGCTCGAGAATGGGGGGCGCATTCACGCGCAGCCGACCCATGCTGAAGATGAAGAGATTGACGGCATAGGAGAGCAGCGACAGGCCGATGATCACCTGGTAGGTGCGTGGGCGGAGCAGGAGATAGACGCCCGAGGCGGTGAGGACGCCGATGGCGGCAGACAGGATGATCTCCATTACTTCGCCTCCTTTCCGGCGCGAAGGACGGCACGGGCATGGGCACGCGGAGCGCGGATCGACTGGTGCGCAAGCGCGATCAGGATGAGCACGGTTGCCCCGACCACCAGCGAGAAGACGCCGAGGTCGAAGAGGATTGCGCTTGCCAGCGGGAATTTGCCGACGATCGGCAGGGTGACATATTGCGCGTGCGAGGTCAGGAACGGATAGCCGAACAGCCACGAACCGATGCCGGTTGCCGCCGCGACGATGATGCCGATGCTCATCCAGCGCAGCGGGTGGATGCGCAGCCGCTCCTCGACCCAGCGGGTGCCGCCCGACATGTATTGCAGGATGAAGCCGATCGACATGGCGATGCCGGCCGCAAAGCCGCCGCCCGGCAGGTCGTGGCCGCGCAGGAAGAGATAGGCGGCCAGCATGCCGCTGACCGGGAACATCCAGCGCATGATGACAGATGGAACGAACAGATATTCGGCGACGCTGTCGCCCTTTGCGCGATCGGGATGATCGTCGTCGAAGGCATTTTGGACCTGCTGCTGTACCGGCGCCTCAAGGCTGTCTGCCTGAGGACGGAAGCGCAGCAACAGTGCAAAGACGGTCAGGGCCACGATCGCCAGCACGGCGATTTCGCCGAGCGTGTCGAAGCCGCGGAAGTCGACGAGGATGACGTTGACGACATTGGTGCCGCCGCCTTCCTTGTGGGCACGCTCGAGGAAATAGCTGGCGATGGTTTCGGGCATTGGGCGGGTCATCACGGTGTAGGCGATCAGCGCCACGCCGCCGCCTGCGACAATGGCCAGCAGAAAGTCGCGCAGGCGCCGCAGACGGACGCGCAGCGACAGCAATTCTGATTCCTGCGTGTCCTCGATGCGCTTGGGCAGCCAGCGCAGGCCGAGCAGGATCAGCACAGTCGTGACGATCTCGACGAGGAGCTGGGTAACCGCAAGATCGGGGGCCGACAGCCAGACGAAGGTGATGCAGGTGACGAGACCGGCGCCGCCGAGAAGCACGAGTGCCGCCAGCCGGTGGAACTTTGCCTGGTAGGCGGCCCCAACCGCGCAGGCGATGCCGATCGCCCAGAGCAGGGCGAAGGCCGGATCGATGCCGCGCACCAGAAGCGGCGGCAGTTCGAAATGATTGAGCAGCAGCGGCAGGGCGCCGGCGACGATCGCGACGAAGACCAGGAACCGCATCTGCGGCTGCAGTCGGCGCGTGCCGAGCCTCTGTTCGAGCCAGCGCGCCCACTTCCACGACAGGGTCACCAGTACCCGCTCGAAGATGCGCTGGCCGTGCAGCAGGCGGAAGACCGGCGGCCCTTCGGTGCTGGTCGCCAGATAGTTCCCCATCAGGAAATAGAGGCCGATGCCACCGAGAAGCGCCACGAAGCTCATTATCAGCGGCAGGTTCCAGCCGTGCCAGACCGAAAGGTTGTACTGCGGGGTGCTGGCACCGAGGATAGACACGACGGCTGTGTGCAGGAACGGGCCGATGGTGATGGCCGGGATAATGCCGACGACGAGGCAGGCCAGCACCAGGAACTCGATCGGCGCCCGCATCCAGCGCGGCGGCTCATGCGGGATCTTGGGCAGATCGCTCGGCGTCGGGCCGAAGAAGACGCTGTGGATGAAGCGCAGCGAATAGGTCACCGCGAACATGCCGGCGAGCGTGGCGACATAGGGCGTCATCGTATCGAGCAAATTGGCCTGGTGCGTCTCGATCGCTTCGGCGAAGAACATTTCCTTGGAGATGAAACCGTTCAACAGCGGCACGCCGGCCATCGCGGCGCTGGCGACCATGGCGAGCATTGCGGTTCCCGGCATGTAGCGTATGAGCCCGCCGAGCTTGCGCATGTCGCGCGTTCCGGTCTCATGGTCGATGATGCCGGCCGCCATGAACAGTGATGCCTTGAAGGTCGCGTGATTGACGATGTGGAAGACGGCGGCGACCGCCGCGAGCGGACTTCCGAGGCTGAGCAGCACCGTGATCAGGCCCAGGTGGCTGATGGTCGAATAGGCCAGAAGCCCCTTCAGATCCTGCTGGAAGATGGCGAAGTAAGCGCCGAGCAGTAGTGTCGTCAGGCCGGCGAGCCCGACGATCCAGAACCAGGCCTCGGTGCCGGCCATCACAGGCCAGAACCGGACGAGCAGGAACACGCCTGCCTTCACCATCGTCGCCGAATGCAGATAGGCGGAGACGGGGGTTGGTGCTGCCATCGCGTGCGGCAGCCAGAAATGGAACGGGAACTGCGCGCTCTTGGTCAAGGCCCCGAGCAGGATCAGGACCAGCATCGTGACATAGAGTGGGTGGTTGCGGATCGTATCGCCGGAGGCAAGCACGACGTCGAGGTCGTAGCTGCCGACGACGCGGCCCATGATCAAAAGCCCGACAAGCATGCAGAGCCCGCCCATGCCGGTCATCGTCAGCGCCATGCGCGCACCGTCGCGGGCGTGGGCATTGTGGTGCCAATAGCCGATCAGCAGGAAGGAGACGATGCTCGTCAGCTCCCAGAAGACCGCAAGCAGGATCAGATTGCCGGAGAGAACGACGCCCAGCATCGACCCCATGAAGGCGAGAAACAGGGCAAAGAAGCGCGGTACCGGATCCTCTGCCGCCATGTAGTAGCGGGCGTAGAGCACGACGAGCACGCCGATTGCGGTCACCAGCACCGTGAACAACCAGGCAAAGCCGTCCATTCTCAAGGTGAAGTTGAGGCCGAGCTCGGGCATCCAGGCAAGTTCATAGCGAAGAACGCCGCCGGAGGTGACGAAGGGGTAGAGGCAAACCGCAACGAGGAAGCAGAGCAGCGCGATCGCGCCTGCGAACCAGGCCGTTGCGCCGCGTTGATCGGACGGAAAGAAGATTGCAATGAGGCTCCCCGCAAACGGGGCTAGGATGAAGACAGAAAGCAATTTCCCCGCGTATTCGATCGTATCGTTCCCTTCTCTTGGGCATATTGGAGATTGGGTGCCGAAGCCCCTCAAGGACCATCGCTGACGCAACGGTCGCAGACGACGCCGTCATGGTCCGCATAGCGGTAACAGCCGTATGTTTTTATGACGATTTTCCCGGGGGCTGCCAAGCCTCGATGGCGGGAAAAATGTGAGATCGCGTCATTTTTGGCCAGCTCGAGCGCGCGCCGAACTGTCGCAGCCGACCGAAGGTGGCGTCAGGCGGCCTGCCACCTACGCTCGAAAACAAAGGTCGCAAGATCGTTGGCGCTCATCGGCCGGGCAAAGGCATAGCCCTGAAGGCCGTGGCAGCCGAGCTCCTGCAGAATGCGGGCGTGCTCGAGCGTTTCGACGCCCTCGGCGATCACCTCGATGCCGAGCGAGGTGCCGATATCGATGATCGATTCGACGAGGCGCCTTTCGGCCGGCGAGTTCAGGATCGGCAAAATCAGCTGGCGATCGATTTTCAGGCGCCGCGGGGTCAGCTTCAGCAGGCTGAGGATGGAGGCATAGCCGGTGCCGAAATCGTCGATCTCGATATCGATGCCGAGTTCCTTGATCCGGCGAATGTTGGACAGCACCGTGACGTCGCTCTCGTCGAAGGAGATCGATTCCAGCAACTCGAAGGACAGGCGGCCGCGCGGGATCTGCAGCTGTTCGAGACGGCCGATCAGCCCCTCGTCGTGCAGGCGGGCATAGGAGAGGTTGACCGAGATCTTCGGGATGTGGATGCCATTGGCCTCCCAGCGATAGATCTGGAACAGCGCCTGCTCCAGGATCGCCTGGTCGATGGAGGCGACGACGTTGATGTCTTCGGCGGTCTTGAGAAAGGTGTGGGGACCCAGCAATCCCTTGGTCGGGTGGTCCCAACGTGCAAGCGCCTCGACGCCGATGACCTCAAGCGTGTTCGGGCAGAACTGCGGCTGGAAATGCGCGATGAATTCCTTGTGTTCCAGACCGCGAAGGATCTCGTCGGCGGTCTGCTTGGTCTTGAACACGGCAGTCTTCAGGTCGCCGGTGAAGGTCTCGTGCCGATTGCGGCCGCGGCGCTTGGCCTCGTAAAGGGCGATGTCGGCATTGACGAGGATCTGCGCCAGGTCGTCGGTCGGCTTGGTCTGCGCCGCGATGCCGATGCTGACGCCAATGCGGCATTCCTGGTCCTTGTAGCGAACCGGAACGCTCATTGCCTCGATGATGCATGACGCCAGCCGGGCGTCGGGCTCGGCGCTGTCCTCCGGGCGGACGAGGACGAATTCGTCGCCGCCGATGCGAGCGACAAAGTCCTTCTCCTTGGCGTTGGTGCGCAGCAGTTCGGCTGCATGCCGCAGGATTTCGTCACCGGCCGCATGCCCCAGCGTGTCGTTGATCTGTTTGAAGCGATCGAGATCCATATGAAAGATGCTGAGCCTTGCCTCCGCTTCGAAGTGATGGCTTCTGTCTGCGAGTACCTGGTCGAGGAAGCGCCGGTTCGGCAGGCCGGTCAGCGGATCGTGCAGGGCATTGAACTCCATGCGGTAGCGCGCGGCCTCCAGTTCGGCGCTGTGCGCCTCGGCCTGGCGCTTGGCTTCCGACAGGGTTGCGCGGGTCTTGATGTCGGCGGTCACGTCCCAGTTGACGCCGACGATCTTCTTGCGCCCATCGGCGCCGTCATAGGTCGAGCCGATGGCGCGGATATGCCGGATGGTGTCATCCGGTAGCCGGATTCGAAACTCGGAATTGTAGGCGCTGCCCGCCGCAAGGGCTTCGGCGAACTCCTCTTCCGCGCGGTCAATGTCGTCGGGATGCAAGGTCGTCTTCCAGTCGTCATAGGCCTTGCGCACCGATCCGGTCTTTCCGTAGAGCTCCTTCATCCGCTCGTCCCAGAGCAGCTTGCCGCTGGCGATGTCGAGTTCCCAGATGCCGATCTGCGAGCTGTCGAGCGCGATCTTCAGGCGGTGCGACAGTTCCTGCAATTGCGCCTTGCTGTGCCTGAGGGCGCGAATATTGTTCTGCCGCTCGCTCATCAGCCGGCCCGTCAGCAGCATCGGCAGGATGATCATCAGGCCGCCGGCAACGATCAGCGCGCGGATGAACCAGGCATTGCGGGGCGTGTGCGGCCAGCCGCCTTTGGGAACGGCGGCGATGTGCCAGGAGCCGCCGGGAAGCAGGACGGTCATATCAACCGGCGCCTGACCAAAAACCTTGGGGTCGCCGAAGAAGGCCGTTCCACTGCTGCCCGTCCCGTCGCGGCCGGTCATCGCGATATCAATGCCCAGCTTGGAAGAGAGGAGACCGCTGTCATTGTAGAGACGATCGACATCGATGACGGCAGAGACGATGCCCCAGAAGCGATTGCTGCCTCCGCCGGCATCGATCGATACCGGGAAGCGGCCAATCAGTCCGCGCCCGCCCTGCACGAGATCCACCGGGCCGGCGAGAACCATCTTGCCGGTGTCCCTTACCTTCATGACGGCGGCGCGCTGGGCATCGTTCTTGCGGTAATCGAGCCCGATCGCCCTTTCATTGCCCTGCAAGGGATAGGCCATGCGCACGATGAGGTTCGGCGCCGCGGCGATGCTGCGCAGCTGCGAGCGCTCTGTGAAGATGCTGCGCGAAAGAGCTGCAAAACGCTCCTGGTCCATACCCGGTTCGGTCACGATGGTGCCGATCAGGCCCCGTACGAGCTGGATATTGCCGTTGATGCTGGCCTCGAGTTTGGAGCGGATCGGGTTGAGCTCGTCGGCGACTTGAGATCGCATGCGGGCTTCGGAGACCACCTGGTTCTGATTGTCCGCAAGAATGCCGGCCGCGAGAACAACGAAAGAGGCGATGATCGCGGGAAGGTAGTTCGGCGTCAGAACTCTGGAAAGTTTCTTCTTCCCGAGGTGGAAGATATGTCTGGCAAGCACAAGATCACCCCGGCGGTGTGCGAATGATACGAAACGACCGGGATGATCCCAAATTGGTATTAACAATTGTGTTTTAGTTCCGGCTTTTATGCTTGCCGGGAGGTCATTTTGCCGTCTTCCGCTCGGGCAGTTTCTTGCGCTTGGTTTCCGCAAGTTCTTCAAGCTCGCTTTCGGTCATGGATTTTTCCATTTCGCGTGACGCGCCCTTGAGTTCGGATTTCTTCATGTCTCCGCGTTTGGCGGCAAGGGCTGCACCGGCCGCCTTTTGCTGTGCCTTGGATTTTGCAGGCATGTCGCATCTCCTTGCGTGCGTTCGAATAGCTCAAACGCCGATCGATCGCGCCGGTTCCGCGCTTTACAGCGCCGTGCGTCAAATAAGACGCGCGAAGGACGCTGTAACGCTTTAAATTTGCTACATAATTTTATCCTTAAACCGGATCCGATTTAAGGAATTATGCAGTCGATCACGATCTGCCATCGATCATCGCCTGCAAGGTCTCCAGCCGGTCGGCCTCATGCGGGAGCTTGTCCTGACGCAGCCGTGCAATACGGGGAAAGCGCATGGCAACGCCCGACTTGTGCCGGGTCGACCGGTTCAGCCCCTCGAAGGCGACCTCGACGACGAAGCCGAAATCGGGTTCGGCCCGCACGGCCCGGACCGGGCCGAAGCGCTCGATGGTATTATCCCGGACGAAGCGGTCGAGAATTTCCAGTTCGGCATCGGTAAAGCCGAAATAGGCCTTGCCCACCGGCACCAGCGTTTCCGTGCCGTCGATCTTAGTCCAGACGCCGAAGGTGAAATCGGAATAGTAGCTGGAGCGCTTGCCGTGGCCGCGCTGCGCATACATCAGCACCGCATCGACGTTAAAGGGCGCGCGCTTCCATTTGAACCAGGGACCCTTGGCGCGGCCGGCGGTATAGGGCGAATCCAGCCGCTTCAGCATGATGCCTTCGATGACGGGATCGGGCGGATCGGATCGGAGCTGGTCGAGTTCCTCCCAGGAGGAAAACGGCACGAGCGGGGACAGGTCGAAATGCTGCGGCGAGGCCCGTTCGACAAGGTCGCTCAATATCGCCCGTCGTGCCAGGAAACCCTCCGCCCGAACGTCGGTTTCGCCCGCAAAGAGCACGTCGTAGGCGCGGATGAAGGCGGGGTATTCGTCCAGCATCTTGCGGCTGACGGACTTGCGGTTCAGCCGTTGCTGCAGGTCAGAAAAGGTCCGGGTGGCACGGTTGGTGCGGGCGGTGCCTCCGACCAGCAGTTCGCCGTCGATGATGCCGGAAAAGTCGGCCGCCTCCAGCACATCAGGGAAGGCACCGGAGATTTCGTCGCCGCTGCGCGAGTAGAGCCGTGTGGTCCCACCGATATTGGCGAGCTGCACGCGGATGCCGTCCCACTTCCATTCGGCGGCAAAATCCTTCGGGTCGAGCCCGTCGAGGTCGCCTTCGCCGACAGGAGTGGCAAGCATCACCGAATGGAAGACGGCGGGCGTCGAAAGCACCGGCCTTTCCGCCTCTCCCGCCAGCCATTGGAAGAGCGGCAGATAGGGCGGAGCGAGCCCGTGCCAGAGAGTTTCGATTTCGCTGACGTCCTTTCCACCCATCTCGGCCAGAGCCTGCTTTGCGAGCTTGGCGGAGACGCCGATGCGCAGGCCGCCGGTCACGAGTTTCAGGAAGGCGAAGCGCGCCGATGTGTCGAGCCGGTCGAGCATGTCGCGAACGACACTGCGCACATTGGCGCGGCCGGTCGCCTGCAGCTTTTCGATCGCGTCGCCGAGCGGAATGTCGTCGAGCACCACGCCTGCAGGCGGCTCCCAGACCAGCGACACGGTCTCGGCAAGGTCACCGACATAATCGTAGGAATAGCGGAACAGCACCTCGTCCATGCGTTCGAGCAGAAGGTCACGGATCATCGCCGGCTTGACGGTTGCAAGCGAGAGCGTGCCGGCGATCGCGGCGAGCGCATAGCCGCGGCTCGGATCAGATGTAGTGCGGAAATAATCCGCCAGCAGCCGGATCTTGGCGTTGCGCTGCGGGGTGAGCACGAGGCGGTCGAGCAGTTCGGCGAAGGCCTTCATCGCTCACTCTCCCTCGTCGTCATAGCCGACGAGATGCAGCGGTCGCGCGGCGATGCCTTCGAGCTCGCACCAGCGCACCAGCGCCTCCTCGCGGCCATGGGTAACCCAGACTTCCGCCGGGCCGATCTCACGGATCGTTTGCGTCAGTTCTGGCCAGTCGCAGTGGTCGGAGATCACCAGCGGCAGCTCGACGCCGCGCTGCTTGGCCCGTTGCCGGATCATCATCCAGCCTGAAGCGAAGATCGCCAGGGGATCGACGAAGCGCCGCGCCCAGCGGTCGGCGAAGGCTGCGGGCGGGCCGATGACGACGGTGCCGGAAAAATCCTGCTTCTCGTCGGCGGCAAGCGTCGCCGGGCGGATTTCACCGAGATCTATGCCTTCGCCACGATAATAATCACAGAGCTTCTGCAAGGCGCCGTGGATGTAGATCGGCTGGTCGTAGCCCTGCTCGCGCAGAAGGGCGATCACCCTCTGCGCCTTGCCGAGCGCATAGGCGCCGACCACATGGGTGCGCTCGGGAAACTGCTTCAGCGACGTCAGCAGCTTCTGCATCTCGGTGCGGTCGTCCGGGTGGTGGAAGACCGGCAGGCCGAAGGTGGCCTCGGTGATGAAGACGTCGCATGGAACCGGTTCGAACGACAGGCAGGTCGGGTCGCGGCGTCGTTTGTAATCGCCCGAGACGACGATGCGCGTGCCCTTCGCCATCACCGAAATCTGCGCCGAGCCGAGCACATGGCCTGCGGGGTGAAAACGCACCTCGACGCCGTTGACGACCATCGTCTCGCCCAGGGCAACGGCCTGGCTCGTGCCGCAGAAACCGTCGCCATAGCGGATGCGCATGATATCGAGCGTTTCGCGGGTGGCGAGCACCTGACCGTGGCCGGCGCGAGCGTGGTCGGAATGGCCATGGGTGATCAGGGCGCGATCGACCGGCTGCACCGGGTCGATGTAGAAATCCCCGATCTCGCAATAGAGACCTTTCGGGGCTGGATAGAGCAGGGCGTCCGGTTTCATGGCCATAAAGATAGCCGGCGAACGCATGTCCGCCAGCTATCGCAGCAAAGTTTTTCGAACGGTTGGACAAGCCGGTCCGTTCGGGGTGACATCAGTCGTGCAGCGCCAGCGTGTCGCCGATCAACTTCAGGGTTTTCGCTGCATCGATGTCGATGCAAGCTTTCTGGCTCGGCAGGTTGTCCCACGGGCTCGGCGGGAACAGCCGGCTGTCGGGCTTCTGGATCGTCTGGCCATCGGCAAGGCCGCCGCAGACGACGCGGATGACGCCGCTGCGCACCTTGAACAGGTCCGGCGCCACGACATAGGCACAGGCGCAGCTGTCATGCACCACCATACCGTCAGGCACATGCTGCTCGTAGAAGGTGATGTAGAACTGCGAGATGTCGGAGAGCAGCTGTGCCGGCGCTCCGCCGCGTGCGGCGATGTCGGCGAGCATGGCCTTGGTCATCACCGTCTTGGTGGTGACATCGAGACCGACGACCGTAACCGGCCACGGCGCCGTCATGACGACGTCGGCTGCCTCGGGGTCGCCATGGATATTGGCTTCGGCGGCCGGCGTGATGTTGCCGTTGACGTCGAAGGCGCCGCCCATGATCACCACTTCGCGCACCAGCGGCGCAAAATCCGGATCTTCGCGCAGTGCCAGCGCCAGGTTGGTCATGCGACCGACGGCAATCAGCGTCACTTCGCCGGGATTGGCGCGGACGGTGTCGATGATGAAGCGGTGCGCCGGGCGGGGATCGACGGGCAGGTCGATGGTCTCGGGCACGTCGATGTTGCCGAGGCCGTCATCGCCATGAATAAAGGTCGGCCAGCCGACATGCGGCCGATCCGGATTGAAGGTCTTGTCGAGACCTTTTGCGACCGGTGCCTTAATGCCCCACTCGCGCTTCAGGAACAGCGCATTGCGCGTCGTCGTTTCGACCGAGGCGTTGCCGAAGACCGTCGTAATGCCGATGAGGTCGATATCCGGGTGGCGGTGGAGGAAGAGGAGGGCCATCGCATCGTCGATGCCCGGATCCGTATCAAAGATAACCTTGTGCATGTGTTCTTCTTTTCTTTTTCTTGCGTTTGACGGGTCGCAATGGAGGCAAGATGCCTGCGAAAGTCAATCACCCTTCGATCCCTATCGAACACGCCCGATGTCGAAGCTGAAGATGTCTTTTGGGCGAGCTCCTCTGTTCTTCCCGTTCGTCTATGGCGCGCGGCGCTTAAACTTTCTGAAAGGTGCAGCGCCTATCCTTGCAAGGCGCCTTCGGGCTTTTGTTACAGTTCCTGAAATGACAGCGGAGCCATTCTCGTGAAGGCTATTCTCGGCAACTTGCGCCCATCGAAGAGGCTGGTCGTCATCCTCGCCGCGGCGTTCGGCGTGTCGGCTGCCTCAGGTGCTGCCGCCGTCTATGTCGGCCGCGACGCATTGATGGAGCGGATTTCCAAGCCCGCCACCTCCGGCCTCGAATGCACCCTGGTCAGAACCATCAAGCTCGGCCATCACGGTCAGCGCTGGGTCCGCATGCACATCAAGACGGATCGTGCCGACGGCGAAGCGCGCATGCGCACGGCGCTTCGCGTGGTCGGTGCTCTCTCCAAGACGGAAAATGCCGAGCTTTACCAGGTGGTCGTTCTCGATGCGGCCGGACCGGAAGAGCGCGCCCAGGTTCGGGGTGCGGCGATCGGCGCGCAAGTTCTCTTTGCACCGGGCCCGCAGAGCGTGCCCGGTATGGATGAACCGTTCCGCGCGTCCTACAATGACGGCACGGCAAACTCGGCCGGCTTCTTTCATGGCAACACCATCGATCTTTCCGTGGGTGACATCCGCGGCATGATGGCCGGCATGGACGATCGGTCGCCCTGCATCGATCCGAATGCTGTCGCCGTCGAGGGCGAGGCGGCACCGGACGCCACGGCGCAAGAGCACAAGGTCGAGAGCGCCGAAGCGCCTGCAGGCCACTGAAGCGCCGTTCTCGCGCAGCGCGCTGTCACTCCATCATTGAAAATGAAAAAAGCCCGCCGCAATCGCGCCGGGCTTTGTCTTGTGCCGTTATGACTTTGATCAGTCGGCCTTGTTGCGGCGCGCCGGGAACAGGATGATGTCGCGGATCGACGGCGCGTTGGTCAAAAGCATGATCAGGCGGTCGACGCCGATGCCGAGGCCGCCTGCCGGCGGCATGCCCTGGTCGATGGCATCAAGGAACTCGTCATCGAGCTGCTTTGCCTTTTCGCCGCGGGCATGGGCCTGCTCCAGCTGCTCGACCATGCGGGCGCGCTGCTCTTCCGGATCGTTGAGCTCCGAGAAGGCGTTGCCGAGTTCCCAGGTGTTGCAATAGGTCTCGAAACGCTCGACGAGGCGCGGCTCGCCCGGCACTTCCTTGGCGAAAGGCGAGATGTCCTTCGGGAAATGCGTGACGTGGGCCGGCTGGATCAGCGTCGGCTCGACCTTTTCTTCGAAGATGAAGGCGAGGCACTCGCCCCAGGTCCAGTCCTTCTCGACTTCGAACCCGGCAGCCTTGGCGGCCGCACGGGCTTCCTCGTCGGTCTTCATCGCCAGGAAGTCGATACCGGTCGCTTCCTTGACGGCATCCGGCATCGGCACGCGGCGGAACGGACCCTTGAAGGAGATTTCCTTGTCGCCGAACATGAATTCGGTCGAGCCGTGGATCGACAGAGCGAGCTTGGTAAACAGCCGCTCGACGAGGTCCATGATGTCCTCGTAGTCGGCATAGGCCCAGTAGCATTCCATCATGGTGAATTCGGGATTGTGCCGGGTCGAGACGCCTTCGTTGCGGAAGTTGCGGTTGATCTCGAACACCTTGTCGGTCAGGCCAGATACCAGCGTGCGCTTCAGATACAGTTCCGGCGCAATGCGCAGGAACATGTCGAGCTTCAGCGTGTTGTGGTGAGTCTTGAACGGCTCGGCCGTCGCACCGCCATAGACCGAATGCAGCATCGGCGTTTCGACTTCCATGAAGCCGTCGTCTTCCATGAAGCGGCGGATGCCGGAAACGATCTTGCTGCGCTGCTGGAAGCGCAGCTTCGATTCCTCGTTGGTCATGATGTCGAGGTGGCGCTTGCGGTAGCGCAGCTCGATATCCGACAAGCCATGCCATTTTTCGGGCATCGGCAGCAGCGACTTCGTCAGCATGGTGATCGTCTGCGCGTTGATCGTCAGTTCGCCGCGCTTGGTGCGGCGCACGACGCCGGTGACACCGATGATGTCGCCGATGTCGATCATCGGCAGCAGTGCGCGTGCGTCTTCAGGCGTGGTGTCCTTGTGGCTGAAGATCTGGATCTTGCCGGAGGCATCATGGATATCCATGAACATGCCGGAGTTGCGCGACGAGTAGACGCGGCCGGCGACGGTGACGACGTCCTGCGTCTCGGTGTCCAGCTCCAGGTTCTCGTACTTCGCCGCAAGTTCGGCATTGGTCATCGTGCGGTGGAAATGCGCCGGATAGACGTCGCCGATCTGTTCGCGGAGCAGCTTCAGCTTCTGCGCGCGCACTTCCGTCACATCGGAGGAGAGGGCTGTTGTTTCGGTCTTGTCGTTCATCGTCCTGTCCTTACTTTCCGCTGCCGGCCATCGAGGCGGCGACCTGGCCTGCAATCTTCAACCGCTGGCGCACGACCGAGCGGCCGAGCAGTTCCATGCTGTCGAAGAGCGGCAGCGACCGCGACGAACCGGAAACCGCCACGAACAGCGGTGCCAGCACGACCTTGAGCTTCTTGCCCATGCGGTCGGCGATCGCGCGTAGTTCCGCTTCGATCGTTTCCTTGTTCCATTCGAGGATCTTTTCCAGATCCGGCTGTACCGTGTTGAAGATCTCGACCAGTTCTTCCGGGCTCGACTTGATCTTGGCGAAGGCCGCCGGCTCGAGGCCGAGGTCGGACTTCAACAGGAAGTCGGCAAGGGCCGGCAGTTCGCCGAGCTTGGAGATGCGCGACTGCGACAGCTTCAGGCCCTGCTTCAGGCGATCGTTCTCGGACGCCCAGGCAAGCACCCGGCCGAGGAATTCGTCGTCGCTCAGCTTCTCGCGGATCCAGCGGCCGTTCAGCCAGTCGAGCTTCTGGATGTCGAAGATCGCGCCCGACTTCGACAGGTTGTCGGGGTCGAACTTTTCGGCAAGCTCGGCCATCGTCATCAGTTCCTCGCCTTCGGCGATCTGGATGAAGAACAGGCCGAGGAAATTCATCAGCGCTTCCGGCAGGTAGCCGAGCGCCGAGTAGTAGGAGATCGACGTCGGGTTCTTGCGCTTCGACAGCTTCGATTTGTCGGCATTGCGCATCAGCGACAGGTGCATGAACACCGGCGGCGTCAGGCCGAGATACTGATAGATCAGGATGTGCTTCGGCACGGAGGCCAGCCACTCCTCGCCGCGCGCGACGTGGGTGATCTTCATCAGGTAGTCGTCGACGACGTTCGCCATGTGGTAGGTCGGCATGCCGTCGGCCTTGAGCAGCACCTGCATGTCGACCGAATCCCACGGGATCTCGACGTCGCCATAGACGCCGTCGGTGAACTTGCAGGAGCCCTCGGTCGGGATCTTCATGCGCACGACATGCGGCTCGCCGGCATCGACGCGGCGGGTCACTTCTTCGGCTGTCAGGCTCAGGCAGTGGCCGTCATATTTCGGCTGCTTGCCGGCGGCGCGCTGGCCCTCGCGCATCTGTTCGAGCCGTTCCGGTGTGCAGAAACAGCGGAAGCCGTGGCCGTTGTTCTCGATCTGGCGAACGTAGTCGAGATAGATGTCCTTGCGGTCGCTCTGGCGGTAGGGGCCATAGGGGCCGCCGACGTCAGGGCCTTCCGACCATTCGAGCCCGCACCATTTCAGCGCATCCAGAACCTTCTGCTCAAACTCCGGCGTCGAGCGTGTGGCGTCGGTATCCTCGATACGAAGGATGAAGGTGCCGCCGTGCTTCTTTGCGAAGAGATAGTTGAACAGTGCGATATAGGCGGTGCCGACATGCGGCTCGCCGGTGGGGGAGGGTGCGATGCGTACCCGAACTGCTGAATCTGCCATGGTCTTTGCCCGTTTGACGTGCTTCTCGCCCCTTGCCGGAAGACAAGTCCGGCCGCCGGGCGCGCATTTTATGGGAAGGAAAGGCCCGTAGGGGTGCCGCACCAGCGGTATCGGCGGGCTATTCCAGTCGGCTCGCGTGAGACCATAGAACATGGAGCATGTCAACGGAAAGTGGATCACGCCGGTTTTTGTTGACACTGCCGATGGCTGGTTATATTGAACCGTGAGGTTATTTAACTGAAAGGTTTTTTAGGAAATGCCGGAAGATCGCCTGTCGACCACGCTCTCAGCCCTTGCCGACCCCACGCGCCGGGCGATTCTCGCCCGGCTCTCTCTCGGCGAGGCCTCTGTCGGCGAACTGGCGGAGCCGTTCGAGATGAGCCTGCCGGCGGTTTCAAAACATCTGAAAGTTCTCGAGCGCGCCGGGCTGATCAGCCGCGGCCGCGAGGCGCAATGGCGCCCCTGCCGGCTCGAAGCGGCACCCTTGCGCGACGTCAACAGCTGGCTCGACAGCTACCGCCGCTTCTGGGAAGAGAAGTTTGATCGTCTCGACGCCTATCTGCAGGAGTTGCAGAAGGTGGATCCGGACGCCGGGAAAAACTGATCTCAGCGATCTTGCTGGCGCAGCTTGGCTGCGCTACACATCCCGTGTCGAAAAAGGCAGGACCGGATATGGTAAGCCCGGTCCCTTCGTCACCGTACGAGCGGTTGCGAAGCTCTGCTCGAACCTGATCGTTCGAACCCGCGGCGTGGTTCCGATGCATCCGCATCGGTCCGCGGCGGGGTGTATCCAGATCAGACGCAGTCCGCCGCGTTTCTCAAAACACGGAGACTGCATATGCGACTGAACCATCTCGACCTTCACAGCCCCGTCGTTACCGAAACGGCGACATTCTTCATCGAACATCTTGGCTTCACGCTTGTCGAAACGCGCGGCAAGGATGCCTTTTATCGCCTGGCAGACGATGCCGGCATGGTGCTGGTGATCAGCCCGCCGATCGCCAAGCTTGGCGGTGGCGACCAGGTCAGCCTCGGTCTTCAGACCTACCATATCGGCTTCCTGCTGCCCGAGCGATTGGCAGTCGAGGATGCCTATCGGCGCATCCTGCCGAGCGGCATCCGCATCACCGAACCGGAAGAGCGGCATGGCGCCTATGTCTTCTATATGGTCATACCCGGCAACATCCTCGTGGAGATTGGGCAACGTCCCGACGCCTGAAGCAACCGGAACGATTTACCGGATGAGGCGTTATCCGTTCGAGAGGCGCGGGCTGTGCCAATCGGACATGACGAAGGCGGAGAACACGGGAATTTTTCCGATTTCTTCCCGTGGCCAACGAAACGGCAGTCGAGCGCCACTGCATGTTTCCTTAAATGCTATTCGATATAAGCATCAAAACATGCAGCAATTCAAAGCGCGACAGCGACCTTTGCGCGTCTCGTAAGACGCGCGGCGCTGTAGCGTTCTCACAAACGCCCGCAGCAAGATGGCCTGCATCCCCTGTGATGCAGGTCTTTTTTCGGCGCAACGAAAAGGCGGGGCTGGTGGCCCCGCCTTTCCAGTTTTGTTCGTGGCAACGCCTCAGTGCAGCTTGCCGGCGGCCTTCTTTCGCAGCCGCGCATTGCGCGCCACCATGTTGAGAACCTCCACCAGCGCCGAGAAGGCCATGGCGGCGTAGATGTAGCCCTTCGGCACGTGCAGGCCCATGCCTTCGGCGATCAGCGTCGTGCCGATCATCAAGAGGAAGGCGAGCGCCAGCATGACGATCGTCGGGTTCTTCTCGATGAAGTTGGCAAGCGGCGTCGCGGCAACGAGCATCACGGTGACGGCGGCTAGGACGGCGACGACCATGATCGGCAGATGCGGCGTCATGCCGACGGCGGTAATGATGCTGTCGACCGAGAAGACGAGGTCGAGCAGCAGGATCTGGCCGATCGCCGCGCCGAAGCTGTTGATCGCCGAAGAAGCGATGAAGTCTTCGCCGTGGTCGCTCGGATCGACGCTATGGTGGATTTCCTTGGTCGCCTTCCAGACGAGGAAAAGACCGCCGGCGATCAGGATCATGTCCTTCCACGAGAAGCCGTGTCCGAAGACCTCGAACACCGGCGTGGTCAGCTTGACGATCCAGGCGACGGTGCCGAGCAGGGCGAGGCGCATGACGAGCGCCAGGGTAATGCCGATGCGGCGGGCCCTCTCGCGGTGTTCGGCCGGCAGCTTGTTGGTGAGGATGGAGATGAAGATCAGGTTGTCGATGCCGAGAACCACCTCCATGACAACCAGTGTTATGAGGGCGACCCAGGCGGCTGGGTCCTGGGCAAGCGACATTATCCCCTGCATCGGCGATCTTTCCTTTTTCGGTGGCGCGTCGTCGCGCAAGAATCGCGGCAGTATTTAAGCAACATTGCGAAAGTGACAAGCGCCGCCGGCCATTTGCGGCGGCGCTTTACCGTTTACGCTTGGATCGGAATCCACATTTCGACCACCCCCATGCCCGAATGCGGGTCGAAACGATCATCATAACGCTCGATGAGATCAGGCGTTTGGCCATGCTGAAGACCGGACTCCGGCAGCCAGGTGCCGAAGATATGGTGCGCCGTCGTGGCGATCGACGAGATATGGCCGCGGTGCAGGAACACGGCGTAACGCTGCTTCGGCAGCTTCATGGTGGTAAAGCCGGCGGGCAGGGCGCCGGCGTCGTCGACTTCTGCTGCCGCCATATAGCGAAATGTCCCGGCTTCGCCATCGCTCTGGCTGCAGACGCCGTAGGCGACGTTGCCCTTCTGTCCGGGGATGTTGCCGAAGTGGGTATTGAAGCGCTGCCACAGCGAGGGAATGCCTTCGGTGCGGCCATAGGCGTAGGTTTCGGCAAGGCCGGCCAAAAGCAAAGGCGGGCTGTCTTCGAAGCGCGGTGGGTCCAGTTTGAGGAGGCGGGTGTCGTCCATTCTGATAGGCTCCGTCAGTGCGATGTTGCTGAGGTGCCCTTGCTTGCGCACGGTCTCCGGCGTGACGCCGAACTGCTCGCGAAAGGCACGGGTGAAAGCCTCGTGCGAGCCGTAGCCCGCTTCGAGGGCCACCGCGAGAATGCTGGACGAGCCGTCGGCAAGGTTTCGTGCGGCGCCGCTCAGCCGCCGCGCACGGATATAGGCGCTGATGGAGCGACCGGTCACCAGTCCGAAGACGCGCGACAGGTGAAAGCGCGAAAGGCCGGCAGCCTCGGCGATCTCCTCCAGCGATATATCCCTGGCGAAATGGCTCTCGATGAACCAGATCGCCCTTCCGATAGCACTCATGTTCACTCCCGTGGCAGACAGCCCATGCTCATAGGGTCTTGCCGCAAGGCGTGCTTGATCGCAATTGCTGGATTGAAGGCTAGCCCGAACGAATGAGCCCCTTGGCTTGGCTCAGTCCGTCTTCTTCTTCGGTCCATAGGCGGCCATGAAGACGCGGACGGCCGCGGCAACCGTGCCCTCGATCTGCTCTCGCGGCGGCGCCGAGCACATTCCGCCGAACAGGCGGTGCTTGAACAGCCCGGCCTGGGCCATCTCGATGAACTGCCTGGCCGCTACTTCCGTGTTGTCGATGTCGAGCGTGCCTGTTGGAACCTGCCGGTCGAGATAGGTCTTGAGGACCGTATAGCCGTTTTCGGGCGCCTCGCTGAAGAAGCGTTCCGCCAGATGCGGCATCCGGTCGATCACGCCGATCACCATGCGCATGGAGCGGATCGTGGCCTCGGAGGTGATGCTGCTCGTCAGGGTGACGCCGAAATCGTAGAGCGCCTCCTCGACGTCTTCGTGGTCGTTGAGTGCATGCTTGGCGGTCTGGATCACCAGGGTCTTGCCCTGGATGATCAGCGCCTTGAACAGGTCTTCCTTGTTTTCGAAGTAGACGTAGAGCGTGCCCTTCGAGACGCCGGCCTCGCGGGTGATATCGTTCATGCTGGCGGCGTCGAAGCCCTGGCTCATGAAGACCCGCCGCGCGCCCTCGAGAATCTGTTGGCGCTTGGCAGGGTCTTCACCCGCCGCATGGCGTCCGCTGCCGGGACCAAGCTGGTCGTCCGCGCCGTTATCAGGCCGGAAGGTCTCGTTTTGCTCGGTCTTTGCTGGTTCCATGATTGCCGTCTGCACCCGTCCCGTTCGCATTAATTCTCGTCCATCGAACTACCCGGTTCGATTCCCTCTTGATATGCGACGTCAAAGCGACTAAGTCAAGCTTCGATCGAACCGAACGGTTCAGTTCAGTCACCCCTCATTAACCAGGCCGGTATCCATGTCCGCATCCAAAACGTCCAGCGCCGCTCGCGTTCGCCCTGTCGGCGAGGATTTTGAAGTTCCGCAGACCCATGAGGCCGAGCCCGAGGCCAAGGGGGCGACTGCCGAGGCGCCGGCAGCGGTGCAAGAGCCTGCTGTCGAGGCCGCTTCGAAAAAGAAGAAGCGCAGCCCGATCTTGCCGGTTCTCGGCCTTGTCGCGCTCGCTGGCGCCGGCTGGTATGGCTATGACTGGTGGACCAATGGCCGCTTCATGGTTTCGACTGATGACGCCTATATCGAAGGCGACATTGCCACGATCTCTCCGAAAGTGTCGGGCTATGTCGCCAAGGTCGACGTCGTCGCCAACCAGAAGGTGAAGGCCGGCGATCCCATGGTCACGCTCGATGACGGCGACTACCGTATCGCGGCCGAGCAGACCGAAGCCCAGATCGCCACCCAGAAGCTGGCGCTCAGCCGTTTCGACGCGCAGATCGCAGGGGCGATGGCGAGCCTTGCCCAGGCCGAAGCCCAGAAGAACGCTCTCGAAGCAACGGTGCGCGGCGCCGAACTCGCGCAGAAGCGCGCGAGCGACCTCCAGTCCAAGGACGTCGGCACCGTTGCTTCGCGCGACAATGCCGACGTGGCTCTGGATCAGGCTCGGGCGAACCTTGCCGGCGCCGATGCCAACATCGCGGCTGCGAACGCCAACATCACCGTGCTGCAGGCGCAGCGCTCAGAGGCGGAAAGCCAGATCCGCTCGCTCGAACTTGCCCGTGACAAGGCCAACCGCGACCTCGGCTTCACCGTCTTGAAGGCGCCCTATGACGGCGTCATCGGCAACGTCGCCGTCCAGGTCGGTGACCTCGTTTCCGCTGGCCAGCGACTGGCCGCGCTCGTGCCTGTCGACCAGCTCTATATCGACGCCAACTTCAAGGAGACGCAGATCGCCCATCTGGTCCCCGGCTCGAAGGTCAAGGTCCATATCGACGCCTATGACGAGCACGCGGTCGAAGGCACGGTTGCCTCGATCGCGCCGGCATCCGGCTCGGTGTTCTCGCTGCTGCCGGCGGAAAACGCCACCGGCAACTTCACCAAGGTGATCCAGCGTGTGCCGGTGCGCATCACGCTGCCGGCCGATGTGCTGGCGGAAGGCCATCTGCGGGCGGGCTTGAGCGTCGTCGTCGATGTCGACACGCGCACGGCGCCCGACGAGACCAAGGTCGCCGCCACGAAGTAATCGGGCCTGACGCGCCGGCGTGTTCTTTTGAACGCGCCGATGCGCCTTTACACGCAGGGAGTGGCTCAGATGGCCGCAACGGCAACAGCAGGCTCGGTGGCGGCAGCCGCACCGAAGGTCGAAGAACATATGGACCCGAGAAGGCTGATCGCCTTCTTCGCCATGGTCGTCGGCATGTTCATGGCGATCCTCGACATCCAGATCGTTTCGGCATCGCTTGCCGAAATCCAGGCCGGCCTGTCGGCCGGCTCCGACGAAATCGGCTGGGTGCAGACCTCCTACCTCATTGCCGAAGTCATCATGATCCCGCTTTCGGGCACGCTGGCGCGTATCGTCTCGACGCGGGTATTGTTTTCGGTATCGGCTGCGGGTTTCACCGCGGCAAGCGCGCTCGCCGCCACAGCCACCAATATCGACCAGATGATCGTCTACCGGGCGATCCAGGGCTTCATCGGTGGCGGCATGATTCCGTCAGTCTTTGCGGCTGCCTTCACCATTTTTCCGCCGTCGAAGCGCAACATCGTTTCGCCGATCATCGGTCTGATCGCCACGCTCGCGCCGACCATCGGCCCGACCGTCGGCGGCTACCTCAGCCACGCCTTCTCCTGGCACTGGCTGTTCCTGGTCAATGTCATTCCCGGCATCATCGTTGCGACGCTGACCTGGACCTTCATCGATTTCGACAAGCCGGAGCTTGGTCTGTTCAAGAAGTTCGACTGGTGGGGGCTCGCCTCGATGGCGATCTTCCTCGGCTCGCTCGAATATGTCCTGGAAGAAGGCAACGCCAACGACTGGTTCAACGACGAGCATATCGTCATGGGTGCCGTCGCCACCGTGATCGCCGCGGTGATTTTCTTCTACCGGGCCTTCAAGGTGGAATTCCCGGTGGTCGACCTCAGGGCGTTTTCAAACCGAAATTTCGCCTTCGGTTCGATGTTCTCCTTTGTCATGGGCATCGGGCTCTATGGTCTCACCTATCTCTACCCGCTCTATCTCGGGCGCATCCGCGGCTACGATTCACTGATGATCGGCGAGACGATGTTTGTCTCGGGTCTAGCCATGTTCTTCACGGCGCCGGTCGCCGGCTTCCTGTCGGGCAAACTCGATCCGCGCGTGCTGATGACCATCGGCTTTGCCAGCTTTGCCAGCGGCACCTGGATCATGGGACATCTGACGGCTGACTGGGACTTCTACGAGCTGTTCATTCCGCAGATCCTGCGCGGCGTCGGGCTGATGCTGTGCATGGTGCCGATCAACAACATCGCGCTCGGCACCATGCCGCCGGCACGCATGCGCGGCGCATCCGGCCTCTTCAACCTGACGCGCAACCTTGGCGGCGCTGTTGGCCTGGCGGTGATCAACACCATCCTGACCCAGCGCCAGGATCTGCACTATGCCCGGCTCTCCGAACACATCCAGTGGGGCAACCCCGAGGCGATGGAGCGGTTCAACAACATGGCCGCCACCTTCAACGCCCATGGTCTCGATGGTGCTTCGATCGCCATCAAGCAGCTTGCGGCGATGGCCCAGAAGCAGGCGATGATCCTGTCGTTCGGCGATATCTTCGTCATCCTGACCGTGCTGTTCCTGTCGCTGATCCTGGGTGTGATGATGATCAAGAAACCGCAGGGCGTCGGACCCAGCGGCGGCGGGCACTAGGCCCACGCGCGGTTTACGCCGTCTTCGTGTTGCGGCACAATCCGGCCGGAAAGCAACGTCCGGCCGAACCCTGATCGACGATCCGGCACCTGGCCGGGTTGGAAACGGGGCCGTTCATGCGGGCATACCAACACTTCGGCATCTCCAGGCGCTCCTTCCTTGCCGCCGCCGCCGGCATCGGCGCGACACTGTTGGCCACGCCCATGCGCGCAGCCGGACGCCCGCCCATCGATGCTACCTTCCTGTTTTCGAACGATATCCACGCCTGCCTCGTCTCGACCGAGGGCCTTGCGCCGAACTGTGCGGCCGAAGGCAAGACCGACGCGAATCTGCTTCGCCACGTGGCAGCGCTCAATGCCCTGCCGGCGATGCACTGGCCGGAAACCGTCGGCGGTCAGTCAAGCGGGCTCGGCAGCACCGGCCGGCGGATCGGCCGGCCGCTCGGTCTTGTGCTCGGTGGCGACGTGACCGATGACGGCGGCGGACAGGTGCGCCAGCCGCGTGAGGGACGGCAGCTGCAGCAGTTTTCGAGCCGCTATCAGGAAGGACCGGGTGCCGACCGCGTGCACTTCCCCGTCTATGTCGGGCTCGGCAACCATGACCTCGACCAGGACGGGCCGCCGCCGCATGTCGACTGGTATCGCCGCGAACTGCGCGACTATGTCGAGCTCAATCATCGGCAGTCGGTGTTCTACAAGCCTCCGGTGCCGGTGACGAACTACGACCCGCTGTCGGATTGCTATTCCTGGGATTGGGGCGGGCTGCATCTCGTTCAGCTCCAACGCTTCGGTGGCGACGTCAGCAAGGGTGCGGTGGATGCGCTGCCGTGGCTGAAGCAGGATCTGGCAACCTATGCCGCTGACGGCCGACCGGTGATCCTGTTCCAGCACTATGGCTGGGATGCCTTCTCGACGGAGGTCTGGGACGCTGCCGCCAGGACCTTCGACGACCAGGGCAATGGCCCGCCGCATTGGTGGAGTCCTGGCGAGCGGCAGGCGCTCGTTGATGCCGTCAAGGGCTATAATGTCATCGGTCTCTTTCACGGCCATCAGCACGAAACCGCGATGATCTATCGCCGCGAAGGGCTGGATCTGTTCAAGCCGAAGGCGGCCTATATGGGCGGTTTCGCGCTCGTGCGCGTGACCGACGGCTTCATGGATGTGGTGCTTGCCGAGGCCGGGAAGGGCCACGGCGAGGTCACTTTCACGCAAGCATTCAGCAAGCGTTTTTAGCCAGCGAAAACAGCGGCCGGTCTTTCCTTGCGTGTTTTTGATTTACGTACATCAAAAATTCCTCTAAGGCAGTTTGCGGGAGGAAATGATGCGCCCTACAGTCCACGACATCGCTGCAGAAGCAGGCGTCAGCCTTGCGACCGTCGACCGGGTTTTGAACAATCGCCCGGGTGTGCGGACGGTCACGCGCGACAAGGTCGAGCGCGCGATCGCGACGCTCGGTTATATCAGGGACGTGGCGGCGGCCAACCTTGCCAAGAGCCGCAGCTATCCGCTGATCTTCATTTTGCCCGAAGGCGAAAACGCCTTCATGCGCGGGCTCGAGGCCGAGGTCCAGTCCGCAATGGCCCGCTCCGCCGTCGAGCGGACCGATGTCAGCATCCTCTCCGTTCCCGCCTTCGATGCATCGGCGCTGGCCGATGCGCTCGACGAAGCGCGCCGACGCGGACCGGCCGGCGTTGCCGTCGTTGCCGTCGAAGCGCCTGAAGTGGTTGCGGCCGTTGGGCGGCTTCGCGAGGACGGCATTGCCGTCGTCACCCTCGTGTCCGACCTGACCGGCTCCGAGCGCGAGCATTTCGCCGGCGTCGACAATATTGCCGCCGGACGCACGGCCGGCAGTCTGATGCGGCGTTTTGTCGGCGGCCGCGACGGGCCCGTTGCCATCGTCGCCGGATCGATGCTGGTGCGAGACCATCGGGATCGGCTTGAGGGTTTCAGCGCTGCCGTCAATGAAGGTGCCGCTAAGCGGCAGCTTTTGCCCGTGGTCGAGGGCCACGATGACCCGTCGGAAGTCGAAAATCTGGTGCAGGATCTGCTCGCCGCGCATCCGAACCTTACCGGCATCTACAGCCTCGGCGCCGGCAACCGCGGCCTGATCGCGGCGCTGGAGAAGGCCGGACGTCAGTCCGAGATCTGCGCGATCGCGCACGAATTGACGCCGTACAGTCGTGCTGCACTCGTTTCGGGTACCATCGATGCGCTGCTCAACCAGGATGCCGGTCACGAGGTGCGCAGCGCCATTCGCGTGCTGAAGGCCCGCGCCGATGGGCTCTCGATGATAGAGGCGCAGGAACGCATCCGCATCGACATTTTCCTCAAAGACAACCTGCCGGTCGAACCGGTGTAATGCTTTGAATTTACACAATTCCTGACGGAAAACCGTTGCACGCTTTCCCCGGAATTGCCCAATGGAGGCACGCATGTATCTTGGACTGGATCTCGGCACGTCGGGCGTCAAGGCGATGCTGATGGATGGCGATCAGCGTATTGTCGGTTCGGCATCCGGCGCACTCGACGTCTCGCGGCCGCATCCCGGTTGGTCGGAGCAGGACCCGGCCGCTTGGATCAGGGCTACCGAGGAGGCGATATCAGGCCTGAAGGCGGCACATCCTTCAGCCCTTGCCGCCGTGCGCGGCATCGGCCTTTCCGGCCAGATGCATGGCGCGACGCTGCTTGACGCCGACGACAAGGTGCTGCGGCCCTGCATCCTCTGGAACGACACCCGCAGTTTTCGCGAGGCAGCGGCGCTCGATGCCGAGCCGCAATTCCGCGCCATCACCGGCAACATCGTCTTCCCCGGATTCACCGCGCCGAAACTCGCATGGGTGCGTGAAAACGAGCCGGATCTCTTTGCCAAGGTGCGGTGGGTGCTGTTGCCGAAGGACTATCTGCGCCTGTGGCTGACGGGTGAGCATATGTCCGAGATGTCGGATTCGGCCGGCACGGCTTGGCTCGATACGGCCAAGCGCCGCTGGTCAGAAAGCCTGCTTTCGGCCACCGGCATGGAGGAACGGCAGATGCCGGATCTCGTCGAAGGCACGGATCGGGCGGGCGGGCTCCGGCCCGAGCTGGCGTCACGCTGGGGCATGGATGCCGGCGTCGTCGTTGCCGGGGGGGCGGGCGACAATGCGGCGTCTGCCTGCGGTATGGGCACCGTCGGCGAAGGCCATGCTTTCGTTTCATTGGGCACGTCGGGTGTGCTGTTTGCCGCCAATGCAAGCTACCTGCCCAATCCGGAAAGCGCCGTTCACGCCTTCTGCCACGCTCTGCCGAATACCTGGCATCAGATGGGTGTCATTCTGTCGGCGACCGATGCGCTCAACTGGTATTCCGGAATCGCCGGTCGCAGCGCCGCCGACCTCAGCACCGAGCTCGGCGATACGCTGAAGGCGCCAAGCGGCGTGACCTTCCTTCCCTATCTCTCCGGCGAGCGCACGCCCCACAATGATGCAACGATCCGCGGCGCATTTGCCGGGCTCGGCCACGAGAGCAGCCGGGTAGTGCTGACGCAGGCGGTCATGGAAGGCGTTTCCTTCGCCATCCGTGACAGCCTCGAAGCTTTGCGTGCCGCCGGCACGACGCTTTCGCGGGTGACGGCGATCGGTGGTGGATCGCGTTCGCGCTACTGGCTGAAGTCGATCGCGACCGCGCTCGACCTGCCGGTCGATCTGCCTGCTGATGGCGATTTCGGCGCCGCCTTCGGTGCTGCGCGTCTCGGCCTGATCGCGGCGACCGGCGCCGACCCAGTCGCGATTTGCCATGCACCGAAAACGGCGGAAACGATCGCGCCCGAAGCGGCTTTTGTGGCGGCCTACGACGAAGCCTACCAGAGCTATCGGCGTCTCTATCCCGCCATCAAGGGCGCGACGACGTGACCGCACCGCGCCCCTCCATGGCTGTTTTCGATCGACCGGGCCTATTGCGCCGGCACCTTGTCGATAAAGCCGGTGACCTGTTTCAGCCGGCCGTTCTCGATGAGGCCGACGTCGGTGCCCTCGATCACGGATTCGTCGCCATCTGGGCCAAGCGCCCAGGAGAAGCGGATCGTGTCGGCAAAGCCGTCCGGCGTGCCCTTGAGCGTGAAGCGAAAACCAGGAAACTGGCCCTGAACGCCGGCGATCAAGCCGCCGATGCCCGCATGCCCGTCACCCTGCATGATCGGGTCGCGATAGGCGACGTCGACGGTAAAGGCCGCTTCGATCAACACGCTGCGGCTGCCGACCTCTGCGTTCCAGGCGGCGATGTAGGCCTCGGCGATCCGGTTGAAATCGTTCATCTGACTATTCCTTTGGCTTGGCGTTTCGATGCCGCAGGTATCGCCGCACGAGGGAATGAAACCAATTACCTTCCACGTAATGACCGGGCGTTTTGCAGTCGCGGCGCCGGCACACCAGCCTTGAGAGGAGCCAGACCGTGAGCACGGGATTTTTCGGCGATATCGCTAAGATCAAGTATGAGGGACCGGAGAGCAGCAATCCGCTCGCCTTCCGCCACTACAACAAGGACGAGGTCGTTTTCGGCAAGCGCATGGAAGATCACCTGCGCTTCGCGGTTGCCTATTGGCACACCTTCGTCTGGCCGGGCGGAGACCCCTTTGGCGGCCAGACGTTCGAGCGCCCATGGTTCAAGGACACGATGGATGCGGCCAAGCTGAAGGCGGATGTTGCGTTCGAATTCTTCCAGCTGCTCGGCGTTCCCTACTACTGCTTCCACGATGCCGACGTGCGCCCCGAGGGCCGGAACTTCGTCGAAAACACCAAGAACCTCAACGAGATCGTCGACTATTTCGCAAAGAAGCAGGCCGACACCGGCGTCAAGCTGCTCTGGGGCACCGCCAACCTCTTCTCCAATCGCCGCTATATGTCGGGTGCCGCCACCAATCCGGATCCGGATGTGTTTGCCTTTGCAGCCGCGACGGTAAAGACCTGCCTAGATGCCACCCAGCGTCTCGGCGGTGAGAACTACGTGCTGTGGGGCGGGCGCGAAGGTTACGAGACGCTGCTCAACACCGACCTTTCGCGAGAACTCGACCAGCTCGGCCGCTTCGTCAATCTGGTGGTCGACTACAAGCACAAGATCGGCTTCAAGGGCGCGATCCTGATCGAGCCGAAGCCGCAGGAGCCGACCAAGCACCAGTATGACTATGACGTCGCCACGGTCTACGGCTTCCTCAAGAGGTACGGTCTGGAGAAGGAAGTCCAGGTCAATATCGAGCAGGGCCATGCGATCCTCGCCGGCCATTCCTTCGAGCACGAACTGGCTCTTGCCAATGCGCTTGGCATCTTCGGTTCGATCGACATGAACCGCAACGACTACCAGTCGGGTTGGGATACGGACCAGTTCCCCAACAACGTGCCGGAAATGGCGCTCGCCTACTATCAGGTGCTGGCAGGCGGCGGTTTCAAGTCGGGCGGCACCAACTTCGACGCGAAGCTGCGGCGCCAGTCGCTCGACCCCGAGGACCTCTTGATCGGCCATATCGGCGGCATGGATTGCTGCGCCCGCGGCATCAAGGCGGCCGCCCAGATGATCGAAGACAAGGCGCTGTCGGCTCCGCTTGATCAGCGCTACGCCGGTTGGCAGGTGCCGGAAGCCAAGAAGATGCTCGAGGGTGGCTTCTCGCTGGAAGAGATCGAAGCTTGGGTGCTGAAGTCCGACCTCAACCCGCAACCGAAGTCCGGCAAGCAGGAGCTGCTGGAGAATGTCGTCAACCGCTACGTCTGAGCGGCTGCGATCAACGCTGATTGAAGAACCGGCCGCCGCTGCGGCCGGTTTTTTTACTGGTGCCTCGTCGTGCCGGTGAGGCGCACCGCAGTCAGTTTCCGGATTGGCATTTCGGCGCCTGTGAACGCAGGAGGACGCCTCCCGAAATTCTCGTCCCAACCGGTTGCTCCATACAGAAAATCTGCTAGCTTCGGCGCCTGCAACGTTTCAGGTGCTTCAGCTGCAGCGAAAATGAAGCTTTCGTCCGCTTCTTCCTGTCGTTGGCCGAACCGGCCGGCTCTGCCGGTAGCCATATCATCAGGAGGATGTTTGCGATGAAAACGATTAAGGGCCCCGGTCTGTTTCTTGCGCAGTTTGCCGGGGATGCGGCGCCGTTCAACTCGTTTGCGGCGATCACCAAGTGGGCTGCCGATTGCGGCTACAAGGGCGTGCAGGTGCCGA
>NZ_JACVAN010000026.1:0-85615 GCF_014851895.1 Ensifer sp. ENS11 | reverse complement strand
GCAGATGCCTGTCGCGCGGAAGGAAGAGATTTAGCCGATCGGCGAAAATGCCGATCAATAACCAACCGAACCCAAGGAAAAGCCGCCAATCGAAGGCGTTTCGCCCCTTGTGTTCTTTCATTGGAGATAACAATGTCCAACAATGTACAGAGTGGTGGCGACGCGAAGTCCACCGGCGAGAGCGATACGGAGTTTGGCAGATCGATGGAAAGCAAGGCCCAGTTTGCTGACGCGCGGCGCCAATCGACCGATTTTGTCGGGGATGACGACACGTTGCACGTCTATCGGCTGGTGCCGGTGGCCGCACCCACGGACCCGCGGTGGCAGAATGCCCTCAATCAAGGTGAGGTGCTAGTGGCCGCTCGTTCGGCGGGTGATGCGCGTGTCGTCGCTTCGGGATGCGAACTCGACTACATGGAAGTCGATGCAGCACCCGCCGAAGGCGTCAGCACGCTCGACGCAAGCGCATTTCGTGACGAAAAGCTCTATACGGTCATCGAAGTCGAGCATGCCAAACCGGGGTTGGTGCGCGGCCTGATGGAAGGCGACATATCGGTTGCGACGATCAAACCGGTACAGATCTGAGTGTCACGCTAAGAGGAGCTCGGTCTGTGGACGATGGCGGGAGCCGGAATAGTTCACGAACCCTCTACTCTCCCGATGGCCCGGTCTCCGACGGGGGCTCCCAGCCGAAGACACTGCGTCCGCCAAGTGAGGCGGAGTTTCGGAATTCGCCGGCAACGATTTCCTTCAGGTCGGGACCCGTCACGTAGTGTTCGAGGCGACGCGCCTGCTCGTCAAGGCGCCGAAGTGCCTCGAGCTCTTCCGTGTGACCGAGCTTGCCTCTTGAAACGGCGGACTTCATCACCTTGAGTGTTTCATCGTAGACTTTCAGCGGAACAGGGAACGGATGACGATCCTTGCCGCCATGAGCGAGCGAAAACCGTGCGGGGTCGGAAAAGCGGCAAGGTGCGCCGTGGACGACCTCGGCGACCATGGCCAGTGCTTCGACCGTTCGCGCGCCGACGCCGGGGGTCAGAAGCAGCTCCTGAAAATCCTTCGGTCCCCGCTCGGCTGCAGAGGCGAGTGCTGCATGCAGACGTCCCATGTTGACGTCCTTTTCCCGCACGTCGTGGTGAGACGGCATGATCAGATGCGGGAGCGACAGCTGATCTGGCAGACTTTCGATAACGGGCCCTGCCCGCCGCACGGCGAGGGCCTCGCAGACGATGCGGTCCGGTCCCATATTGGCAAGCAGATCAAGCTGTCCTTCTCGCGATCGCGCCGCCCGTCGGTCGGCGAGATTGACGATGACACCCTGGGTGGTGTCGCCTTCAATTGCCGCATGCGGGGAATCGAGAAAGCTTTCCAGGTTTTCCGACAGCCAATGATAGCGCCTGGCCTGTCGTTGATCGCCGTTCATGCCTTGCTGGACGACGACCCATTTTCCATCGTCGGTGACAATGAAACCGTGCAGGTATAGATCAAATCCATCCTGAACCGCGGCGCTGTCGATCTTGGCAACGAGGCGGCTGGTGGTCACGAGACGCTGCGCGTCGAAACCGACCCGATCGCCGATCGCAAGCAGTTCCGCCGGGGTTTTGCGCGACTGCGCACCGCGCCCGCCGCAAACATGAATTCCAAGCTCCGCGGACAGCGGCGTCAGCCCGCGCTTCAGCGCGCCAATGACGCTGGTGGTGATACCGGAAGAGTGCCAGTCCATGCCCATGACCGCACCAAAGGACTGAAACCAGAAAGGGTGGGCCATTCGACGTAGGAATTCGTCTCGACCGTAGTACAGGATGACGGCTTCGGTAATGACGCCGCCGAGCTTCGTCATGCGATCTCCGAGCCACTTCGGCACGCGCCCGCCGTGGAGCGGAAGATCGGCACTACCGGAACGTTTTGCCATGGGCTTATCCTGTTGATCCGCAATGACGGATGGTGCGCTTTAGCATTTACGGTGCGGGCTTGGGAAGTTTGCGCGTGAGACCGGACGGTCGCGGGCTGGATGGGTCAGAAGCTCGACTGCCTTTTCGTTGGCCAAAAGGTGAAAGCGGAAAAACCCTGATGTTCTCCATCCCCATCGCGTCCGCTTGGCACAGCCTGCGACCTTTATAGGGAATGCGACCGGTGCTGGAATGTTCCACCGGTGACGCTCGCCCGCCAAGTTCCGACAAAGCCGTCGGCTCAGGAAAACTGCGGCTTAGAAAACCGGAACCCTTTGCGCCTTCCGATCCACGTGGGCGATACACATCGAGTGCGCCGGACCAAGCGGTCCGATGGACTTTGGATGACGTCAGAGACCGGCGCAATCGCTAGCGCCGTCGGATAGACGCCCCCCAGAGGTATCCTATGACGCCGGCTGCAATCAGGACGGGGGCGAGGTGGTCCCTGATCCGGTTCTGCGTTGTTTCAAGAGCGATGACGGCCTCAGTCACGGCCAACCGGGATGTTCCGGCAACGATCGCGGCGAGTTCCTCGCGCAGGTTCGCAATTTCTGTTCGCAGCGCCTCAAGTTGGGCCCGTCGTGCCAGTGTGGCGTCATTTCCTGGAGCCGTCTCGAGTGCCTCGTCGACGGCCACGACTTTTGCGAAATCGTCATCGCTTTCGTAGCCGGTCTGATCCATCATTTCTGTTTCCTCTCACGTGAAGGCGATGCCACCCAACGGTGGAAACGTCGTGTTGTTCCATCGGAAAGGACCGTGGCGCCCGTTTACAAATGCCAGCATCCCAAACCGTGCCATCGTCACGAATGAACCTGTGGCTTTCGTAAGCGTTAGGCTCACCAAACAGCATTTTACGGTGACGACGATGTCTAAGCCCAAGGAAAGGTCTGATAGCGAGTCCCGTCTTGGCGCCACAGCGAAATTTGCCTACGACAGAATGACGGTGGAGCGCTTCCGCAATGCATTCCCGCGTGCTCGCTGGAACGAGGAGCAACGCAGCTGGTTCGTGCCGGGCAAGACCGCCGGCAAGCGCATTGCAAAGTGGCTGGCGCGCGAGAGCGAAAACCTCGATCTATATGCGGATGCCAAAGGCCGCGATGCGTACGCTTTCGATCCTATTTCCAGTCAATACCTTCAAATCGAAGAGGATATCCATATACGCACCCCCTATTCCAGGGACGTTGTTGCGCATTTGCGGTCGATCCCTTGGGCTCGGTGGGATGATGAGATGCGCGCCTGGCGCGTGCCGTTCCGATCCTACGAAGCGCTGCGACGATCATGGCCTGATATAGAGGCCGCTGCGCGCGCGAGCGAACCTGAAGAGCGCAAGCGCCGAAAGGAAGCGGAAAAACATACGCCGAAGTACGCGCGCGCGAAATTGCGCTATGACGAACGCCGCCGCCGGCGTTATCCGGTTCCAGCCGGGTCGCTACCACCGATCGGTCACGCGGTTATGACGTGTTCCTACGGCGTGGTGATTGTAGCCGAGGTGGCGGGAGAATTCGCCGAGCCGGATGATATCAAGCGCTTCTATCCCCATGCTGCAGCCGATCCGCGCGATTTTGTCTGGGTTCGTTGGCGCCCGGCATCACTAGCCGAACTGGTGGCAACCTGGCCAGCGCGTGAGGAGCCGAACGCGTTCGAGAAGGGACGTGGTTGGTGGAGGCCAGATCTGGACGAGTTGCGTGAAGCGCGATCGCAGGCGCGCAGCCTGGAGCGGAGAAAACAAAGGAGAAACGCGCCCTCGAGTGAGAGGGCTCGTGGCACTGCACGCGAAGGCACACGTTGAGCGCGCCAAGCAGTCGGAAGTTTTCCAGCGTAAAAAGTCGTTCGACAGAGGCAGCGTTGCGCTAATGGCTCGTCATCCCCAGAAGGACGGGAACAATGATGGCTTTTCCGGCTTTTTCCTCTCGATTGGAGGTTGAGCTTGATGACGCGCTATTTTTTCGATCTGCAAAACAATGACGGCGAAACACGAGATGAACAAGGCGTCGAGCTTGGTTCGCGGGATGCTGTGATGCAGGACGTCACCCGCATCCTCATGGACGTTGCTCGGGACGAACTACCGGATCGCAACCGTACTGATATTTCCGTTCTGGTTCGCACCGACATCGGCAAAACCGTTTCGGTCGCAACGCTCACGTTTCGCAATCAATGGCTCGGTTGATTGTCGCGACGCGGGAAAGATTTACCCGCGCCACGCGAGCAGCCTTTAGGACTTACCGCCCTTGCGCCTCGGAGATTGCAATTTCGGAACCATCTTAATGCGGTCGCGGTTAGTGCCACATCCAGATGGAGGAGCATGACGTGCGATTTCTACGAGACAACGGCCTGACGATCGTCCTCGTGACCGCAACACTCATGACCATCGCCGGCATGTACATAGCCGGCTGGCTGGCGAACAATGAAGAGTTGACGGCCCACGGATCGCCGGCGCTGACATTGATGCAGTATGGCTTGAGCGGCGATTTTCTATCGGCCGTCTTCGAGAACTGGGAGAGCGAATTTCTGCAAATGTCGGTTTATGTCGTGTTGACCGCCTATCTCTATCAAAGGGGTTCTGCGGAATCCAAGGATCCTGACGAGAGGTCGCCTCAAGATGAAGGACTTGCGGACCGAGAAGAAGATACCGAGGCGCCGTGGCCGGTCAAGATGGGCGGTATAGTGCGGCTCCTATATGCCTACTCGTTGGGAATTGTCCTCACTGGTCTCTTCCTTGCGAGTTTTGTACTCCATCTTGTCTCCAGCGCCAGATCGGAGAGTGAGACGGCGCAATTGCATGGACAAGCGACAACGACGTTCGTGCAGCATCTTGGCAGCGCAGAATTCTGGTTCGAATCTCTTCAGAACTGGCAATCGGAATTCCTGTCAACGGCGGTGATTGTCGTTTTGTCGATCTTCCTGAGGTACCGGGGATCTCCCGAATCGAAGCCCGTCGGCGCGCCTCACCGCGAGACCGGCTCATAAGAGCAGCGCTTTGCCCGCGGGTGCGCCGATGCGGTGCGGTGCGGTGCGGATCGTTGCCCGGACCGACCGCGGTCGGGAAGAGCACGAACGCAGTTGCTCTTACTGCGGTCGGTGGATATGCCGATGCGGTGGAAACAGGTCGGATCTAGTCGCTTTGTTACCAATTGCCGATCGGAGCGCCACTCTTCTCGCACCGAGTTTTCCGGACAATCGTTGCTAATGGATGAAAGCGAGTTCGCCTGAATCCGCCTTCACTACCAACGCCGGAGGAAATGACGGCGGTTGCCGATCGACGACAACGCCTGGACGGTTGAGGAATCGCCTTTGGTGTGAAGGCGAGAGTGCCTATAGGGATCTTGTGCACCCCGACTGGCGCCTATCGGCATTCTTCGGGGCTCCGAAATCAACGAAAGCATCCGACAATCGCCCCGTTGGGACTGGATCAGGATGACGGAAAGGTGTTTTGCGCAGCCGTCGCACGACGTCATGGTCTTGGCCTATCGGGCGTTAGCGCACCGGCAAGAGACGGATGCTTATAACGCCTACCGTACGTCGACCTATCGTGCGTGCGAAAACGACTGGAAGCTGGTGCAGCATCAGCAAACGCCACATACCGACTAACTGGGGGGCTCGGTGGCGCGACGAGGAAGGCGGACACGCGTGACGGCCTGCGGACTATCAATTAGACGCTCCACTTATTGAAAATGTGCAGTGCAGCATTATCTTGTGCAATGCAGCAAACGCCCTTGATGCTGCACAAGGCCGCTATGACAGCCATCCTGGCCGTTACGGCCTGGAGGTATCCCACCATGCGCTCCCTATCGGACACTCTGGCACGGCTCAAACACTTCCGCCCAACCCCATCTGCACTTGATGGCAAAAGTCGCTTGGCCACGTTTGGAGCCTTCGGAACAAACCCGGGCGAACTTGAGGCAAGAATTCACGTCCCGGCAAAGCTGACAAAGTCACCGGCACTCGTGGTGGTATTGCATGGCTGTACCCAGACCGCGGCGAACTATGACAAGGGCTCGGGCTGGAGCAAGCTCGCCGACGAATACGGCTTCGTCGTTTTGTATCCGCAGCAGACGCGCACCAACAACGCCAATCTTTGCTTCAACTGGTTTCAGCCGAACGATATAGCGCGCGATCGAGGCGAGGCTCTTTCAATTTGCCAGATGATCAATACCGCCGAAACGCGCTACGACATCGATCGCAGTCGTGTCTATATCACTGGCCTGTCGGCAGGCGGGGCCATGGCCAATGTGATGCTGGCTACCTATCCCGAAGTCTTTGCCGGCGGGGCGATCATCGCGGGCCTTCCCTATGGGACGGCGCGCACTGTGCCCCAGGCGTTCGACCGCATGCGCGCGCAAGGTATTCCCGACGGGCAATCACTTCAAAAGGCACTCCGAGGCGCATCGAAATCAAACGGTCCTTGGCCGGCGATCTCGGTCTGGCATGGTACCCAAGATGCTACCGTCAATTCCGCAAACGCAGACGCGATTGTGGAGCAGTGGAAGGTTATTCACGAGGTAGAAGCTGCCGTTGCCTCGGACACATCGAGCGGGCGGCTCGAACGCGCGATTTGGGTTGGCCCCGATGGCAAGGAACGTCTCCAACTCTATCGCATCAAGGGCATGGGGCACGGCACGCCGATAGACGTCAAAAGCGGTTACGGGCAGGCAGGACCCTACATGCTCGACGTCGGCATTTCATCGACCGAGGAAATTGCACGGTCATTCGGAATTGTCGCGCCGTCTTTGAGGCAGGCAAGTGCGGACGCCAAAGTTAACGTTCTGGCCCCCGCGTCGCGCAACGCCGACAGCCAGCGTCAAGAGGGACCCGCAGACGGCATTCGTCGCACCATCGAAGACGCGTTGCGTGCAGCGGGTTTGATGCGCTAGCGGCAGTTACGCCTCGCGTTTTAGCAAAGCGCCTGAACGGGCAAACAAAATCCCGGCTCCCGCGTTGTCTAAGCACAGCGAGAAAGGAGACGTCGCAATGACAAAATCAGCAACCGCCGCAAAGCAACGGGCCATCCAGAATGAAGTTGCCAATGAAAATCAAGGTGCGTGTTCCCAATGAATCGCCCACCATCGCTCTTGGTCCAGAGGTATGGATCGAATTTTTCGGGGATTTGCGGCAGTGCTGGAATCTCGCTTTTGAAGCAAGCGCATAAACAGGAAAGGCCGCCCATTTGGACGGCCTTTCGATGTTCTGCTTGTTTAGATCAACGTCCCGCGGCTTGCGTATCGTGTGCGTTCTTCTTCAATCTGCGCCGGGCTATAGGGATCGAGTGTCTCGTCGAATCGGTTCCAGCCTTGCTCGCGATAAGAGGAGCGGCGCTCTTCGAGATCCACCCAGTTCGAGCGCCTGAGGATCGCCTCCGCCTCGGCGGTATCGCTGTCGGCAACGCGCGCAGTGACCAGTGTGCCGCCGCGGCGAACGCCCTCGGCGTAGACATGGGCATCTTCTTCCGGCACGCCGGTATCCGTTAGCGCGCCGATAATGCCGCCGACTGCACCACCGGCAACCGCACCGGCAGCAGCACCCGCAGCCGTCGCCGCCAGCCAACCGGCCGCCACCACCGGGCCGACGCCGGGGATCGCCATCAGCCCGAGGCCGGTCAGAAGACCGCCTGCGCCGCCGACCGCCGCACCGATGCCGGCGCCGGTACCCGCCCCTTCGGCAGCGCCTTCTGTGTCGTCAACCTTGTATCGGCCCTCGGCATTGCTCGCGACCATGCTGATGTCTTCATCGGGAATGCCGGCCGCTTTTAGCGCTCGCACAGCTTCAGACGCTTGGTCATAGGTGTCGAAAAGTCCAGTCACGGTTTTCATGTTGGTTTTCCTTCGATCGGTTTGCTGAGATCTTTCGGCCGACATCAGTTGGCGACGATGTTGCCCTGGTAGTCGAGCGTGACGGTCACGGGCTTTCCGTCCTTGGTGGCAGAGGCGTGCCATATGCCCTTGTCGTCCAGCTTCAGCCCGGTCACGGATATGTAGCCATTCTCCTCAAGGCGGGCGCGCGCCTGCTCTTCGGTGAAGCTGTTGGCGCCCGCGACAGGGGCTGTCGGATTGGTGGTGTCGGGCGTGGCGATTGCTGGCGTTTCAGGGTCCGGCGACGGTGTTGCCGTCTGTGCATAGGCACTAAGTGCGCTTGCCGCCAGAAAGGCTGTCGCGACGATCACTCGTTTCATTGTTGTCTCCTCGATGCTGTCATTGAACGATGCGGGGACAACGCGAGCGCTTGGCTATGGTTCCTATTCCATCTGAAAGAATGGTATATTTATCTCTATATTACAACGACTTACGCAAACCACGCGTGTGCCAACCACCCTTCGTGGGTGAGGCCGAACTTCTTGAGCATTCGCCCGATGACGAGGCGCTTCAATAAAACTTCGACGCAAGTTGGAAGTTCCCCAAGTCAACCGTCGAAGCGCTCAAATCGAATGCTGGCGTAGGACGTGCGGGTGTCCGCATCGCGCTGGGAGTGGAACAAAGCTACAAGATGTCGGCGCCGGAAATTGGACTGCCAATGTCCAGACTGGTGCGAGGTTATCGATCACCACCACTCCCGAAGGCGGCAATATCGCTCTATCGCGATCGCTGCCGGGTGGCTACAACGCCTTTCTTCTACCCTTTCCCGCACTAATTCTTTAGACGGAACAATATCGCCGGCAAGAAATGACCCACTCCGCAGACAGCCCAAATCAGACCGATGATGAAGATGCCAATTCTTCGACAATAGGGGTCGAACCAGAAAACATTCGGACAGCGGTAGAGCCGGTTGTCAGCGCTGGCGACAGCGAAGAAGTGATTGCATCGTCAGACGAGAGCGAGCCGCACCCACCAATCTTCACGGAAAGCAGGCGCGCGCTTCGCCATCTTGCATCCGCTTTTCGCCGCGATCTCGGCACGGTCGTACAGCGTTGCTTGGCGGGTTCGTCCGCGCTGATCAAGAAGCTCAAACCGGTCGCGAGCGCTTCGCGCGCCTGGATCCCGCACGATTTTCGACTGAGGGCGGCATCAGCCACAGGCTCCCTCCGCAAAGGCATATCCTGTGCAGTAGGCGTCATCTCCACGTCGGCATGGCTCCCTGCCCTGCGACCTCAGCCTCGGTCCTGGAAAGCCGGGATTTTGATGGTGACGTTGACCTTTGTGATCTTCGTGACCGGAATGCTGATCTGGGCACTGAAGGATGTGCCGTGGCGAGAAATTGCCGACGGCTCCCTAAAACCTATTGTGGTCCTTGAAGCCGCTGACGGCCAGCCAATCGTAAGGCAAGGTCCTTTCCAGGGTCCCTATGCCCGATACGAGGAGTTTCCCGCGCATCTGGTCGATGCCGTACTTTCAATCGAGGATCGGCGATTCATGGATCACTACGGTGTCGATTTGAAAGGGATCATGCGGGCCGTATTGAGAAACTTCCAGGCCGGCTCGGTCGTTCAAGGCGGCAGCACGATCACCCAGCAACTGATCAAAGTGCAGTATCTTGAAAGCGATCGCACACTGAAGCGCAAGCTGCAGGAATTGGTCATCGCATTCTGGCTCGAGTGGAAGCTTGGCAAGCGGGAAATCCTCACGCGATACTTGAACACCGTTTACCTCGGGTCCGGCGCGACGGGAATGCCCGCAGCTGCCCGGATCTATTTCAACAAAGACATTGCCGCACTCAGCGTCCAGGAGGCCGCGATGCTGGCCGGACTGCTGAAGGCACCGAGCCAATCAAATCCGATCGACAATTTCGAAGCCGCACGCGAGAGGACGGCAACGGTCCTGGACGCGATGGTGGCAAACGGCAAGCTCGCAGCGCAAGATGCGTCTGCCGCCAAGGCGGAGTTTGCCGAGTTGCATCCGACCACGCCGACGCCACGCTCGGGCAGTTGGTTTGCAGATTGGATCTCGCCCCAGGCCGGCGAAATTGCAGGTGCCTCTCCAGGTTCGACAACAGTGCGCACGACGCTGGTGCCACGCCTTCAGCAGCTTGCCGAAGATGTCGTCGCTCGCAATCTTGATAAGGAAGGGAAAGCGCTGGGTGCTTCACAGGCCGCACTGGTGGCAATGACGCCGGATGGAGCGGTGGTCGCGATGGTCGGCGGACGCGACTACAAGGCCAGCCAGTTTAATCGCGCCGTTGCGGCCAAGAGACAGCCGGGTTCAACGTTCAAGCTTTTCGTCTTTTATGCCGCATTGAAGAACGGACTTACCCTGCGTGATCAGGTCTTCGATGGTCCGATTGAAGTCGACGGGTGGTCGCCGCAAAACTCGACAGGCCGCTATCGTGGCTGGGTAACACTTGCGGAAGCCTTCGCCCGATCGCTCAATGGTGCAACCGTTGCGCTGGCGCAGGAGGTGGGCATCGAGAATGTTGTCGCGGCGGCAAGAGAGCTCGGCATCGACAGCCCACTTAATCCGGTGCCTGCATTGGCACTCGGATCATCCGAAGTCAGCCTGCTTGACCTGACGGGCGCCTACGCCTCGATCCGCCTTGGCAAATCGCCGGTCGAACCTTGGGGCGTGATCGATTTTCAGGCGTCGACCCAAGCCAAGGCGTTCCGCGTCGGCCCGCTCACAGCCGCTTCGACCGATCTCTCCATCTACCAACAGGATCTGGTGACCCTATTGCAGCTCGTGGTCGAGCGCGGCACCGGACGTGACGCTTTCCCGGGTTCATTTGCAGCCGGTAAGACCGGCACCAGCCAGAACAACCGTGACGCCTGGTTTGTAGGTTTTACGGAAGATCTTGTTGCCGGCGTCTGGGTCGGTAACGATGACGACACGCCCATGAAGGGCGTCACCGGTGGCACGCTTCCGGCGCGCATTTGGCGGGATTTCATGCAAGCGGCAATGGCCCAACCTGCACCCCAGATTGATCCAGATACAGGGCTCATGACGAGCCAAGGAGGGCCCGCGGCGTCCTGCAATATTAGGGCTTGCGCGCGCAGCTATCGATCGTTTCGAGCGTCCGATTGCACCTACCAGCCTTATCGGGGAGAGCGGAGGCTGTGTGAGCGGTAGCTGTTTGGCTACTGGGCAGCCTTACGCGACCAGCCATAACACCTATGACAAAGACGAAGACTTTCAGGAGGAAGTACGGGAAGCCGCGCTCACATTGCGGGATGCGGTGATGGCTCAATATTCAGGCAAGCAGATCGCTGCAGGATCTCAATTGGAGATGCCTCGACAGAAGTGACGTGGGAACACGAAACCCGACTGGTCCGGTCTGCTACGGGCTTCGTTTGCTGCTAGAGCAATACTATGTGCGATTGCGGAAGCATTGAGAAGGTTTCGCGACCTTGCCCCGTCGACATCAATGAACTCGTTGGGCTGTGGCGCGCGTCTGGTGAGCCAACAGGCTATCCCCTGGACGATGTTCTTGAAACCCTCGGCTGGTTTGGCAAGCGCTTCCACACGAACCTTCGCGCCGACGGCATGCGAGGAAAAACCGGACGGCTCACCCTGTGGGGGGCAGGCGCGATGAAAAGGGCGAGAGACCGTCCGGCTCACTCACAACTGCCCAAACTTCTTTCGCATACAAATGTTCCACCGGCCCCAGCATCTAACTGATCGTGTCTGCCAAGCTCACCCCCTCTTAAATGAAGGGTGGCTCATTCCCCACGTTGGGCGCGCGCTACGCGCCAGATGACGTTACCGACGTCGTCGGCGACGAGCAGGGCGCCCGTCTTGTCGAAAGTCACGCCGACCGGGCGGCCCATGGCCGTATCGCCGGCGCCGATGAAGCCCGTGAGAACGTCCTTCGGCCGGCCGACCGGTTGGCCGTTGCGGAATTGCACGAAGATCACTTTGTAGCCGCTGTGCACGCTTCGGTTCCATGAACCGTGTTGGCCAACGAAGGCGCCGCCGCGGTATGGCGAAGGAAGGGACGAGTCCTCGTCGAAGGTTAGTCCCAGGGAAGCAGTGTGCGAGCCGAGCGCATAGTCGGGCTTGATTGCCTTGGCGACAAGATCCGGCCGCGGCGGCTTGGCGCGGATGTCAATGTTCTGGCCAAAATAACTGAAGGGCCAGCCGTAGAAGCCGCCTTGGCGCAACGAAGTCATATAGTCCGGCACGAGGTCGTCGCCAATCTCATCGCGCTCATTGACGACCACCCAGAGCCTGCCACTCTGCGGATTCCAGGCTAGTCCGTTGGGGTTTCGTAAGCCCGAAGCAAAAACCCGTGTTTTGCGGCGGGCGAGATCGACCTCCAGCACCGCAGCGCGGTTTTTCTCCGCCGCGATGCCATTCTCGCCGACATTGCTGTTGGATCCGACGGTAACGTAGAGCTTCCCACCGTCGCGTCCGGCGATCAGGTCCTTGGTCCAATGGTGATTGATGTCTCCGGCCGGCAGGCCGACGATCTTTTGCGGCGCCGCCGTTATCCGGGTTTGCTCGGGGGAATAGGAATAGGCGATGACCGCATCGGTATTGGCAACGTAGAGCTTTCCGTTGACGAGCGCCATGCCGAACGGCGAATTGAGCCCCTCGATGAAGGGTGTGCGCAGATCGGCAATACCATCGCGATCCGTGTCCCGCAAAAGCGTGACGCGGTTGGCGCTCTCCGTCGCCGCGCCCGCCCGCTTCATGGCCTGCGCCATGAAGATCTTGCGCAGGCTGAAGCCGCTGTCCTTCTTGGCCGGCGCGTTTGTCTCGGCCACGAGCACGTCGCCGTTTGGCAGGACATGAATCCAGCGCGGATGATCGAGGCCTTTCGCAAAGGCGTTGACCTTCAGGCCCTTCGCCGGCTTTGGCCTCGCGCCGCCGGACCACCCTTTTGCTTGGGCGATGTTGATCGTCGGGATCAACGTGGGTTTCGGTTTCGGAAGCGTCGGAGCGGGGCCGTAGCCGCCGTTTGTCGGTGTCGTTGCGGTTCTTGGCGCGGTGGCGCCGAGGCAACCTGCCGTAAGCGTTCCGAGCAAGATGACGGCCGGAATACCCACAAGGAGCGGAACTCTGCGAGAATTCATTGTGCTCGCCTTCGAACTGACCAGAGTAATAGGACGCAAGGACATCCCGAATTATTCCCTATTGCCCAGCTAACGGCAGGCTCGATGATCAGAGCTGAATAGACAGTCGTCCCGCCTGCGCTCGATGTCGTGGAACATTGCATCCCTCACGATTTAAGCAGCAAGGAACAGTGCAAGCTTTTCTCTCGGTTGTGGAGGTTCGCGAGCAGACACGAACTCGAGACCAACGCTCCGCCCCAACGACCTCGCTCGTGTTGACGTTGAAGGCTTCATATGACAGCTCCTAGTTGGCTACCTCCTTTGTTCGGAAGAGGATGCCAGCGGACGACCGGTGGGGTGTCAGGATACCTCGTAGGTGGCCGTTCGGCAGGCCTCCGATAACGTGTGCTCGCGTGCCGCGCGCCACATCGTCTCAACACCTGCGCCCTCCGGCACAGCAAGTCTTGCAACATCCAGCGCTGCACGGCGGAAGTTGTAGCGATGCACGCCATGGCCCTTCGGCGGATGCGCTACACGCAGGTTAGGGTGCGGCAAGGAATGTGCTGGAACTCGTAGACGAGCCCTTGGCACTTCGTTCGCTTCGCTCCACGGCGAAAACTGGGGACGCGGCTTTCGTGAGCCTGACGTCGACAATTGGGGAAAGCACTGGTCCCACACGATTCGAATTTGACAAGCCTGATCGGCGCCCCAATTCATGAAGATGAGTTTGAGTGAGGTCGTGCGGAGCAACGCACAACGAGCAACAGCACTGGTCAAATGGCCCCTCGGCGGGAAACGCCGGCGCCGGAGCAGCCCTGTTTCCTCCATGCGCAGCTTCTGGGGCCTATTGCTGGCCTATTGGCTTTCCGAGCGGTGGCGCGAGGCCTGGGGTTTGACGTTCCTCATCCTTCTACTCACCGGATTGTCGGCTCAAGCGAGCGTCTGGTTCGCTTTGACCTCCGGCGAACTCGTCAATCGGATTGCCAATTTCCACCATCCAACCGTGCCCACAACGCCTTCGTCTCTGCTCACTACCGCGGCGACCCTCGCCGCGATCGCGATCACTAGGGATGCGGGATTTACCGCGGTCCGTCACTTCTTTTCGACCACGCTCCATCGGAAATGGCGCCAATGGCTTGACGAACGCTTTAACCAGGCGCTGCTCGATTCCAACCATACCCATTTCCACCTTCAGCAAAACGGGTTCGGCGCGTCGACCGGCCAGGACACTTCATCGCCCGACAACATCGATCAGAGGGTACAGGAAGCCATAAAGGGCATGACGGGTGGCGCGATCGGCCTTGGCGTGGGGATCGCCGGCGTTGTGCTGTCGTTGGGATTCGTCGGGACAAAACTGATCGAGACGTCGAGCCCAATCCGTGGACTTGAGTTTCTGGGAAGTTACGGTACCGCCTGTCTGACATTGCTGGCCATCGCGATCTACGTGCCACTTAATACATTCGTCGCAGCCAAGCTCGGCAGTATCCTGCAAGGCCTATCCCTGCGCATTCAATCCGCGGAGGGGAGTTATCGTGGCGAACTGAACCAATTGTTGCACCGTAGCTTTCATGTTGCGGTCATCAAGGGCGAACCGGCCCAGAGAGCTATCAACGGGCGCCGATATCGCGAGATTGACAACACTTGGGCGAGCCTTAATCGCGTGACCGCCGGTTACATGGGCTTCGAGCTGGTGCACAATTTCCTCGGGTCACGTATCGTCGCCTATGCGCCCGGACTGCTCCCCTATGTCGACAAAACGATCAGCTTGCAGGATTACGTCACAGGCGCCGAGCTAGCGACAGCGCTCATCAACGAGTGTTCCTGGTTCATCCATGCGATGCCCGACATTGCGACGTTAAGGGCCGATGCACGCAGAATCACCGAACTTGCGCAAGCGGTCGAAGCGGTGCAGCAGCCGCAGGACTATTATGCTCGCAGCGGTCCTTCAATGTTTGAGTACAAGACCCAGGACGCTGCGCTCGGCTTGACCATCGAGGGGATCGAGCTCCTGCACACGGGTGATGACGAGCCATTCTTGGTCGCTGACCAGCTGCGTTTCCTTCCCGGGGAATGGATTTTAGTCGTGGGCGAATCCGGAAGTGGCAAGACCTCGCTTATCAAGGCGATAAATGGTCTCTGGGCGCACGGCCGCGGCACGATCACAACGCGAGAGACCGGAAAAAGTCTCTATGCCGCGCAGGACGTCAAGCTTCAGAGTATCTGCCTGAAGGACCTCATTTGCTTGCCGGACCGGGCTGACGCACACACCGACGCCTCCGTAGTGGCGGCCTTGGAAGGCGCCGGCCTCGGAGAGTTTGTGAAGGAGCTTTCGAGCGATGGACGCGATGGGCAGAACTGGGACAAACTCTTGTCGGGGGGTGAAAAGCAAAAACTCGTCCTTGCGAGAATCCTGCTGCTAAGGCCGGATCTGCTATTCCTTGACGAAGCGACGAGCGCACTTGATGGCCAGGCGGCTCAGTCGTTTCACCAATCGATCAAGGACCATTGTCCAGAGGCGACCGTAGTCGCCGTTATGCACGATACGTCGTCCATCCAGTCAGAAGGAGGAGCAAATTTCTTCGATAGCGTGCTCGCCATCGACGACGGCATTGCGGAAAAGATTCCGATAGAAGTCTGGCGTGACGCACAGCAGTAGGGGGCAGCCGATAGCACGAAGCTCAGTGCCTTGAAGCAGTCTCCGGGCCCTAGCATGGTCGCCATATCGAGCAATTTCGCTGAGAGCCAGTCAGCACCATTGCAGAAGGGCGCCCAGTCAGCACGCGATGCGTGATTAGGCCCGATCTATCCAGTCATCAACTGGCCTGGGCGCACGGAACAATGGCGGAAACGCAAGTTACGATGACGGTATGTGGCGAGACGCGCTTGAGGAGGCCTATCGGCGCGGTTGGACAGACAAGCGCGTCACGGTCGAGACAATCGCGATAAATTAGCAGAACCTTGCATGATGCGGAGTGCGCCCTACCATCTTCGGCCGGAGGAAACATCATGCGGAAAATTCCTGCGCCGAAGCATCCAAAATACCACCCAGATCGCGACCTCCTTTGCCAGGAGGCGTTGGAGGGCGAATTCCTATCGCTTGCCGATCGAGCGCAACTGTCCGGTTGGTCACGCGAGGAAGTCGCGGCGGCGTTGATCGAGCTTGCAGACAACTATTTCCTAGAAAATGCCGATCTCGAAATGTTCGAGCTTGGTGCCGGGGTTGTGCTCCTTGCGAGGAAGCCGCACTAAGCGCCTCCCTAAATCTGGTCGTTGACTCTCTGCGCCATTGAGAACATTTGTAGAACAAATTTACTCAGAAGGCATTGAGCATGAGCGACGAAACCGGCGCAGCGAAAGCCGCAAGCAGCGGCCCGTACGTCCACCTATGCGAACATCCTGGCTGTAAGAAGTGGGGCGGCTTCGGCTTCGCTATCGGCAGGGCCATCCCGAACTGGTTCTGCCACGAGCATCGACCGGAATGGAAGAAGGGCAATGCCTAAGAACAGCGCCTGGTGGCTATCGGAGCTTGTCGCCAAGGTTCGGGTCGAATGTTCATGCGGCATGAAGAAACAATATGACGCCAAGGCGCTGCTGGAGCGCATCGGCGACATGCCTATGCCATCCCTCTTAGGGCAGCTGGCGCAGGCAAACGGCTGCTCGAAAACCAAGAACACCTTCAATGATCGCTGCCAACTGAAATACAGCGACGCGATGCCTTTGGAGGCTCCGCCCTCCCGATCGTACCGGCTGGCAATGCGGAGCCAGCCGGACGACCGGAAGAAATCACATTCGCTAAGCTGCCGGAATGGTATGAGCTTTTCTGCCATTGCAAACGCTGCGGCCGGGAACGTCGCCTTGATCGGCACGGCCTGGCGCGTCGGTTCGGCACGACGCAGTCGATCGTGGCACTTGGCCGACGCATGCGCTGCAATGTGTGCAGCAACAACAACGGGAACGTGATCCGGGTGGGGAAACAGAGACGGTGATTGTCGACCGCCGCGATGGAACATTGTTGCCGCACCCGAGTTATACGAGCGCCCCAACATAGCAACTCTCCAAGGCCCCTCTTCCCCGGGGCCTATTTTTTGAGCTCAAACACGTCGGCATTGTCGGCCAGCTCGCGCATGCCCTTGAATGAGGGATGGCGAAGCTTCCCGTCGCTGGTGAATTCCGTATAGGTGATCTCCGGCGACAAATGCGGGCTCGCAAAACACAGCGTTGTTGCGCTTCAGTGCGACCGGCGGGACTTTCGCCGGCATGGCTGCCAGTTGCTTGCGGAGGTCGCGGGCCATCTTGTCGGAAAAGCCTGTACCGACGCCGCCGACATAGACCAACTCGTCGCCTCGCCGAGCCGCCAGCAACAGCCGGGATATCGCACCGGTCACTTTCGTTGAAAGCTCGAACCCGACGACGACAAAGCCATCGCTCTGGATGCATTTCAGCTTGAGCCAATCACCGAGCCGACCGGGACGGTACGGCGCCCGTCGGTTCTTCGCGATATTCAAGGCCGAATTCGCAGGCGGCTTCCAGAATAGCGGCGCCGTCGCCTTCGATATCTTCCGAAAGCCGAATGACCGAGCCGCCCTCGTCGATCGCATCCTCGAGCATCATCCGGCGCTCCTGCTGCTCCATGCCGCGCAGGTCGTGGCCATCGAAATACAGAAGGTCGAAGGCAAAAAACAGCGCCTCACCGGCGACGCGCTTCCCGCCCCTGCCGCCGAGCGCCGCCTGCAGCATCCCGAAGTTCGAGCGGCCGGCGTCGTCGAGCACGACCGCCTCGCCGTCGAGGATCATGGTCGTCGGGCCGAGCGCCTTCGCAGCCGCCTCGATTGCCGGGAACCGGTGGGTCCAGTCATGACCGTCCCGCGTCAGGATGCAAACGCCGCTTGGCTCGACATGCACAGCCAGGCGGTACCCATCCCATTTGATTTCGAATGCCCAGCCGCCACCGGCCGGCGCCCTCTTGGCAAGCAGAGCCAGACAAGGCTCGACGCGCCCTGGCATGGGATCAAATGGGCGACGAGGCTGATCCGGGACGCGCGGTTTATGTGGCGGGCCGCGCAATATTTCATTGTCGTTGCGCAGCAGTCCCTTTAGTCGAGAACCATTGATCGGAACTTTAGCCATGCCTGATTAAGGCACGTCGTCATTAATGAGTCACCAGTAAATAGCGTGACGGTTGGTGCTTGAGCGGTCTGGCCGTTATTCCCAGAAATTCGGGATTGCACGGCGCAAAACACCGCGCATAATTAGTGGCGCTGGGACTGACATGTCCTCCTTACCGGTTGGGAGTTATGTGTGATGAACAAAACCGCCTCTTCTCGCCAAGAGATAATACAGCCTGACGACTTCAACAAAATTGAAAGCGTGTTTCGCGAACTAGTGCGTCAAAAGGGCATCGCATTGGAAAGCGAAGAGGCTGACGCGCTTGCCGCCCGACTTATCGGGCTGTATCAAAGCGGCATCCAAGACGCGGACGCCCTCAAGCAGGTCATGAGCTACTAGCGCTCGTCGACATCGCCCCCAACAAAAAAAGCGGCCCCCGCTGGAGGCCGCAATCGCTATGCGTACCCAGTACCTAACATTACAACGATTCCAGCTGTGCCGGAATACTCGCCGAGTTTTACCGTGCCCGCCCTCGATCCGCTGCAGGATCTCGCGCTTGACGCGTGTGTCGACGGATAGGCGCATGCCGTCGGCAGGGCGCACCAGAACCCGCGAGAACCCGCGACAAGGCGAAAAGTTCCGGCTTGGGACTTCAGTCTGAGCAGACTTTAGCAAAGGTCTGAGGTCGATTGTTACGCCGTCGCGTCGCGCTAAATTTCTCAAAAGAAAAAGCCATGGGTGGGTAACGGCTCCAGAGCGGCTCTTCCGTCCCTGCGGGCTGCTCTGCGGCTGTTGCCAATTGGAGGAGATATCAGGATGTACAACAGAAATAGCTTTGGGCAGCCGGAAAAAATCGCATCAACCGGGCTGCCGATCGGTGTGATGCTTCTCTCGGTAACAGCGATAGCCGTTTACCTGTTCGTTGGAGGCGAAATTCTCGACGACAATAGTCGCGATGTTGCCGTGTACCTTCCCCAGGTAGAGGCGAAATAGCCCAACGGAGGCACAATGAGCTTGTTAAAGCTAGGTCGAGCTCGCCTGGGGATGGCGCTACCACGCCATCGTGGGTGGTTGCTCACGACCAGGGACCAGCGATTGGACGATCTCTTTGAATGCTACGCACTGGCAGCAACAGCGCTCGACAGGCTCCAGCGTGAGCTCCCCCGTAGGGAGGCGCTGATCGAGGAATACGAAGAAATTTGCCGCGACCTGCAGGTGGATGTCGTAGAACTGCTTCCCTTGCTAGAGAAGCGATGGCTTCAGCGACGCTAGCAGCTTGCCGGCCCGCCAGCCCAACAGAGTCACGATACATTAGCAATCGGAACTATTCCGCCCCATCCGCGTTTGCCGAATGCACACTCGACAACTATCAACTCAAAAGGTCCCCCTATCCGATCGAGGCGGGGTCATCTTTCTCTCATGCGCGACGTCAGGTGAGCTGGGAGGTTCGTGATGCACAGCGCCGGCACAAGTCATCAAATTCGCAAGGTCGTTCGAGGTTGGTCCGGTCTTTACGATCTGGAAGAGTTCATTGCTGCCTATCACCTGCTGCCGATTGCAGCGCGCGAAATCTTCGCGGAATTCGGCCCAGAGAAAGCAGTTCTCGACCAAAAAATGAGAGAGCTCATGGCTGCCGGAAGCCCGACGTCAGAACATTAGTCGATCGCGCGGAGTATAGGTTAAGCGTTGGCGTATTGTGGAGGCAACCCAACGCGGACTCCGGACGGTCTGGCTACCTCCAACTCAAAGACCGTCTGGATCTCCTCCGCAATTTCACAGTTGTATCCCCCGGAGCCGGCGCATACTTGGCGCGGGGCTAACGTCGGCCTACTTCCCCGGGCCGGCTGGGATTAGGGCTATGGGTAATGCGGTTGGATCTCGCTCAGAGATAAATAACGCCTGACGACTTTAAGCAGATAGATGTGTCTTCCGGGAAATCGTCCAAGAAAGGCACGTTGCCTTGGATAGCGAGGAAGCTGTTGCGCTCGCGGCGCACCTGATCAGCCTTTTTCAACGCGGCATCCACGACCACGACGCGCTGAAGCAAATGGCTGGTTATTTGTGAGGGTGGCGGCCTGACCCGGCGGGACAACTGGAAAAGAGCGGCCTTCTTTTGTAGCTTGAGGCTCTGTGGCGAGAGGGCCGCCAGCAATATCAGCAATGACTAAATATACAGCTGAATCTGATGATTGGCGAGAATAATCCGCGATCGGGTTCAAACTCAACGACGGGCCAAAAAGCACATGCACTCCTACTCAATCTAGAGGGCATGAAAGCAAAGGTGGGCTGCGCTACACTCTCCCGTGAAGCAAAATTTATGGGAGGAAGCTTTGCCTTTCAGGCCAACTTGGGCGGCTGTCTGGGTCTGCTAACCGGAGCGATCCTCGGCTATCTGACTGGCTTTGGAGCAGGTATGGGAATGGCTGGATTAGGGCCAGAACTCGTCGGACTAATCGGTGCAATCGCCGGAGGTGTTGGAAGCGTGGTCGCCATCGGATGCTTTGAGCAGGAGTGAGTAATATGTCTCTTAGGAATGCACGTATTCAGATCGCATTAGGCTGGATCCTAATGATTGTCGGCGCGCTCCTCGGCGTAAACTTGATGGCAGATATTGGTTTGGTTATCTGGGGCATTGGATTGATCCTACAGATCGTAGCCTCTGTTGTGTACCTCGCTTCGAAGACCGGAGGAGGTCGTCTCGGGGGCGCATGAATCAATCGCGTCGTAGTTGACCGCCTTCGATCCTTTGCAATATTTCCCGCATCACTTTCAGGTCGCCCGACTGCTGACTACCCGCCAACATCAGATGTTCGGCTTCCTGACCTGCGACGCAAACGAAGTCGTAAAACCGATCCATCCTAAGGCCAATAAGGGTTCCTCGTGCCGCGTCGCCTAAAGCTGGCGATCATTACCTGCCTGCGGTCGATCGGGAGGTTCGTGGACGTCACTTGGCCAGAGACGAGGCACTGAGGCCCAACGCCTCCAGTCACACGCAGCGGCCATCGCCGCTATGCCAGTGACCCTCCCACTGCTTGACGAGCGCAAGGCCCGCCGCGTTGATGCGTCGTGTCATGTTGGGAACCTTTATCTTGAGTTTGGGTTGGTACTGTCAGGAGCAAGAGCCGGCGATGGTGGAATTCGCAATGCTCAGCCGGCCAATCGAAGAACGAAGCCGCTACGACTCCATTCTCGACATCTTGAAGTAATTTCAGTCTAAGTGGCGTCGCTGAATTGAGGGCTGCATGCGATGAATGGTTGGAACAGAGACGGTTCGGGACAAGTGAAAGTGTCTCCCGTCCTTGGTTGGAAGACAGCGAGACCTTTGAGCGAGAACGCAAACGTCTTTCTTCGTTTGGAGTTCGGAGTCGGTCATGATCTTGAAAGCGTTTCGGCGTTGCAGTTCAGCCTTACTGCCGAACAAGCCAGAGCGCTCAGCCAACAGCTTGCAGATGACGCCGACAAACACGTGTCTCTCCCAAGCCCTCCACAGGGACAGAACCTGGTGAAGTAAGCGCTGTCGCACTGGCGGTGGCGAGATTTTCCTGGCGGGCCTGCAGATCGCAGAACGCAGGTCTTAGTGGCGGATTTCAGTTGGCGAGTACCGCCCGCGTTGATGCGTCGGTTCAGGATGGAACCTTTCCTTTGATTTCGATTTGAATCTTCAGAAGGAAGAGAAAATCGGAGACCGGCTATGGACTTCGAAACCATCGGTCGTACACGCTTGATGATGCGACTGCCGGCATACCGCCGGCAGTTGGAAGCTTTGCGGTTTCCTGCCCTAAAGGACCTCACGCGGGCATATGGGTTTGCGGCCATTCAGCGGGACCAGGTGCGAGCGGTCGAGGGCCGGACCACCCGCCATGTGGCCGAGCTCGAATCCGACTGCGCGAGGATCGAGGCAGATGTCACTCGGCTGCTCACGAACGTTGTTGGCAGAGCCGTAAAGGCATAAGCCATCATGGTGCTTTCCTCTTTATTGGAAGGCATGCCCAGTCATCACGCCTGCGGCATGAAGGAGTATCGACGCCGGTTGAGAAATCTCCTCCGTGGTATGGGCCGACGAGGAATGTCACGCTATTGACCGAAGCCATCCGGCTTAGAAAGCGATCCGGCCATCCCCACAACCACGGTGCTACGTTCATCGGCACGAGCATGACCATGTTATTGCAATCGGCCCGCCTCGCTTCGTGGCGGCCTTCTCGCAGCCGGGCCGCGTGCTTGGAACTAATGACGGGCGAGACTGTTTCATCTGTGACTTTGGCATGACGCTGACGTGCCCTCCTGGCTGGGTAAGCCTCGATTTTGAGGAGACTCGCATCATGAAGATTTCGTCCAGATTTCGTTCAGTCGCGGCTGCGGTTATCGCTGCAGCAGGAATCAGCTTTGCCGGCTCCGCCCATGCCGACAGCGGTACGATCAGCTTCTCAGTCTACAAGGCTGCCTTCTTTGTGGGTGGCTCTGGAGGCGAGGGCACGCTGAGCTTCCATGGTCGCCGCTATCCCATCTCTGTCGGCGGCATCTCGGGCGGCCTCGCCTTCGGGGCTTCTAAGACCTATTTCCATGGTACCGTTCGCCATATTCGCAGCGCCCGAGATGTGACGGGGGTCTACGGTGCGGCGGGCGGTGGCGGCGCGCTCGGCAAAGGGGCCCAGGTGATCGTCATGAGCAATGACAAGGGCGCCCAACTCGAACTCTCAGGCAAGCAGGTAGGCCTGCAAGTCAACGCCGATCTCAGCGGCATTGCCATCACGGTGAAGTAAGGGCTGTCGCTCTGTTCGTCGTCCCTGCAGTCGGCCCACTAGGCTGAATACAAAGGTCGGCTTTCAGCGCTACCATCTAGGAAGCGGCCGTTCCACTGTCGGCCCCGAAGGCGACGTTAGAAGATTCGATTTGGCAGCCGTTCCACCCGACTGAGACGATCGGAAGCTGGCAACATGCCGCCAGTACGGCATGTTGATTCTATTCCTCGCCTTGAATGGAGTCGAACCGCCGACCTTCGCTTCAGCCCGCTGTTTTGATCGGTTTTTCAATGCGACGCGCTTGACGGGAAAATCATGTTATCAAAATTGCTCGAAAATCGTTGACGTTGGTTCCGGTCGGCCCGGTCACGACAAGGTCACCGACGGCTCCGAACGCACTCCAGGCGTCGTTTCTCGCCAATGCGGCGAGCGGATCAACGCCTTCGCGACGCATCCGCGCCACGGTCGCGCAGTCGGCGTAGGCACTAGCGTTGTCTTCGGAGCCGTCTATCCCGTCGGTGTCTGCGGCCAACGCCGAGACACCATCGATCCCGTCTATTGCAGTGGCCAGTGCCAGCAGGAACTCCGTATTCCGCCCGCCCTTGCCTTTGCCACGTAGCGTAACGGTCGTCTCGCCGCCGGACAATAAAACCACGGGCACTTCGACCGGCTGATTTCGCGGTGCCACTTCCCGCGCGATGCCCGCCAATACCATGCCGACGTCGCGTGCTTCACCCTCGATTGCATCTGAGAGAATATGCGCTGGAACCCCTTGTTCGCGCGCCCGTCGTTTGGCAGCCGCCAAGGACATCGCCGCTGAAGCAACGACATGAACCTCGTTCCTCGCAAACATCGGGTCTGCGGCGAAGGGCGGCGAATTGCGATCGCTGTTGAACAACTCTACCACGCTTGGCGGAAGCGCCAGATGATCGAGGCGCCAGCTTCAGATCATCGGCTATTCCAGTTCGGGGAGCGTGAAGATGGCTTCGCGGATCGTCGCAGCCGCACCAATGGCCGCTCCGTCGGCGCCGAACTTGGCGACCGAGATTGGGGCGGGATCGAAACCTGGCAGCAGCTTCGAGGCTAGCTTCGACTGAGCGAGACCGGCGACGGGAGGATAAAGGGCCGCGATCAGCCACCGAGGACGATGCGGCCGTCGCGCATCCTTCGAACTTCGAACGACCGGACGCGCACGTCATCAGCAACTCGCTGCCTGAGGGCGAGCGTGTTGCGCCTGCCAAGCCCCCACGAAAATTGAACTCGCGAGCACCTGCAGCACTTCTGCCGTCGCGAAGTGCCGGAACTCTTCCGGCTTCACCCCTTCAGCACGAGGCTTGGGACATTCGACTCCCCAGGCGGAGGGCCTATCCACACGCCTGCTGGTATCGCGGGGATACTGTTCGCCAGTCCATCGAGCATGCCTTGCAAGACGCTCTCGCTCAGCTCGTCCATCTTTTCGCGGGGGCCGACGAGGCGGTCTACCAGCAGCAAAGTGAGACCATGCATTTGCGACCAAAAAATTAGAATGGCACCATCTATCTCACGTGTGTTTGCCGCGGCGGTCGGAATGAGGCGCCCGAGAGCGCCATCACTTATCGCGACCACCAGAAGCGCTTTCATGTTCTCAGCCGCAGTTCTTTCGATTGCAGGGCGCCCATCATCCTGACCGGTAAGATAGCCGCCGAACATCAATCTGTAGAGCGCAGGATTGTTGACGCCGCCGCGCACATAAGCGCGCGCCATAGCTGCCAACCGCTCGCGCGGACTGTCGTGTTCCTTCGTCGCATCGGTCATCTGCTTTGCAAGGAGCTCGAAACCAACTGCCGAGACCGCCGCCAACAAATCACGCTTATCGGCGAAGTGTTTGTAAGGGGCATTATGACTGACGCCCGCTCGACGGGCGAGCTCTCGAAGCGAGAACTCTGTGCTTTGGGATTCGCTGAGCACATCGAGTGCGGCACCTACGATCGCCCTGTGCAGGTCACCATGGTGGTAGGGGCGCGGATCTGCAGTGGGGGTGGCTTTGATCATACTCGTCCGTCTAGGCCCTTATGTTGCGCGCGTCAACATTTTTGCCGAAGCGATGTTGACGTCGTCCACTTTAATCTCTAAGTGGGCACTGTCAACATCTGGCCATGGCCCTTCTAACCATCAGATTTGAAACCCGCAGGCGAACCGCCGGCTCTCTGATGGGTGCAAATGGCAACGGAGAAAAAAATGCAGCCCCTTCGAATTCTGGGAATTGGTCTCGCCTGCGCCTATCTCGCCGCCTGCGACGACAAAACTGAAGCCGCGCCGCCGGCGCCGCAACAGGTGCGGGTCATTCCGGCCGCCTCTGTTCGATATCAGCCGAGTGCGGAAATTACCGGTGAGGTAAAGGCGCGGATCCAGACCGAACTCTCATTTCGCGTCAGTGGCAGGGTGATCGAGAGGCAGGTTGACGTGGGTGCGCACGTTCGCGCCGGCGAGGTCCTGGCGCGCCTCAACGATACCGAACAGCAAGCAGATGTCAGCGTTGCAAGAGCTGCATTGGAGTCGGCGCAGGCGGTGGTCAAACAGAGGACGCTGGCATTTGAGCGATCAAGGGCCCTCGTGCAATCGCAGGTCATTTCGCAGGAGACCTTTGATGATGCTCGAAAAGACCTGACGAGTGCCCAAGCCTCTTTGGAAGCTGCCGCAGCCGCGCTGGCCACAGCCGAGGATGCGGTGTCCTATACGGAGTTGAAGGCTGAAGCCGACGGGATCATCACCGCCCGCGGCTTAGAAGTGGGGCAGGTTGTCTCGGCGGCGCAGTCGGTCTTCACGCTCGCCCACGACGGCCCGAGAGATGTGGTGTTCGATGTCTTCGAGGCATTCTTTCTGGACGGCCCGCCGTCGTCGGATGTCGCGGTGGCACCAGTCGGGGACCGGGCACTCGAAGTGCACGCGAACATCCGGGAAGTCTCCCCGGTGATCGACACCAAGACCGGCACAATCCGGATCAAGGTGGAGCTCCAGGAGAACTCTCACTGGCCTCTAGGCACACCGGTGGTCGGCAAACTCCACTCCGCGCCGCGCGACGGAATCGTGCTGCCCTACAACGCGATTGCCTCCGCCAAGGGTGAACCCGCCGTGTGGCTGATCAACAACGAAAACCTCTCCGTTACCCTCCGCAAAGTTTCGGTAGCCCGTTACCGCAAAAGCGATTTCGTCGTGACCGGCGGCATCGCCCCGGACGACCTGATCGTCACGGAGGGCGGAAAGTTCCTCAAGGAAGGCCAGGCAGTAGCTTGGGAAGGCAAGTGAGATGATCCTTAGTCACCTATACACCACTCTTCCACTCTTTCTGTCGATCTCGCTCCTTGTCGGCTGCGAGCAAAGCTCGATCGCAGGGGAAGAGGCGAGCCCCCGTCCCGTCAAATCCGTGGCTACCCGAGGCGAGCGTGAAGTTGTCGAGAGCTTGCCCGGCATCGTGCGGGCCCGCATCGAGACCGACCTGGCGTTCCGAACACTTGGACGAATCGTATCGCGCAAGGTCGATGTTGGCGATCTCGTGCAGAAAGGTGATGTCGTAGCGGAAATTGATCCCCTCAGTCTCCGCCTCGCAGTCAGGAGTGCAGATGCCAACTTGCGTGATGCCAAGGCGCAGTTGGAGAACGCCGTACTGACAGAAGGGCGTAAACGAACTCTCGCCCACAAGAGCGCCTCGAGCATTGCCGATCACGAACTTGCCGAACAACAACTAAAGTCGGCCGAGGCCAACGTCGCAAAAGAGACGGCCAGCCTCGCCAAAGCGCACGAGCAGCTTGGCTACGCGGAGTTGAGGGCGGAATTCGACGGTGTCGTCACGGCCACATACGCAGAAACGGGCCAGACAGTCTCGACGGGCCAGCCGGTCTTGAAGCTGGCGCGTCTCGAACAGCGTGATGTGGTCGTCGATGTTCCCGATGCGCAATTTCGATCCGTTCGCCTGAATGACAAATTCAGCATTGCCCTTCAACTCGACCGTACGGCGCAGATTGTTGGCGTCGTGCGCGAGATCGCGCCGCAAGCGGACCCCAATACCCGCACCCACAGACTGAAGGTCGCCATAGATCAGGCGCCGGAGGTCTTCCGCCTGGGTGCCGTGGTGACTGCGACACCCTTGGTCGAAGGGCGAAAACGAGCAGTCGCCCTGCCCGGTTCTGCCATCAGCGACAGGGGTGGCGCCATCCACGTCTGGGTCGTGGATCAATCGACAGGCACCGTCTCATCAAGACCGGTCCAACTCGACATCCAGGCGAGTGGTTCCCGTTGGGTGCGGGTTCTGTCCGGGTTGCAGGAAGGTGAAGAAGTCGTCGTCGCCGGCGTCAACGAACTTGTCGAAGGACAGAAGGTAAAACGCGGACAGGAGCGCCACCCGTGACAAAATTCAATCTTTCAGACTGGGCGCTCGAGCATCGTTCTCTCGTCTGGTATTTCATGATCATCTTCGCAGTGGCAGGCGCCTATGCCTATATGGGTCTTGGCCGTGAAGAGGATCCATCCTTCACGATCAAGACGATGGTAATCCAGGCCCAATGGCCCGGCGCCTCCGCCCAGGAAGTGACTCAGCAGGTTACTGACCGCATTGAGAAAAAACTGCAGGAACTCAACAATCTCGAACATACTCGCAGCATCACCACCGCAGGTCAGACGATCGTCTTCGTCGATCTGTTGCCGGATACAAACGCGCGCGATGTAAAGCCCACCTGGTCGCGAGTGCGCAACCTGATCGACGATGTAAAGCACCAGTTTCCCCAGGGCGTGATCGGTCCTTTCTTCGATGACCAGTTCGGAGATGTCTACGGCAACATCTTTGCCTTCGCTGGTGAAGGGCTTAGTCATCGGGAATTGCGCGATTTCGCGGAGGACGCCCGGACGCGGATCCTGAAGATTCCGGACGTGGGCAAGGTCGACGTTGTCGGTGCGCAGGACGAGGTCATCTACCTCGAATTCTCCACCCGCAAAATCGCCGCCCTCGGAATCGACCGCGCAGACGTCATTGCCACGCTGCAAGCGCAGAACGCCGTCACCCAGTCAGGCTTCATCCAGACGGGACCGGAACGCATTGCCCTTCGCGTTGGCGGACGCTTCATCTCCGAAGAGACCTTGCGCGGGATTAACCTCAGGGTCAACGATCGCTTCTTTCCGCTGACGGACGTAGCCAACATCACTCGCGGCTATGTAGACCCGCCGATTTCGCACTTCCGTTTCAATGGAAAACCGGCGATCGGGCTAGCGATTGGCATGAAGACTGGGGGCAATCTGCTTGCCTTTGGCGATGCGCTCGAAAAGACGATGAGCAGGATCGTTCAGGATCTTCCGGTCGGCGTTTCGGTCGACCAGGTCTCCGATCAGCCGAAGGTGGTTCACGAGGCAGTTGGAGGCTTCACGAAGGCCCTGTTCGAGGCAGTCGCCATCGTGCTCGCGATCAGTTTCATCAGTCTAGGGTTCAGGGCGGGCCTGGTCGTGGCAATCGCAATCCCGCTGGTTCTCGCTATCACCTTTATGGTGATGCTCTATTCAGGTATTTCATTGCAGCGAATCTCGCTCGGCGCGCTCATAATCGCACTCGGTCTTCTCGTCGACGACGCCATGATCGCGGTCGAAATGATGGTGGCAAGGCTGGAAATGGGTGACAGTCTCAGGAAGGCCGCCACCTACGTCTACACCTCCACGGCCTTCCCGATGCTAACCGGCACGCTTGTGACCGTCGCGGGCTTCATACCCGTCGCATTCAACAAAAGCAGCGCCGGCGAATTTACCTTCACCCTCTTCGTCGTCATCGCCGTATCGCTCGTCGTCTCCTGGATCGTTGCCGTCTTGGTCACGCCGCTCATCGGCGTGACCTTGCTTCCCAAGGCCATGAAGAAGCACTCCGACCACAAGGGACGGTTCGCCACGGCGTTCTCCAGCACGTTGCAATTCTGCCTGCGCTGGCGCTGGATGACGATTATCGCCACGATCGCCCTCTTCGTCGGATCGCTCGTCGGCTTGTCGATGGTGCAACAGCAGTTCTTTCCGAGCTCCGACCGGCCAGAACTGATCGTTGACTGGAACCTGCCGCAGAACAGCTCAATTGCGGAAACCAGCCGACAGATGGCTCAGCTCGAGCGTGAGGTGCTGACCGACAACCCTGCGGTCGAGCATTGGTCTACATACGTCGGAAGGGGCGCACCGCGCTTTATCCTTTCGTTCGACGTACAGCCGGCTGACGTTTCATTCGGCCAGACCGTCATCCTGACCAAGGGGCTCGAGGATCGCGACAAGCTGAAGAGGCAAGTGGAGGCCTACCTTCAGAAGACTTTTCCTGGAACTGATGCCTATGTGAAGCTTCTGGAAATCGGCCCCCCGGTCGGCAAGCCAATTCAGTACCGCGTGTCCGGCGAGAATCTCCAGACGGTACGCGACCTGGCACAGAAACTGGGGTCTGTTGTAGGCACCCACCCTTCCCTTAAGAACCTCGCCTTTGACTGGAATGAACCGGCGCGCGTCGTGAAGATCGACGTGCTGCAGGACAAGGCACGACAACTTGGTGTCTCCTCCCAGGATATCGCGATGGCCCTGAACACCGTCGTGCAAGGGGACGCGGTAACGCAGGTCCGGGACGACATCTATCTGGTCGATGTGGTCGGCCGGGCCGCGGCGAAGGAGCGAGAGTCGATCGACACGCTGCTCGACCTGCAACTGCAGAGCAGCAGCGGCCAGTCGGTCCCATTGTCATCGGTCGCAACGTTCCGCTACGAGCTCGAACAGCCGACGATCTGGCGCCGGGATAGGGTTCCAACAATCACGGTCAAGGCGGGGATCGCCGATGCGACGCAGCCGGCGACCATTGTGAAGGCGCTCAGCGACAAGATTGCGGCGTTCGAAAAGACGCTGCCGGTCGGCTACTCCGTCGCAGTCGGCGGCGCGGTCGAGGAAAGCGCCAAGTCGCAGGGGCCCATCGCGCAAGTCGTACCGGCTATGCTCTTGATGATGGCGACGCTCCTGATGGTTCAGCTTCAGAGCTTCCACAGGCTGTTCCTGGTCTTCTCGGTTGCCCCGTTGGCGCTCATCGGTGTCGTGGTGGCTCTGGTCGCCAGCAATTCCCCGCTTGGGTTCGTCGCACTCCTTGGTGTGCTTGCACTCGTCGGCATCCTCATCCGCAACTCCGTCATCCTGATCGTGGAGATCGAAGAATTACGGGCAGCGGGTAAGTCGCCATGGAATGCGGTCGTGGAGGCGACAGAACACCGTATGCGGCCGATCATGCTCACCGCCGCGGCGGCGACCCTGGCGCTGATCCCGATCTCGCACGAGATCTTCTGGGGGCCCATGGCCTACGCAATGATGGGCGGCATCGTCGTGGGAACGGCGCTGACGCTTCTCTTCCTGCCGTCGCTCTATGTCGCCTGGTTCCGGATCCCGCGTGAAGTCGAGCAAAACTGATATGACAATTTCCAGGTTCTCTTTCCCCGGACGAAACGACGCCCGGGGACCGCAACGGACTGCCCGACCGTACCGGATCGCTGCAATATATGCGTTCCCGCGGCGGGCGCTTGCTTCCCTGCTGGTGCTATCTATCCTCGCACCCGGCTGCGCGACTCGGGTGGAGAATGTCCTTCAGCCCCCTGAGGTGGCCGCCCGCGACGCCAGCAGGGTGAACATGCTGGTTGCTACGACACGCAAGCCTTCGGAAAGCCCCGGCAAACTCTATACCGGCGAGCGCGGAACGGCGATCTCGCTCAACAGCGTCGCCGTCTCCATTCCTCCGGATCGGAACCGCAAGATCGGCGAGGTGCAGTGGCCTTCCCGCGTGCCGCCGAATCCGGAAAAGGAATTTGCGGTACTCGAAGTCACCAAAGCCGACTCCGAACGTCAGGCACTGGAGTGGTTTCGCAAACATCGCAGCTCCAAGCGTCAGGTGCTCATCTTTGTACACGGCTTCAACAACACCTATGCCGACGCCGTCTTCCGGCTGGCGCAAATCGTTCACGACTCGGGAACGGATGCGGCGCCAATCCTCTTCACTTGGCCGTCGCGGGGCCGTGCGTTCGATTACCTCTATGACAGGGAAAGCGCCAACTATTCGCGTCGGGCCTTGGAGGATCTGATCCTTCAGGCCGCAAAAAGTCCCGATGTTCAAGACGTCACGATTCTTGCTCATTCCATGGGAGGCTGGCTCGCGGCAGAGGCGCTGCGGGGTGTCGCGATGCGTGAAAAATCAATCCCGGCGAAGGTCAGGAATGTCATTCTGGCGTCGCCGGACATCGACATCGACGTGTTTCGTCGTCAGTTCGTCGAGATGGGGCCAAAGCGACCGCACTTTGCGATCTTGACATCCACACGCGATAAGGCGCTCGAGGTGTCTGGCTGGCTCTCGGGCGGCGTAGACCGTGTCGGTGGAACCGATCTCAAACCCTATGCCTCTGTGCTTGAAGAACTGGGCGTTTCGGTCATCGACACCAGTGCCGTCGCGACCAAAGATCCACTCGGCCACAATGCCTTCGCCGACAGTCCTGAGATCGTACGCATGCTTGGGCGACGTCTGGCTGGTCAGACGCTGACGGGTGGAGAGACGACATTCTCGGATCGTGTAGGGGTGGCCGCCGCCAATTTCGCCGGATCGGCAGCGCGCGTGGCCGTCGCGGCTCCGGTGTCGGTCATCAGCGGCGAGGCTCGCGAAGTATTGAAACGCGAGCTTACACCGTCGACCGGCCAGATGGTGGACGGGCAGATCGCGTACTAAGGTCGAGACTGGCTGGGTAGGCGGTCGAGGTTGACCCTCGCCTTCGCTGGGGCCGGCATGCCGTGATCCTGCTCTCGGTCGCCTCGATCTATGACGGATGCCTGTTGTGCAAAGGCGTATTGTGTGCCGCCTCGTCGGCCCGCTGCGCCGCGTCGTCCGGTGCGCATCCCATCGCACGCAAAACGGCACGTACGATTTCCGGCACCGCCGCCGCATCGATCTTGCCGCCGCCTAAAAGCCTCGAAGCCTGTTCGACAAGCACGACGACGATGCGCCCGCCGGAAAGCTTCACCGCAGCCGCCCTGCTTGACCGTGGCGTCGCACCAGATGCGGTACTCGTCGCCTCGGGCTGGTTTACGCGTTTTGTGAAGCGTCTGAAGAAGCTTGGCACTGCGATCCAGACCGCCGTTCTCGCGCAGCGCATATCCGTTGATCAAGTCCTCGAACGCGTCGGGATTGTCCCCACCCGCTGTCACATCTCCGGCAGGCCAGCCTTTCGGAAGCCGTCGACAAAGTGGTCTCGTACAGATGCATCGCGCAGCGGCTGGGAGCTGAGCCAATGGCCGATCGTGAAATGAGGGTGGGCGATCAGGAACAATTCTGCTTCTCGCCGCGCCTCCTCACGGTGGCCCAACTGCGCAAGCGTAGCAGCCAGGAATTTGCGTGAGTTGGTACGATACGTGTCTTTCCTGCGGAGTGTAGCGGTTGCCGCCTCATAGTCACGCGCGGCGTATTGCGCCTGCCCAAGATGACAAAGATACCAGCAGGTTGGATAGGGATTGAGCCGCAGAGCTTTTTCGATCTGCGCTAGTCCGTCGGCAACCCTGCCGTCCAGCACGGACATGTCCGACATGGCGGCCCAGGTGTCGGCGTGGTTGGGGTCCAGCTCCAGGGCCTTGGCGAAGGCGGCCTCCGATTCCTCCCATCGCCGCTCATAAGCCAAAATGGTCCCCAGAACGTAACGGCAGCCGGCATCGTTGGGATCTAGGTCGACCGCCTTCTGCGCGAACGTCGCCGCCATCCGACGGTTAGGATCTTCGGGCTCGCCGAAATGAGTCCAGGCAAGCCAACGGTTATAGGCGAGCAGACCGACCGCCTCGGCATATGATGGCTCGAGCTTAACCGCGCGTTGGAGCAGCATATAGGCCTCACGCTCAGTTTGTGGCGACTCTTCCGTCAGGAGGCGGGCGCGCACACACAGATCGTACGCCTCAAAGTTCTTCGGCCGATTGCGCTGCGTCGGGATGGTCAGCCGGCCGACGAGGGCTTCAACAATCTTGGCGTTAACTTCATCCTGTAATTCGAAAACATCTTCCACGGTCCTGTCAAACCGGTCGGCCCACAAGTGCTGGCCGCCAAGCGCGTCGATCAATTGGGCATTGATGCGGACACGGCCCATTGTGCGTCTGGCGCTCCCCTCGAGGACGTAGCGGACGCCGAGTTCCTGGGCGACCAGCCGTACGTCGACCGGCTTGCCCTTGTAGCCGTATACGGAATTGCGCGCGATGACGAACAGGCCAGCCGTACGGGAAAGGTCGGTGATCAGGTCTTCGGTCAAGCCGTCGACGAAAGGCGCGTCCGCTTCATCCCCACTCATATTCGTGAACGGCAATACAGCGATCGAGGGACATTCGGGCAGCGGCAATATGCTCTGCAGCGCATCCGGCCAATGCCACACGTGGACCGGGCGAGTCAGGTTCTTTAGGTAGCGTTCGCCTGCATCAAAGAACCGGTCGCCGATCTTGCCGACGATCTCGCCGTGAACTTTGGCTGAAATGCAGATACCTCCCGGTGCGGCCTGCGTCTCGAGGCGCGCCGCGACATTGACGCCGTCGCCGAGGACGTCTGAACCGTCGTCAATGACATCTCCCAGATTGACGCCTACACGCAAAAGCAGGCGCCGGTCTCCGGAAGCCTCAACAGCAGTGGTGGCCCGTTGCATTTCCAACGCTGCTGCGACCGCGTCCACCGCGCTACCGAATTCGATTAAGAAACCGTCGCCCATGACCTTGAAGATGCGACCGTTGTGGCGCATCACAGCCGGCTCGATAACGCCAGAACGGAGTTCCCTGAGGTTCGCCAGCGTTGCGACTTCATCAGCCTCCATCAGGCGTGAATATCCCACCACATCGGCAACGACGATGGCGGCAAGGCGACGCTGAAGAGATTGATCCGTCATGTGAGGACAAGCCTAACGACCGAGTTCGCAAGTTATTGTTCACCCGCGGGTGAGTCAACAAGTGGCAAGAGCTAATGTCCAGGCGATCTCCACCTCCATCGAGCCGTCATGACCGACGGCGCCGAAGTGGACGACACGGAAATGAGTATCCACGGAAACCGGACGGTTCTTGAACGTCTCGTGATGGGCGGAGAGCGGTGGCGGAAGTGCCTAGTTCTGTTCGCGAAATTGCGTTCCGGGGGAGACCCGAACTGCAACTGCGCTAAGTCTGCATTTCTGGCCAGCTCTCCAGATGCGGCCAGTCTCCTTCCGGCCCCCTCGATCCCTGCGCTCCTAACGGCCAATGTTGGCCGAAGGAGAACTGAAATGGGTATTGCACAATACGATCCTACCGCACTGGGCCGTCCGGCGTGGAACGCCGGCCGAACGGTCGGCGTCAAGAAGCCGCTGAAACAACGCCAGAACTGGGCGATCCGCTTCTTCCTCGACCGGGAGGGACGCATGAGAGATCGCGCGTTGTTTGACCTCGCAATCGACAGCAAGCTGCGTGGCTGCGATCTCGTGAAAATGAAAATCGGAAGCCTCGTGACAGGAACGGAAATTCGAACCCGAGCCATGGTCGTCCAGCAAAAGACCGGCCGTCCGATTCAGTTCGAAATCACGGCGGACGTGAGGGCAAGTTTGCTTGCATGGCTTGAGCGGCGAGGTGGAACAGTTGACGACTACGCCTTTCCCAGTCGAGTCGACCATACCGATCATCTGAGTACTCGCCAGTATGCCCGATTGGTCGATGAGTGGGTGACCGCAATTGGTCTATGACGCGAAGACTACGGCACGCACTCGCTTCGGCGCACCAAAGCCGCAATGATCTACAAGGCGACCGGCAATCTTCGCGCGATCCAAATCCTGTTGGGCCACACCAAGATCGAAAACACGGTCAAGTATCTGGGGGTGGATATTGAGGATGCGCTCGAATTAACGGAGCATACCGAGATCTGAGCGCGTGCGGCCCCGCGCATAGCGGGGTCGCATGTGTAGGGAGAAATGATTCAACTCTGGCTTTTGCAATCGAACGGCAATGCGCCCCCTATGCTGTCGTACAGATCAAGATAGCGGCCGCCTGAAAGCACTCGTAATCGCGCTTGCTCCGAGGCGGAGGCAAGCTCCCTGATGTGATTGTGGTCTCGATGTGTTTTCTAATCGGCCTTGGAAAGTGTGCGTATGCGATCGGACGTGGGAGGAAGATCCTGTGCCGTCGACGGTTCGGCGGCGCAGGGCTTCATGAATGGACCACTTTTCAATTGCATCAGTAGCAGGGCGGATAGGGATAGTAGCCGCACGCCGGGGGTGGGTAATAGGGCGCAGCAGCAGCACCTACGGCTGCGCCAACAGCAGCCCCGGCTACAGCTGCCCCCGCGACGGCGCCAGCGCCATACCACGCGCCGTGATAGACCGGGGCGTGCCAGTAAGCGCCGCCGTGGTAGCCGTACCCACCACCGTGCCAAACCGCGCCACCGTAGCCACCCACATGGGCGAATCCACCGCCACCCGGTCCGCGAAACGCGAAGGCGTCAATGAAAAGAGCTGCTGGACCGCTCGCATTGTTCAGGCTGCCTTCCAGGACGGCAACGTCGAATGTGAGCGTATTTCCTTCCAGCTTCGGCGACTTGAGCGTAACCACGGCGTCGTTCACATCCGAGCCGTCGCCGCCAAGAATTGAAACCGTCGCATTTGGCGGGTCGATGGCGAAGTTGTCCTTGCCTTCATCCCACTGCATGATGAACTGCTGGGTGGTTACGTGACCTGCAGCGCGAACGGGCCGGTCGGCGAAGACGATCGAGTTCTTCGACACACCCGTCAGCACCAATTTGCTACCGTCAAGCGTAGCGCCATCCGAATTGATCACCGCCAGCGATGGGACCGGACCAGTCGGCGTGACATGGCCGATGGTTTTTTCCAGCGGGACGTGTGGTTTCTTGGCGACGTCTTGCGCGATCGCACCCGTCGCGATGGCAAGGCCTCCCGCAAAGGCTACTACGGTTGCGAAGCGATTGATGTTCATATTGAAATTCTCCTTAGAAATGAGAGCAAGCTTCCTTCACCACTGCTGCAGAGCTGGTATCCTTCAGCTCTCGACTGGAGATCTGTGTCCCGTCACTTGGTCACCAGTTCAACTTCGCTGGGCCTCCATTCCTTCGTGAAAAATGGTTCGAGCGGTCCGTAGAGACGCAGGCACGGGATAAACCCCTTACCGGGCACGGTCTGGATCCAGTTACCCCGAGCGACGCCTTCAGGTTGTTCCGGCGAGAACCAGACCGTCGTCGTGCCGTCGGCAGCTGCCTCGGCCGCGGGCGAAGGATAGCTCTGGCTGCCGGCGCGCGGGTAGCGCTGGGGGGTATCGAGCATCGAACGCGTCTGGTTGTCGTAGGCAATAAAGGACCAGAAATTGGCGTAAGGAATGTCCTTCGGCAGCGTCACCTTGTAGGTCTTGGCACCGTCGAAGGGCTGCTTGTCTGCATCCACGATCGTCCATAGGTACTGCGAGCCAATGCCCGGCACGCGCATGGCCATCCCTGGCGTAATGCCGGTGACGCCGTAGAAGAAGGACGTTCTCGAGTCCAGCAAGCGGTATCCTGTGGCTGGGTAGGGCTTGGCGCCCTCTGGCGTAATTTCCGGAATCGGCGTCTCGAACTCGTAGCCGCTGACAAACAACTGATTCACCCAACTCGAACCGGGGTAATAGTACCAGTCCTCAGCGCGAGGAGCCATGAACAAGGTGCGCGACGTGGCGTTGGCGAGCGCCACGGCTTCGGTGAGGATCTTCTTCATCCGCGCATCCGGCGCGAAGGGTTTGCCTTTGACGATGCCGATGGCTGCGATCGGGCCCATCAACTCGGCGTCGAGCGCCGTTGCTGGCTCCTGTTGCACGATTTCGTTGAGCCACTCGTAATAGGAGTAGTCGTTGGGCGGTATCGTGTTCATCACCACACCACTGCCTTCGTGGAACACAGTCGGCGGCGGCGGGGTGATCGGCCCGAGTTTGGTTTTACCGTCAAGGAATTCGGCAACGGGCGTGCCGTAGCCGCCGGCTTGGTACGGATAGACCTTGAGTGTTTTCTTGATCTGTTCGACCACCGGCTTCGGATCGTTGTTCTCCATGAACGCGCGAGCGAACCAGATAACGAAGTTGGTGCGGGCGCGGGCCACAAAGTAGCCCCCTTCGGGAACGTTACCCTCGTAGCCAGGTGGCAGGATGAGATACTTACCGCCTTCACCGCGATCAGCGCCGGGCGCGCCCAAATCAATAACCCAGCGGAACCACTGGTCGTCGATAGCGCCCAACATCTTGGGTCCCACCTCAAGCACCATCGGCCCCTTGGACAGATCGAGCATTCCCAAGGAATAGATCGTGTCCGCGTTAGCCGTCAGGAATAGAGACTTGGCATCCATCAGATCGGAGAAAATGAGGACTTCATTGTCTTTCACCCCGACGCTCTGAAAGCCTTTGTGAAGGGCCGCTATGCTGACACCCTGGAAAGTGTTCACGAACGCCTCGAACCCGTGCGTGAAGTCCAGATTGTCATAGATCTTTTCAATGGTTTCCTTGCTCGGCATGCCGTCCTTGAAGTCGAGTGTGCCAATGCGAGTCTCGACTTTGTCCGGCGTCAGGATAGATGCAGGCGGCGTTGCCGTTTGGGCGCTTGCTCCAATCGTGCAGGCGAGGAACGTCGATGCCGCAAGGACCATCATCAGCCCACTGAGTCTGCTGTCGATCAATTTCATTGGTCGTTCTCTCCGTAGGTTCTTTGGGTTTGGTAGTGGCGGCTCGCTAGAGGTCATCTTGCCAGCGTTGCGAGCGCACGGCTCCTGGCCGAACCTGTAAAATTACGATGGATCTGTGAAATAGAATTCCCTCAATGCACTACTTACGCTGCGTCGCTTCCGGGCTTAGAGCAACGTAAATTACTGTAACGAGTGTGTAGTTTACTAAGCCTCAAACACGAGGCGCCTCTTTGGGGCAAGAAGGCTTTAGTGGCGGTAGCACCTCCGTTGCTGCTACGGCTGTGGCTGCCAGCAGCGCGCCGACCTGGGTCAGAGGTCCGACACCCGCCGTTTCGCGGGCCGCGCTAATCGCTTTCGCCGTCTTCGTCAGACGCAGTCCGATCGCCTGAGCCCCCATGCGCTCCGCCGGAAGTAGCCACCATAGATCAATCGGTTTTGCGAGCAAGCGATCGATCCGGCTCAGCAGTTCACCAGATTGTTCCGACACTTCGTCCCTCACCTGCCCGTCCTCACCAGCGACCGTGCGATATCGATGATATCGTCCCGGGCTGCTGTCGGGTCTTCCTTACTCCAGGCGACCCCGAGCCCGATCCTGAAGTCGACCCCCCTCACCTTCCTGAGCTCGAAATTTCGGTTGGGAAGATCCAGTGTCCATTCCGGTGCAAGCCGATGCCAAGCCCGGCCGACACCAGTAACACCAGCGAGAAGGTGTCGTCACAGGTATAGGCGACGCTCTTCGACAGACCGTGCTCCTCGCAAGGCCGACTTGATGTCCCGCGACCGACTGCACTCCCCAACACGTCTCGAAATTGCCCGTTTATGCTCGCAGTATTGGATGTCCATGAGCGTGTGAATGGCTTGCTGCCACCTCTTCATGCCCCTTTCGATGCGATGAGAAACGATGTCGTCAACGTGGGAGGAAGTAATGAATGAGAATTGTAGAATTTTGTTCGCGGCGATAATCTCCACCATAGCAACCGCCGCCCCCCTTTCTTCTCTTGCACAAGAATGCGACGGAGATTACTACCCGGGGATTGGCGCAAACCAACACTACACTGGCGACAAACGCCAACCCACCAATGCCTATCTCTTTAAGCACAAGGCTAACCAGCAACAGCCTCAAAGAGCTACAGATGCCGCTCACAACCGGGCACCAACTTAATCAAGGGGGCCATTGAGGAGCCCTGCCGCAAGGCCTAGGAGGGGATGTTCGCTTCGGTCGAGGCGGAGCAATCATGGCTTGAGCGGCAACGACCGATCACATCGCAACCGGTCGATAGGATTGGACGCGATTCAATGCTTCCATAGGCGTACTACCCATCAACGTCAGGCAGCGTCGCCCTCTGCCAGCAGCGCTGCCTCGGCCCGTTTGGTTTCCCGCTGGAGCTGGTGGGCCGCGGCGGCGGTCTCGCCGCTTCCTTCCACATGGACTGTCGGAACGGCGATCTTGATTCCGTTCTCGTCGAATGCCTTCTTGATCATGACGAAGGCACGTCTTCTGATGCCAAACTGCACTCCGGGCTAGGTCATGAGCTTGAGCCTCAGAACGATGACAAAGTCGCCGAAGCTGTCGACGCCCTGCATTTTTAGTGGCTGCAGTGTGTCGGCGGCGAATTCCGGATCGGCTGCAAATTCTTGACCGATCTTTTTGATAAGTTTGCGTGCCAACTCTACATCGGAGTCGTACGTTACATTGATCGTCATCTTGTCGATCACCCAATCGCGGCTCAGGTTCTGGATGGCGCCAAGCTCCCCGAACGGAACCGTGAAGATGGGACCACGATGGTGTCGGAGGCGAACCGAACGCAGACTGAACGATTCGACAGTTCCCTTGTAACTGCCGCTCTGGATGTATTCGCCGACACGGAAAGCATCGTCGAGCATGTAAGGCAGTCGCAGATGACGTGCAGGTGACCTGCCACTGAATCTTCATCCAGCTGCGACTAGAGCCTCGGCGGTTCTGAATACGCCAAGTGGCGGGGTGGGAGCAACCGGGGCTGCCGCGCCGGTACTCTATTGCGGCACAATCGCCTGAGCCTCGGAATGGACAGCGGGAGGTGCGGATTGCATGAGAGCGGGTTTCTTCCACCTTGCATTTCTGGCGGTCGCTCTAACCGGCATGCTTGCCGGCTTACTGGTAAAATACGTCGGCTGGCCGCTGGCACCCGACCTCATTTGGAGCGCCGCGACAGTTCCGGTCGTCGCAGCGCTCGCTATCACGATAGTGCGCGATTTCCTGGTCGGACGGATGGGTGTGGACGCCATAGCGCTCGTTGCGATGATAGCTTCGATCGCCATGGGGGAGCCACTCGCGGGTGTGGTGGTCGCCATGATGTATACCGGCGGCAACCTGCTGGAAGACTATGCACGCGGCAAAGCCGAACGCGACCTCAGGTCGCTTCGTGATCGAACGCCCCGTATTGCCCACAAGGTCGCTGAGGGCGAAGTAACGGACATTGCGGCTGGAGAGATCGTCGTAGGTGACGACTTGCTGGTAAGAGCCGGCGAGTTGTTGCCCGTAGACGGACATCTTCTTGATGAACGGGCCAAGCTTGACGAGTCCGCCGTGACCGGCGAGCCTTTGCCGGAAATTCGGCGGAAGGGTGAACACCTTAGAAGCGGCACCGTCAATGCCGGCGAGGCGTTCCACTATCGAGCGTCTGCCCCGGCCAGCAAGAGCACCTATGCCGGCATTGTCCGCATGGTCGAAGAGGCACAGACCGCCAAGGCACCGTTCATCCGAATAGCCGATCGTTTCGCCCTGCTGCTTTTGCCGGCGACGCTTCTCGTTGCAGGTCTTGCGTGGTGGCTATCGGGTGATCGCATCAGGGCACTCGCCGTGCTCGTTGTTGCCACTCCCTGCCCGCTCATTCTCGCCGCACCCGTTGCCTTCATCGGCGGCGTCTCGCGCGCCGCACGCGCGGGCGTCCTGATGAAAGGAAGCTCCGCGCTCGAGGCGCTTGCCCTTGTCCGCACTGTCATTTTCGACAAGACAGGGACATTGACTGAAGGCGGGGCACGCATCACTTTCTTCGAAACGGCGCCAAATAGCGACGCCGACGAAATCTTGCGCCTTCTCGCGTCCCTCGAGCAGGCCTCACACCATGTTCTGGCCGAGACCATCGTTGCCTTGGCGCGAGCAAAGGGAATGCCACTGTCATCGCCGACAAATGTCCGGGAGTTTCGCGGCTCCGGATTGGAGGGCATTGTCGATGGTAGGCATGTGCGTGCCGGGTCGCGTGCGCTTGTCCTTGCAGATGGAGAGGCACCGGCATGGGCCTGTTCGGTTGCATCAGCTAGGGAAGGCAGTTCGGGACTCGCAATCTATGTGTCCGTGGACGGTCGGATCGCTGCATTCCTCGTTTTGGCGGACGCAATCCGCCTTGAGGCGCCGGCCGCATTGGCTCAGCTTCATGCAGCCGGCATTTCGCGCATCATCATGGTCACCGGCGATGACGCCGAGACCGCCAGCGTCGTCGGATCTTCCCTTGGGATCGACGAGGTCTATGCCGATCGTAGTCCGGCTGAAAAGCTTGCAGCCGTTGCGGCCGAACAGCGTCGCCAGCCGACGATGATGGTGGGTGACGGGATCAATGATGCGCCGGCACTGGCCGCGGCTGATATTGGCATCGCCCTGGGTGCCCGCGGGGCGACCGCCTCGTCAGAAGCTGCGGACGTCGTGATCCTGGTCGATCGGATTGATCGCGTACCTCATGCTGTCATGATCGCACGGCATACAAGGCGAATCGCCTTGCAAAGCATCGTTGTCGGTCTGGCATTGTCGGGGATCGCGATGGTCTTTGCGGCCTTTGGATACATAACTCCGGTCGCCGGCGCCCTTTTGCAGGAAGGGATAGACATCGCAGTGATCGTCAACGCTTTGCGAGCCTTGAGCGGGCCGTCAAACATTTCTTCCACCGAAGGATCCGCCTCGCCTGCCACGGCAATTTCGTAAGTGCATATTTTCGGGAAGGTGGCGAGGATTGCCGATCGGGCTTCGGTCTATGCCATCGCCTTGTCTCAAAACCTGATCACGACACGCTGACCACGACCCGCCCTATTTTCGCTCGTAAGGCGCAGCCCCTAGACGTCGGAAAACCCTATCGTGGTACGGATATTGACGCCTCCCGTGGGACCGCGTGCAACCAGATCAGGACGATGAACACCGGCTTTGCAGTCGCGTGAATATCGCCGAACTCGTCAGCGATATAAGCCGCTACAGCCCACTTGCGGGAACCGCAAGAAGCATGAAGTAGAACAAGGTGAGCATCGCCTGCACTGCCAATTCGAAGGCCCGGGAGGTTGCCGCCGGTTTGGCTACGCGCACCAGTATCTGCAGGATTACCAGGGCAAGGATGACAAGGCCGCCCCAGAAGTGTGCGCTCGCGAGCATGTCGAACTCCGGACGATTTTGTATCGCCACGACGTATGCCAGTCTCCCTGTCTTCGTGCTATTTCCTATATATCAGGACAGGGATGGTCGAATGCGTAAGAACCTTGGCGGCGACGCTGCCGATTATCAAGGCGCCGACACCGCTTCGGCCGTGCGAAGCCATCATGATGAGATCGGCGCCGATATCCTCCGCTTTCCTGATGATCTCGAGGTAAACCTCGTGCGCGATGGAATGATCGGTCACGCAGCGAACGCCGGCCGCTTCGGCCCTGGTCCGAGCGGCGCAAAGCGTCTCGGCAGCATGCACCTCGGAAAGCGCCTCATATTGCGCGCGGGTGTTGCTGACCTGCTCCGCATCCAGAGAAACGAGGTGAAAAGGTTCCGTCACGATAAAGATGGTGATGTTCGCGCCCACTTCCTTTGCGAATGTGATGGCGGCATCCACGGCCAGCGTCGCGAGCGGTGAGCCGTCGGTGGGTATGAGGATGTTGCTGAACATGAAAGCCTCCCGATTGAAATCGGAATCAAGGTAGCCGCATCGCCCTCAGCCACATTGACCCAGATCAATTAATTTAGCTTTTGCTAATCTATCCAATGAACAAAAAAATTAAACGAATGACCAGCTTCGGTCATGGGGGTGAGTTTGGCCGACAGCGACAGAACTTCCGGCTGCCGAAAGCCGAGGAAGCACGGCAGGACGAGCGCAAGATCGAGATAAACACAGACTGACAGCGAACTCTCGCTCCACAAACGCGCGAGTGCGTTTGCGGACGGCAGCGCACCAAATGGAGGAAACCGATGGCTTTCAAGACCATTCTCAACGTGACCGGCGTGTCTGAGATCGATCAGGATCTTCAAGTCGCGATGGACCTCTGCAGTCAAGTGGGCGCCCATCTCAGCGTTTTTCTTGCTGTGATGGCACCGCAACCGACCGGGCGCTATACAACGCTGGCGCCGAGGTGGCTGGAACAGCGAGAGCGCAACCTGCAGGAACTCGCGGAACGGGTGGGCAACGTCCGCGACCGCATTGCCAAAACGGAACTGTCGTTTGACGTGGATAGCGTCTATGCGGAGGTGGCAGGAGCCAGCTATGCCATCGGCCAGCGGGCGCTCTATGCGGACCTGCTTCTGGTCGGCCCGGCTGTCTTCGGGAATGAGGATCTAAAGTCGCAGATCGTCAACGGCAGCCTCTTTCAGGCGCAGCGTCCCGTCCTCTTCGTCCCACCCGGCAGCAAAGCGACCTTGCAACCGAGAACGGTCCTGCTGGCATGGGACTCCCGCCCGAGCTCGACCCATGCTGCCCGAGACGCACTCGAAATGATGAAGGCGGCGGAATCGGTTCACGTCACCATGGTCGATCCGGTTTTAGCGCAGACGGCAAGCGGGGAGGAACCAGGGGCCGACGTAGCTGCCTACCTCGCCCGCCACGGTATCAACGTGTCGGTCGAGAACCTGCCGAGCTCGGGACGAGCCGTGCCTGACGTGCTGCAACAGCACGCGGTGGACATCGACGCCGACATGATTGTCATGGGCGCCTATGGCCATTCCCGGCTGCTGGAGCTTCTCCTTGGAGGCGTCATGAAATCGACGCTCAAGCACGCGAAGTCACCCATCTTCATGGCGCATTGAAGCGATTGGGGACCTGCTCGTGGCAGGACGATAATATCCTTTGGGCAAGGCGGACAAGGCCGGACTGGGTTTCGGTCGGACGGAGGTGCCCATGTTGTGCAATACCGGACCTCGGGTCTGAACCCTCGTCATTGCGGCGGACGTAGTAGGCTCCTCGCCGATAACGATGCTGAAGCAGCCTGAACCGACGCCGACACCGACCTCGACACTCTCGCGCCGCGCAGCCTGATCCAGCTCACCAGCCACCGTTGCGTCGCGCGGATCATTTCGAAGTCGCGGGCGCTTTGGCCCTCCGGTGGCGGCGCGGAGGGCGAATTGGCCGCTGTGGCGGCTTGAAATCACCTAGCGCGGGACTACTTACCATTGCGTTGCCTACCTTGAAGGAGCGCAGCCATGGAACTAACCGTGGTGCCCATCGTCAAGCCGGACGCCGCCAACTTCATTTTTGGCCAATCGCATTTCATCAAGACCGTGGAAGACCTCCACGAGGCGCTGGTGGGCGCGGTTCCAGGCATCCGCTTCGGGCTGGCCTTCTGCGAAGCCTCCGGTAAGCGGCTGGTGCGTTGGTCGGGTAACGACGAAGCCGTGCTTGCCCTCGCACGTGACAACGCATTGGCCATTGGCGCCGGTCACACTTTCCTGATCTTCCTGGGCGACGGATTCTTTCCCGTTAACGTGCTGGCCGCGGTGCGTGCGGTGCCAGAGGTCTGCCGCATCTACTGTGCGACGGCCAACCCGACACAGGTGATCGTCGCGCAAACTGAATTGGGGCGCGGCGTGCTCGGCGTGGTGGATGGCGCCTCACCGGTGGGCGTCGAAACAGACGCGGACATTGCGTGGCGGAAAGACCTGCTCCGAAAGATCGGCTACAAACTGTAGCGGCTGGATAAAGTCGGCGCCTGCGGTGTCAAGGGATTTCGAGACTGCCGGATGTGGAGGGCGACACACTTTGAGCACAACGACAAACGGTGAGCAATTGTTTCTACGATGATGCGGGCATTGCGCCAGCTCCAACGAGTTCTCATGTGGAATGGACCACAGGCGCGGCGGAGCCGCGTGCGGGGACGTTTGCGAACGGACGGATCCGGCTCTCCAGACCTTCTTATGGTCCGCATGCCGGCAAAAAACGCCGGTTTCCAGGCCTCATTGTTCGCGCATGAAGGCTTGCATCTCCTCGAGCGTCACCTTGCCGTCCTTGTTCCCATCGACCGTCTCGAAGATCCTCTTGTGGATCGTTGTGACTTCGTCGAACGACAGGGCGCCGTCGCCATCAACATCGGCAACGGCAAACATGATCTTCATCATGTGGCCTTGCATCATGTTTTGGCGCATGCCACCCATCATGCCGCGCTGCCTCCCCCCCATCATCTCGCCAGGCATCATCTCAGAGTAACCCGGCCGCGCATCTTGTTTCTCGGCGGGGGCTGTTTGAGCCAAGGATGGCGTGGGGTTGTTTGCTAGGAGCGTGGCGCCAATCGCCACATATGCAAGTTTTGCTGTAGTCATGTTCGTTCTCCTTTCGAGAAGCAGGAGATCCAAGGCAAGGCACGGGTTTGCGTCCGCGTTTTGGCGCTCAAGTGCAGTCGTATGAACATGCGACAAACTACCAATAGGGCGGACCGGTTTCCTTGCGCCACGTCAATTGGAGCAGGACATTTGTCCGATAGGCATGATAGCAGGTTCAAGGATCGAAATTCACAGACCGCCCCTCCACTTCGACGCAAAGCCGATGCCAAGACCGGCCGACACCAGTGACACCGGCGAGAAGGTGTCGTCACAGGTGTGTAAATGACGTCCTTCGAAAGATCGTGCTCCTCGAACTTCTCGGCGCAATAGCGCTCGGCTGTATAATCGCATTCCGTTCGTCAATGGCGCGCATCAAGGGCCCGATCGAACACGACGGTCCATAAATGGACGCTCAGCGAGGCTTGAAACGTCGATGGTGAGGTTGAGAGCGGTAACGAGAACGGACATCGATAACGTCGTGGACTGCGTAGGCGGTTCCAGCCTCACACGCGACACGGAGCACAGTGCTGACAACGCCGCCTGCGCCCTCCCCCGCAGCGTACCAAGCTGAGGCTCGCCTGAGATTTTTTGGTGCAGAAGAATAGAAATTATGCCCGGCTGTCGGTCGCAAGTATCGTAAAACCAGTTTGCGGAAATCCATCCGGAACGCGACCAGAGAGCCTACATTGATCGGCATCAAGGATGCCGATGCCAAGTCTGCGTGGCCGCAGCCGCGCTGTCCGTATTATCCGGCGCCTTGGCGCTCGCCGCGACGTCAGCGCAGGTTTCGAAGTACGCTTGCAGTCCTTTGACCAGTATCAATACATTCCGCCTCAGTTGTGGGAGACTTGCTGAACCGGAGGGACGATGATGATCAAACACGTTCTTGTTGCAACAGACGGCTCCGATACGGCTTGGAAAGCCGTGGAGATGGCAGCCAACATCGCAAGGGGTCCGGGCGCGCGCGTTACTATCCTTCACGTCATATTGAGCGCCGTGAGGGCCGAGGAAGCAAGCCAGCTTGCACGAGCCGAGCATATGGTGCGGCGTGTCTCGGCGATCACGATGCCTGGGCAAGAGCGCGCCCTCTCCTCGAGGCACGATTTATTCAAAAGTTCGCAAGGCGGCATTGGCGAGACGAGGTCGGTGCTCGGAGAACGCATTGTCGAGAATGCGGCGGAACGTGCACGAACTCTTGGCGTCAACGACGTGCACACGCGGGTCGAACCTGGCGACTATGCTGAGACCATTCTCGCCGTAGCGGACGAGATTGGTGCAGACATGATCGTCGTCGGCAGCCGTGGGCTGGGAAGGTTAGCCGGGATGCTGCTTGGAAGCGTCTCGCAGAAGGTCGCACAACAGGCGCTTTGCTCGGTCACGATAGTGCGGTGAACTCACCCGCCAGCGTGAGATCAGCCGTGGACAACTCAAATCGCGCTTCGGACCCGTTGACCTTCCGCGGCGTCGTTGATGCCAACGATCGCGAGGGGCCGAGCCCGGCGGCTTGAGTGCGGCCAGCATCGCTTCCGTTCCCGGCTGCGGATCAGACCATGATGGCGTGGTGGCGGCAAGTGTGGCGGGCAAGGTGGCCAGCTACAGACCGAGGCGCCCGCCAGTGGCAGGGCAATCAGTACCGATCCGGCTCGGATGAGCACATGGACATCAGCCGCTCCCATCGGGCGTGCAGGTCTGCCTATTGGCATGAGCAAGTCCATTGCGAAGACCGCTTCCGTAACAAGCGTCGCGCGCCGCTCAAGGTCATGGGCGAAGTCACGGCGCGGCATGTCCACGCTTATCGATTTCCATCAATGGCGAATCCGGCTTCGGCTTTTCGCGGGCAATGCCCTCGATGCTGCGCGAGCGCGTTGTGAGTGCGCGGTGAATGGCTCTATCTTTTTGCACCGTCGCCCGACGCTCGGGTGCGCTTCCGCGCGACAGCTAAGAGCCGAAGATCGGCAACAACTGGTGTAAATCTCGACATTACTTTGCTGGTTGTCGCCAAGTCGACAAAGGACAACTTTCGACATCAAACCCGCCGTTCGCGTGACTTTGCGCAATTCCGATAATCGTCTTTTCGTAAAATGCGCACTCCGATGCGCAGTGGCGCACGGCGCCTGAGGGCTGTCTCGTCCATTTCCCGAAATTCGAGAGAATGACAGGGAATAGACAGAACCGGCCTCGTACGTTCGGCGCCCAGCAGCATCACCGTCTAGACCTCATGAACTGCTGAACTGCACCATTCAAAAAGGAGAATTCCGCGTGCGATACCTCCAGAACACATTTGCCGCCTTTGCCATCGTCTGTCTTGCAACGCCTGCATTCGCAGCAACCATGGTCAAGGTCACCGAGGGTGGTGAAGGTGGTGGCCCGATGGCCCTGACTCTCGACCAGACCACGATCAAGGCCGGTGAGACGACATTTCTCGTCCACAACGACGCCATGACTGAAGAGCATGAGATGGTGCTTGTGAAGCTGAAGTCAGCCGATCAGAAGATTGCCATTGATGCCGCCAAGGGACGGGTCAACGAGGAGAAGCTCCAAAGCTTGGGCGAAGTCTCCGAGCTGAAGCCGGGAGCCAATGGCCAGTTAAAGGCGAAACTCGCGCCGGGCTCCTACGTACTTCTCTGCAACATCAAGGGCCATTTCGAAGCCGGCATGCAAGCCAGGTTGACGGTCACGAAATAACACGGCCCTTGTTAGCCAGAGAGCTTACTTCGATCTCGGAGATTGCGAAATGTTCGTCTCCGAGATCAGGTACAGCAATAGGCGCATTTGTCTGTTGCAAACACGAATCTCATTTTCCCTACCGCAAGCCTTGCCACTTGGCGCTTCAGCATGTCCATGGCTCCGGCCAAGGAAAGCGCGCAGTCCCAGCAGCGCCGGTGACCGGCCATCTGCATGTGCACGATAGCTTCGGCCTGCCCTATTCGATGAAGCGTTTCTATCATCCGGCCGAGGCAGCCGCGCTCGGTATCGGCGACCTTCATCTGCCGATCGGCTGGGGCGACTCCCATGTGCCGGACACGACGCCGATTTGCAGACCAGCAACCAGCCTGCCTCGAAACGGCAAGGCATCTTGCCGCATTGCGCGCCTGACCGACCTACTGGCAGCCGACACTCCGCTGTCACAAAGGGAGGCGGCGGTGATCGTCGTAGTGAAGACCGCCGCACCCCAGCGATGTGACTGCCGCCCCATCCAAGCAGCAGTAAGTGCTCCAGGGATACACTGCCAGCCACGGGTAGCTGTGGAAGAGCGTTCTGAGCCGCTTCTAGTGGGAAGTCGTCCATCTAGAAGACGGCCCATCGGAGTGCCCGCCCAACCGACGCCGGAGGCTGAGGTAAATTCGGACACAGCGCACCGACTGCAAGTCCGGCCAACTGATGTCGTCGGTCACCGCTTGCGGACAAACTCGGTGCGCAGGACCAGTCCCTTGATCGCGTCGTGCCGGCAGTCGATCTCTTCCGGGTTGTTGGTGAGCCGGATCGACCTGATGATTGTGCCCTGCTTGAGGGTCTGGCCGGCCCCCTTCACCTTGAGGTCTTTGATAAGGACCACAGAGTCTCCGTCGGTAAGAAGATTACCGGACGCATCGCGAACCTCCGCAGCTTTCGCGGCCTCCGCGGCGATTTCCGATGCCAGCCGCCATTCGCCGGTCGCCTCGTCGTAAACGTAGTCATCGCCCTGGTCGCTCATGTTCGCTCCGCTGTAGTACCCTGCTTGTCTTTATCGCATCGCCGTGATGCTCTCGGCATCGGCTGCTAAACTCATATGTGCCTCTATCCCTGTCACCGCGCGAAATCAAATCGCGGTTTAGCGCCGGAGGCGAACCCAGCGAACGAGCCGTTGAGATAGTTCTCTGGCGCATCGTCGGTGTCTCAGGATTTAGGCTTGAAACATGAACTTCAATGCGTCACTAATTTAGATTAACGGCTATGGAACAAATCTGAATGATCACAGCTGCACAGATGCGTGCCGCTCGTGCCCTTGCCGGCATCGACCAAAAGATGCTTGCAGAGAAGGCCGGCGTGTCAGTACCGACGATCCAGCGCATGGAGGCCAGCGAGGGCATTGTGCGTGGCGTGGTCGAAACGTTGACGCGAGTGATCGAAGCGCTCAATGCCTGCGGCGTAGAGCTGATCGGCGACAACCAGCCGAGTGAGCGCGGCGGGCGCGGTGTCCGCCTAGTCCAGCCGGGTCCATCCGTCGATGCGAAGAGGTGAAACGCGGAGTTCTCTCCAACGGCGGCAATCGCCGACCGTGACGTCGACGTCCCGTCGCCTATAACGAAGGGCCGGAATAACAAATGGGGATATCGCGGCAAACGCAGACGGTATTAACGGCCCGCAGGCCGAACTCGGCACAATTTTCTGCCCCAACGTTCTGGGAATTGTTCACACCCAAACTCGTCACCGTGCTTCGCGAGGGGTATGGCTGGTCGCAATTTCGCAGCGACGCGGTCGCCGGGCTTACCGTGGCGATCGTGGCCTTGCCGCTTTCCATGGCGATTGCCATTGCTTCGGGCGTCTCCCCCGAACGCGGCCTCTTCACCGCGATTGTCGGCGGCTTCCTGATATCCGCTCTCGGCGGCAGCCGTTTCCAGATCGGTGGACCAGCAGGTGCCTTCATCGTGCTCGTGGCGGCGACGGTACACAGCCACGGGCTGGAAGGCCTGCTTCTTGCGACAATGCTATCAGGTTTCTTCATGCTGACCGCCGGCTATATGCGGCTCGGCACCTATATCAAATTTATCCCCTATCCGGTGACCATCGGGTTTACCGCCGGTATCGCCGTCATCATCTTCGCCAGCCAGATCAAAGAACTGTTCGGGCTGAGATTGTCGGGCGCGGAACCGGGTGAACTTTTGGCGAAGCTGGCCACACTGACCGCCGCAGCGCCCACGTTCAATTCTTCAGCGCTTGCCGTGGCAATACTGACGATCGGCACTATCCTCGCCCTGAAACGTTTGCGGCCGCGCTGGCCAGGCATGCTGCTGGCCGTCGCCGCCGCCGCGCTCGTCGCGGCAGTCTTCTCCTTGCCTGTGGACACAATTGGGACTCGCTTCGGCGGCATTCCGCGCGGCCTGCCGCTGCCCTCATTTCCCGCGATGAGCAACGAACTTTTGCTTGCCGTTTTGCCAAATGCTGTTGCCTTCGCCTTGCTCGGTTCAATCGAGTCGCTGCTTTCGGCGGTCGTTGCAGATGGCATGACAGGACGACGTCACCGTTCCAATTGCGAACTTGTAGCGCAGGGCTTGGCCAATATAGCCTCGGCGCTGTTTGGCGGCATCTGTGCGACTGGCACGATCGCGCGCACGGCGACCAATGTCCGTGCCGGCGCGCATGGCCCCATCTCTGGGATGCTACATGCCTTGTTCCTCCTCGGCTTTATGCTAATTGCCGCACCGCTCGCGAGCTACATCCCGCTCTCTGCGCTCGCCGGTTTGCTCACCGTCGTCGCCTGGAACATGATCGAGACGCAATCAGTGGCCGCGCTGATCCGCTCCTCGCGGGGCGATGCACTGGTGCTGCTCGTCACGTTCCTGCTTGTCGTCTTCCGCGACCTGACAGAGGGCATCGTCGTGGGTTTCGCGCTCGGAGCAGTGCTCTTCATCGACCGTATGTCGAAGACGATCGCCGTCGAAGCTCACACTCCTCCGTCGCTAGACGACACCGCCGACGAGGCAAATGGCGGGCGCGAGGCTTATCGCGCGGAAGCCGCCAGCGATCCGGACACGGTCGTTTACCGCATTTCCGGCGCCTTTTTCTTCGCCGCTGCCACGACTGTCGGCGCAATCCTCGACCGCATCGCCGACCAGCGGCGTAACTTCATCCTCGATTGCTCGGCAGTCTCCTTTCTCGATTCTACTGCTGCCAGTGTCATTGAAGGCGCGGTGCACAAAGCTGGGCGTGCCAAAGTGCGCTTCTTCATCACGGGCGCCTCTACGCAGGCTCGCCGCATGCTGTTTGCGCACAATGTGCGGCCCCCTCGCGTGCGATACAAAGCCACGATTGAGGGCGCCCTAAGGCAAATCGAGAAGGAAGATAAACCCGGCGGAGCATAACAACTGTACGATTGTCGGGCGCGACACGTTCATCGCCGGTGAGACGAGTTTCAGCCTCGACCGCTATCATGCCGGCATGCTCACCGCCGGCCCGGCCAATTTACAGGTCTACGGCTTGCCCTCGCGCTGCTCAACCCCGGCGACACGAACCTCGGGCTGGACCTCAAGACCGGTGGGGATCTCACCCATAGAGCGCCCGTCAACATGTCCGGCCGCTGCCGGGTGGTCAGATTGAACTGATTAGGCTTGTTTATCAGCTGCGCGATCCGTGAGCGACCGGTGCGATCAAACGGCCTGAAAGTGATCTCCATCTCAAGCGAAGCCTGGGTCGCCGTTCCCGACGATACATCATGCGATCAATTTAGTACAAACAGTGCAGATAGCGACGTTTGAGGCGTACGCTCAGTTGAAGAACTTCTCGACCAGGTCTCCGTGGGATTCAGTTAAAACCTGCGGGCACGTGCTCACCGTTGGGAGAGCCCGCGGCGCGCCTGTTTTGACAGGTGGGTGCGCAGTCAAAACACCTTTCCTTCCCTCAGATGGGTGGTCGTCCCGTTAACCAGGTAGTCGCCCAGCACCCTCGCCTTGTGCAGGAGCGGGTTGTGGTTGAGGACCGTGCGGATATTGCGCCAGTGCCGATCGAAGTTGTTGTTGCGGGAGGTCGCCGACCCGCCGCCCAGTTCGAAGATGCGTTCGGCGCTTCGCAATCCGAGCTGGCCAAGAACGAGCTGTGCTCGCGCCGTCGAAAGCGCGCTGGCGATCAAGGCATCCTCGATCGCGACGTCGGTTCCCCCGCCGAACGCGGCGATCGTGCGGTCCAGCGCCTCCGCGGCTGCGGCGACCGCCGTATCGATGGCGAAGGAGTTTGCAGCGATCTCGCCAATGACCTGCTGGACGAAGGGATCCTCGCTTGCCGTTTCGGCGCTGCTGTGGGCGGCGGCGCGCGCCTGCTTGCGGACATAGGCAAGGCCATCGGAAAGGACGTTGCGTACGGCACCGGCCGCACTTGCAGCCAGGTGTAACTGTCGCAGCGTCGAGCAATGGCGCCCCACGAGATTGTCGAGGGCGCGGCGGGCAATCTCGTGCGGGAACACCTCGACATTGTCGAGGATCACACCGCCGCTCGCGGTCAGCCGCTGCCCCATGCCATCCCAATCGTCGAGAATGGTGATGCCTTGCCGATCGACCGGCAGGAGAACGCCGACCGCCTGCCCTTCCTCGTCCAGCGCACTGAACGAAGCAAAGTCGGCGAAGGCGGTGCCCGTGGCGTACCATTTGCGACCGTTGAGCCTGTAGGTGTCGCCCTGCCTGACGATCGTCGTCGTCACCTGGCCGGGTCGCGCCGTGCCTTGCTCAGTATGGGCGCCACCGAAGAGTTTTCCGGCCAGTATCAGCTCGACGGCACCGGCATCCCGCTCCCGAGGCTCGCTGAGGATGACGTTTTCGACGTAGTTGAAATGAGACCGAAGTGCATGTGCGACGTTGGAATCGGCAGCACCGATCGCAGCGATCATCTCGATATAGTCGGCAACCGAACCGCCAGGCCCACCGAGGGCGACCGGGATGCGCAGGGTCCCAAGTTCCAGTTCACGAAACAGTTCGAAGGCTTCGAAAGGGAGCGAGCGCGACAGATCGCGCTCGGCCGCGCCCTTTGAGACTTCGGACACAAAGTCAGGGACGCGCGCGAGAAGTTCCGCACGTGTCGGACGGGGAACGGTCAGCACCTTGGTTATCGTCACGCGTCAACTCCAAGACTGGAAAAAAGACGATGCAGCCGGATAATCCTCCGGCTGCACTCGCGCTTTCGACGATTACTCGTCGAGATCATTTACGATTGCCCGTCGAGATAGATGTCTGCCCCGTTGCTCCAGAGATGCTCGACGCCGAGCTTCAGGTTCTTCACCCGCTTGTCGTAGACGGTGATCACCGCCGGGGTGACGATGTCGAGCGTCGGAAGGTCCTGAACCACCAGCTTCTGGAACTCGTTGAAGAGTTGCAGGCGCTTCTTCGGGTCGATCTCGACGGCGGCCGTCTCGAGAAGCCGGTCGACCTCCGGGTTCGAATACCTGGAGCCGTTGGTGAACGGGACACCCGGCTTGAAGTTCTTCGACCAGTAGAGACGCTGGACGCCGACGGTCGGATCATAAAGGTTGCTCATGCCTTCGATGGCGATGTCGAAGTCGCGATCGGTGAACACCCGTTTCACGAAGGTCGCGAAGTCCTGCGTCCGCAGTTCCACCTTGATGCCGACCTTGGCAAGGGCCTGCGCTATGTATTCCGCGGTCTGCTTGGGAGGACCGGAAGGCTGGGTTGGATCGATGAACAGCTTGAAGCGGAAACCATCGGCTCCGCGCGCGTAGCCCGCCTCATCCAGGAGCTTCTCGGCCTTGGCCGGATCGAACTCGTATTTGGGAAGGTTCGGCGTGTAGAACTTCGCAAGGTCCGGGCTGACCGGCCCATCGAGCCGGGTCGCGTAGCCGAGGTAGACAGTGTTGACGATGAAGTCCTTGTCGACCGCATGGGCAATTGCATGGCGGACGTTAATATCGGCCAGATACTTGTTCTCGAGGTTGAACTCGGCACGGGCAATGCTCGGCGAATAGGGCGCCGGGTCGGTATCGACGACGAGGTTCGGATTGGCTTTCAGGCGGTCGATGTCGGTCAGCGGTAGATTGGCCGTGGAGACCTGCACTTCACCGGTCTCGATCGCCGCGACGGCTGCGGCCGGATCGATGATGAAGCGGAAGATGATTTGGTCGAGATAGGGCTTGGGCGAACCCCAATAGTCCTCGTTCCGGACGAAGAGCGCATGGCTGCCGCGAACCCATTCTACGAACTTGTAGGGGCCGGTGCCAACAGGCGCGACGTTGTGCGGGTTTTCCGCGATCTTCGTCCCTTCGTAGAGATGTTTCGGAACGATCGGCGCCTCGAAGCTGGCAAAGGCGGTCAGCAGGTAGGGCGCCGGCTTTGAAAGGATCAGCTCCACTTCATGCGAATTGAGGACATTTGCCTCTTTTACGTGGGCAAAGGTCGCGCGGCCGCGCGGATGGTTCTCCTTCAGCGCCAGGATCGAAAAGGCGACATCCTCGGCGGTGAAATCCTTGCCGTCGTGCCAACGAACGCCCTGACGTAGCTTGAACCAATAGCGCAGGCCGTCTTCGCTCACCGTCCACTCCGTGGCGAGCAACGGCTGAGCATTGAAGTCCTTGTCATAGGTCAGCAGGCTCTCAGTCGCCTTGCCGCTGATATAGTAGGCGGCGCCGGCGCTATGGGCGATGAGCACGAGCACGGGCGGCTCGGTGCCGATGTTGATCGAGACGCTGCCGCCGCGCGTCGGCTCCTCCGCCGCGAACGAGGGCACCGGCAGCAATGGCACGGCAATCGCAGTCGCCAGAGCAACGGAGGAAAGGAGGAACGCGCGGCGCGTCGGCTTCAAAGTCCCGTTATGTCTTGCTATCATCTGAGTATCCCCTAGCAGGCGAAGCGCAGGCAACGCCGATTTCTCCAGCACCCGATGGAGGTGTTAGCCAGACCATATAAAATCTACTATATTTATCGAGATGGTGTAATTCTAAACTCCGCGGCTTTTATGAAAAAAGCTACTCAGGCCACTCCGTTTGCCGGATGCCTGGCCTGCGGGCGGACAGTGCGAGGGCCGGAGCGGGCTCTAGGGGAGGAAAAATTTCGGCAATGGCCGATCGCGTGACAACGCCATCCCAAGATTGGCCCGCAAAACGCAATCGACAAAATACATCTAATACATAGATTATTGAACTCTACGCACCTAGCCTTTTGAAGGAGTTCCTCCATGCGCCCCGAATTCATCGGCCACACGTCCAACAGGCAAGGGTCCGACATTGTGCCCGCGTCCGGTCCAGTCATCGACAAGGCCTATATCCGCAATCACGTCCAGGCGGCGGAAGCGGCAGGCATCGACCGCCTGCTGATCGGCCAATTCGCGCAATGGCCCGACAACAATCAGATCGCGGCTTATGTCTTCAGCCAGACCGACCGGATCGGGGCCCTGCTTGCCCACCGGCCCGGCCTGATGGCCCCGACACTCGGCGCGCGCCAGCTCGCCACACTGGATCAGTTCTCGGAAGGGCGTGTGTGGGTGCATATCATCACTGGTGGATCCGACGCGGATCAGGCTCGCGACGGCGACTTCGAGGACCACGATACCCGCTACGCCCGCACAGACGAGTACCTGACGGTGCTGAAGAAGGTCTGGGCGAGCGACCAGCCCTTCGACCACGACGGGCGCTTCTATAAATTCAAGGGCGCCTTCAGCCAGGTGAAGCCCTTCCAGAAGCCACGGATTCCAATTTCCTTCGGCGGTTCCTCGGACGCGGCGATCGCCGTTGCCGGCAAGCATGCGGATATCTACGCGCTCTGGGGCGAACCGCTCGACGGCGCGCGGGAAACCATCGGGAAGGTGCGGGCGGCTGCGGTTGCCAATGGTCGCGCCGCAGACGATATCCGCTTCACCCTCGCCTTTCGTACCGTCGTGGCGGAGACTGAAGACGCGGCCTGGGCAAAGGCAGCGGATATCCTCGATAAGGTCAAGGCGCAGGTCGCACGCTCGGCCGGCGGCAACGGCGAGAAGCTGCCGACGAACGTCGGTTCCGTTCGCCTACGGGAGGCCGCCAGCCGCGGCAAGGTCCTCGACAAGCGGCTGTGGACCGAAGTCGCGGAAGCGAGCGGCGCCGGCGGAAACTCTACAGCGCTGGTCGGCACGCCTGAGCAGGTCGCCGACGCCATCCTCGATTACTACGACGCCGGGGTCTCCAACTTCCTCGTTCGCGGCTTTTACCCGACGGAAGATACCGTCACCTATGGACGTGATGTCGTGCCGCTGGTCAAAGCGGGTATCGCCGAACGCGAAGCCAGAAAGGTTGCCGCCGAATGACCGCGCCGCTCGATATCGTCGACATCCATGTGCACCTCTGGCCGCCGGCCTGGAGACCAGGCGGCAGATACGCCAAGCCTGTCGGCGGCTTCACGCCGGAGATCTATCGCAAGATCACCACACCTCAAGCGCTTGTGGACGAATTTGCGGCCGCAGGCGTGTCGCTGGCGATCGTCACTGCGACGATCGAGAGCCTGTTCGGCCTCGAAGGGCCTGTGCCGCTTTCCGCCTTGCGGGAAGCCAACGACTGGCTGGCGACCCTGTCGCGCGATCACCCGGCATTGGCCGGCTTTGGCGTCGTCGACGCCTTTGCCGGCGAGGAAGGCGCGCGTGAGGCCGAGCGCGCGATCGTCGAGCTCGGGCTTTCCGGTCTCGTCATCGATTCCGCACGGAACGGCAAATTCCTCGCCGATCCCGCTGTGCGTCCGACGCTCGAAGTCGCAGCACGCCACAAGGTGCCGGTTTTCGTCCATCCGGTCGCCCATCCCAATGCGCAAGCGCTGATCGATGGCGCAGGCAGGCTCGGCAATTCGCTCGGCCGCGGGCTGATGAACGGCGTCGCCTTCCTGTCGGTTATCCAGTCGACAGTGCTCGACGAGCTCCCGGATCTGCATCTGATTTTCGCAACACTCGGCCTCGGCGCCATCGTCCAGGCGGCACGCGGCGGCATCTACAGCCGGGCAGAGCGAGCGGCCGGCAAACGTCCCAACATCTATTTCGACACGATGGGGCACGATACCGAGATCATCCGCACCCTGACCGGTTTCTTCGGCGCCGAGCGGGTGCTGGCCGGCACGGACTGGCCCATCCTTGCAGCACTTGATCACAAGAGCCTGCCCGACAGCCTCGCGGAAGCTGGGCTAAACGAAAGCGAGGCCCAGCTTGTCGCCGGCGGCAATGCCAGACGCTTGCTCGGCCTGCGCGAGACGAGAGCCGTAGCATCAGAGTAAAGCCGACACCAAGAAGCCCCGGATCGACGATCCGGCGCTTCTTCTCTTGATCATGATCGGCCTCGGCAGTGCGCCGGGCTAAAACGCCTCAGGCGACGCGTTGCGCCCGTGCGAGCGGAATGATCTCCGCCTCCGCCGCGCCAGAACGCGGGAAACGGCCCTCGAGCGGATGGCCGGGGTCGGTGAACCCAGGCGTCGACGGGTGGCCGGCGGCGACCAGCCGGTCGACCACGGCCTCGTCCTCGGCATCGATCTTCACATCCAGCGCGCGGATATAGCCGTCCCACTGCTCTTCGGTGCGCGGCCCGCCGATCGTCGAGGTGACCAGCCGGTTGTTCAGCACCCAGGCAAGCGCGAAATCCGCAGCTGCAATACCCTTGGCTTGAGCGTGGGTTGCGATCTGCTTGGCGATGGCAATGGATTCGTCGCGGAACTCGACATCATGCATGCGCTTGTCGCCGCGGCCGGCACGGGTCTCCGCGCCCGGCGCCTCGCCGGGATTGTACTTGCCGGTCAAAACGCCGCGTGCCAGCGGGCTGTAGGTGACGACGCCGAGCCCATAGGCGGCGGCGGCCGGCAGTTGCTCTGCCTCCGCCGTGCGGTTGACGATGTTGTAGAGCGGCTGGCTTGCGACCGGCCTGTCGATTCCGAGTTCGTCTGCCAGCTGCGCGATCTCGGCAATGCGCCAGCCGCGAAAATTGGAGACGCCGAAGTAGCGCAGCTTGCCGGCCTTGATCAGATCGGCGATGGCCCTGACGGGTTCCTCCAGCGGCGCGTCAAACACGGCCCGATGGAAATAGAGGATGTCGATGTAGTCGGTGCCGAGATTGCGCAGCGAGTTTTCGACAGTCTGATAGACCCATTTGCGCGAGTAGCCGCCGAGGTTGGGTCCCTTCTTGTGCGAATTGACGAACTTGGTCGCCAGCACCCAGTGATCCCGGTGGGCCTTGATGCCGCGCCCGACCACCTCTTCCGACTTGCCGTCGTGGTAAACGTCGGCCGTGTCGATGAAGTTGATGCCCTGTTCGCGCGCCTTGTCGATGATGCGGAAGGCGACGTCATCCGGCGTCTGGTTGCCGAACATCATGGATCCGAGCGTCAGCGGCGACACTTTGAGGGCACTGCGCCCAAGATAGCGGTACTCAACCATTCAAGTTCTCCATTTCAGTTGATGTGGTCCGCAACATGACAGGCCACCTGGTGGCCCGGCTTGATGGAGCGGAATTCGGGCTCGGCGACGCGGCAAAGCTCGGTCGCCAGCGGGCAGCGGGTGTGGAACCGACAGCCCGACGGAATGTTGCTCGGGCTCGGCAGATCGCCGCCGAGCGGAGCGGCCTGTCTCGGCCGCGACGGATCGGGAACGGCACCCATCAGCGCGCGCGTATAGGGATGGCGCGGGTCCGACCAGAGCGTCTCGTTATCGGCACTTTCCACGATCCGGCCGAGATACATCACCAGAACCCGATCGCAGAAGTAGCGCACCACCGACAGGTCGTGGCTGATGAAAAGGTAGGAGAGACCGAACTCCTTCTTCATCTCCACCAAGAGGTTCAGGATCTGTGCCTGGATCGACAGGTCGAGTGCCGAAACGGGCTCGTCGCAGACGATCAGATCCGGATTGAGCAGCAGCGCCCGGGCAATGCCGATCCTCTGCCGCTGGCCGCCTGAGAATTCGTGCGGGTAGCGATTGATGGCATCGGCAGGCAGCCCGACCTTGGCGACGATGCTGGCGACCGTGCGACGGCGCTCCGACCGGCTGCCGGCCTTGTGCACGATCAGCGGCGCTTCCAGGATTTCACCGATTGTGTGTCGCGGATTGAGCGATGCGAACGGGTCCTGGAAGATCATCTGGATCGATTTGCGGACGTTTCTGAGCCGCCCCTGATCCAGTGCGGTGATGTCCTCGCCCTTGAACTCGATCTGCCCCGCGGTCGGATCGACCAGGCGCAGAAGTGTCTTGCCAAGCGTCGACTTGCCGCAACCGCTTTCGCCGACAAGCCCGACGGTCTCGCCACGCTCGACCACGAGATCGACGCCGTCGACCGAACGCAACAAACCGTCGCGGGTCTTGTAATGGGTCTTGAGATCAGAGGCTGAGATGAGCGGCATCGGGGACGGCCTTGAGGGACGAGGTGAACGGGCAGGCAACGAGCCGGTCCGGCGTTTGAGCAATCAAGGGTGGTACCTGATGGCCGCAGCTCGCGCGCGCTTGGCGACAGCGCGGCCTGAAAGGACAGCCGACCTCGCCTGCCGCCGAGACGATCGATCCGGGGATCTCGGTGAGCGGACCGTTCAGATAGTGAAAATCGGTCTTCAGACGCGGCGAGGCCGAAAGCAGCCCGCGTGTATAGGGATGCAGCGGATCGTTGAAGAGATCGCCAGGCAACGCCTGCTCGACCTTGCGGCCGGCATACATGACGACGACCTTGTCGGCCCATTGCGCGACGACGCCGAGGTCGTGGGTGATGAGCACCACCGCCATCTGCAGTTCGCGCCGCAGGGTGTCGAGCAGGTCGAGCACCTGCGCCTGGATCGTCACATCGAGAGCCGTCGTCGGTTCGTCGGCAATCAGCAGTTTCGGTCGGCAGGCAACCGCCATGGCAATCATGACCCGCTGGCGCATGCCGCCCGACAGTTGATGCGGATAGTCGTCGACCCGTTTTTCGGGGGCCGGGATACGCACGAGCTTCAGCAGCTCGATCGCCCGTTCGCGCGCCGCCCTGCCCGAGAGCTTTTCATGCACCTTCAGCACTTCGCCGATCTGCCGGCCGATCGACATGACGGGATTGAGGCTCGTCATCGGTTCCTGGAAGATCATGGCGATCTCGCGCCCGCGCAGGTGGCGCATTTCGCGCGCATCCAGATCCAGGAGGTCCCGGTCGTCAAAGACGATGCGGCCGCTGGTCACTTGTGCTGCGCCCGGCAGCAATTTCATCAGGGCGAGCGCCGTCAGCGATTTGCCCGAACCGGATTCTCCGACGATCGCCAGCGTCTCGCCCGCCCCGACCTCGAAAGACAGATTGCGGACCGGTTCGGCGCGCGGAAAGCCGATGGTGAGGTTTTCGACCTGAAGCAGCGGCGCCATCGTCAACGGTCCTGCGAGAAGCGAGGATTGAGGGCGTCGTTCAGACCGTCCCCGATGAGATTGAGCGCAAGCACGGTGAAGACGATCGCCAGGCCCGGAAGCGCGGTCAGGTACCAGGCGGTTCTGACCAGCTCGCGGCCGGTGCCGATCATCGAGCCCCAGCTCACCACGTTCGGATCGCCGAGGCCCATGAAGGAAAGCGCCGATTCCATCAGGATCGCGGTTGCGACCATGACCGAAGAGGTGACAATGATCGGCGGCAGTGCGTTCGGCAGGATCTCACGGAAGATGATCCGTCCATGGCCAAAGCCGAGGCTGCGTGCGGCCATGACAAAATCCTTTTCACGGATTGCACGGAATTCGGCCCTCGTCAGCCGCGCGACCGTCGGCCAGGAGATGACGGCGATCGCAAGCGTGACGGTGGTTGCCGAAGGTTGGACGATCGCGACCAGAACGACGAGAAGCACGAAGCTCGGCAGGGTCTGGAAGATCTCGATGAGCCTGACCAGGAGGTCGTCGACCCAGCCGCCGAAGTAACCGGCAATCGCACCGACAAAGACGCCGAAGGTGAGACCGAGCGCTGTCGCCATAAGCCCGACGAACAAGGAGATGCGCGAACCGTGCAGGATGCCAGCCAGAACGTCACGCCCAAGAGAATCCGTGCCGAGCGGGAAAGCCGGATCCTGGCCCGGCCAAAGGAACGGTTTTCCGACCATCGACAGGGGGTCGTCCGGATAAAGCACCGGCGCCAGCAGCGCGACGGCGATCACGAACGCGAGAAATGCGGTGCCGAACAGCGCATTGGGGTTGGCGAGAAAGACCTTCAGTGCCCTCCGCCCGTTGGTGAGGGCGACCGCGGCGGTTGGCTGGGAGCGCGCGTCGGGCGCCTTTACGTTGGACCAGGCCGGACGTTCCGGCGCGGTTGCCTGCTCGTTCGTGGCCGGAGCAGCATAGGCGCCGCCCGTGACAGCTGGAAAAGCCCCGAAGTCAGTGGCGGACATCAGCGAGCTCCAATTCGGGGATCGAGCCAGGCGTGGACGAGGTCCACTGCAGCATTGGCGATGATGACGAGAAGAGAGGACAGGAGCAGGATGCCGAGCAGCACGGTGAAATCCCGCCCCATGACCGCCTCAAAGGCAAGTCTGCCGAGACCCGGCCAGCTATAGACCGTCTCCACCACCACCGCCCCGCCGAGCATGCCGCCGATATGCATGCCGGCCATGGTCGTGATCGGGATCAGCGCGTTGCGCAGAATGTGCCTTGCGGTCACCCCAAACGGCGTCAGCCCCTTGGCATAGGCGGTGCGCACGAAATCCTGGTTCTTGACTTCGAGCATGGCGGCACGTGTCAGCCGCGCATAGATCGCGACGTAGAACAGCGCGAGCGACGTCGCCGGCAGCACCATATAGCGCGCCTTGTCGAAGAGCGCCGGGAACCCTTTCAGCTGCGAGCCGATCGTGCCCGCACCGCCGCTCGGCAGCCAGCCGAGCTTGACCGAAAAGAGCACGATCAGCATCAGGCCGATCCAGAAGCTCGGGATCGAGTAGAAAAGCAGCGAGAACACAGACAGCAGCCGGTCGGGGATCCGCCCTGCAAATGTCGCCATCAGCGATCCCAGGAGGACCCCGAGAAGGATCGCGATGAAGAGGGCCACAGCCATCAGGGTCAGCGTTCCCGGCAGGCGCTGGGCGATCAGGTCAGCGACCGGCATTCCGTAGCGCGGGGAAAAGCCGAGGCTGAACTGGGCGAGGTTGCCGAGATAGGTCGCCAGTTGTTCAAGCACCGGGCTGTCCAGCCCGAAGCGGGCTCTGAGCGCAGCGACACTCTCTTCCGTCGCCGATCCCGCCTCGCCTGCCAAAACATCCGCCGCGTCGCCAGGTGCCAACTGCAAAAGGAAGAAATTCAGGATCACAATCCCGAGGATCGTCGGAACCGCCTGCAGAAGCGTTCGTCGAAGCGTTCGCGCAATTCTGATCAGCACCGGCATCGATGTCGCCTCTCCGTTTGGCTGTCCGCCAACAGCGAACCTTCACCTCGGCCTGACCTTTCGCCGTGGATGATTTTTATAGTTGACTAATTACATAGGCTTTGTCAAATCTGTTTTAGTAATTTCACCCTGCGATTGCTCGATTACAGGAACACCATTCCTGCGAATTCGCGCGATCCGCACCATTCTTGGAATACAAATCCGAAATTAGTACGACCCTCGCAATGACAGACCAGGAAGACGCGCTCGAACGAAAAACGCTTCCCGGCACATCCCATCAAAGACAGCGGAGGATCCCGTGACACGCAAGAATGCCATCTCACAAATCTGGTACACCCGCTGCCCCGTGCCGACGCCAGTGGGGCTTGCCACCCAGCTTGGCCTCCTCGACACGGTATTTGCCGCCGAGGGCATCACGCTCAACTCCATTATTGACAGCAAGGATCGCTCCATCCGGTCCAGCCACTTCGATCACCATCTCGACTATTCGTTTCGCCATGGCGGCAATGTCCCGCCGATCCGCGCCCGCTCGGAAGGCAACCCGACGCGGCTCGTCGGCATCACCTGGACGGATGAGTTCCAGGCCATCATCACGCTGCCGGCGACCGGGATCAAAACGACACGCGACCTCGTCGGCCGGCGCTTCGGCATTGCGCGCCGTCCGCCAGGCATCGTCGACTTCATGGCCGCTACGGCGCTGAAAGGCCTTGTTTCCGCTCTTTCGCTCGAAGGGCTCGCACCCTCCGATGTCGAGATCGTCGATATCCCTCTTTCCGAAAGCGTGCTCGACGGTAGCGAGGGGCCGCAGCTCTACGGACTGCGAAACCGACAGGCCTATGGTCCGGAGATCGCCGCGCTGCTGCGTGGCGAGGTGGACGCCATCTATGTCAAAGGCACGCCCGGCATTGCGGTCGCCAATCTCTTCGCGGCCCACACGGTCGTGGAATTCGGCTTCCACCCCGACCCGAAGATCCGCATCAATTCCGGATCCCCACGGGTGCTGACCGTCGATGAACGGCTGGCGGAAGACCGCCCCGATCTCGTCGCCAAGCTGATCGCGACTTTGAAGCAGGCCGGTGCCTGGGCCGAAGAACATCCGGACGAGGTGCGCCGCTTCGTTGCCCGCGAAGTCGGCGCATCGGAAGAGGTCGTGGCTGCGGCCAATGGTCCTGATCTCCACAAACATCTCGGCATCGGCCTCGAACCGGAGCTTGTCGAGGCGATCGGGCACTACAAGGACTTCCTGCATGAATGGGGGTTCCTGGCCACGAACTTCGAGATCGACCAGTGGGTCGACCGCCGTCCCTGGGCAGAGCTAGAAACCCGCGCTGTCGCCTGAACGAGAGAAACCGATGACCGATCCCACACGTTTCGAGCCGGTGATTGCCAGGGCCGAAGAGCTCGGACAACGCTTCGCCCTGACAGCACGTCACTACGATGAAACCGGTGAATTCCCGTTCGCCAATTTCGACGCGCTCCATGAGGCGGGACTGCTAGGCCTGGTAACGGCGCCCGAGCACGGCGGTCTCGGTGGCGGACTGACGGAGGCGCTCTCTGTAATCTCGGCAATTGCCCGTGGTGAGCCCTCAACCGCTCTCGTCCTTTCGATGCACTACAACCAGCACTATTCGGTGCGCACCTCAGGCAAATGGCCGCTGCACCTTGTCGAGCGTGTTACCAGGGCCAACCGCGAGGGCGTGGCGCTGATCAATGCCGCGCAGGTGGAGCCACGCGTCGGTTCGCCGTCGCATGGGTCCTTGCCGGAAACGATTGCCCGACGCGTTGGGGATCAGTGGCGCATTACCGGCCACAAGACTTATGCCACCGGAATTCCGCTGCTGCGCTGGGTGTCGGTTCTTGCGGTGACCGACGAACCCGAACCGCGACTGGGCTCGTTCCTCGTGCCGACATCGGCCGACGGCATTCGCGTCGAAAAGACCTGGAACGCGACGGGCATGCGGGCAACCAACAGCGATGACCTGATCCTCGATGACGTCGCGATCCCGCTGGAGGATGTTCTCGACATCGCACCGGCGAGCGAGGGCCTGAAACGCGACGAGCGCATGGGCGCCTGGTACTTCAGTCTCGTCCCGGCGATCTATGACGGAGCCGCGCGCGGTGCACGCGACTGGCTGATCGACTTCACCACCTCGCGGGCGCCGGCAAGCCTCGGCGCGCCGCTTTCGACCGTTCCCCGCATCCAAGATGGTCTTGGGGAGATCGAGGTCTTGCTGACGGTCAACCGCAGGCTCCTGCGCTCCATCGCCGAAGATTTCGACAGCGGACGCGCCTTTGGCGCTGATGCCGCCGCGGTCAAACACACGGTGATCGCCAACGCAATCACGGTGACGACCCTTGCCCTTGAGCTTGGCGGCAATCCTGGCATCAGCCGTGACAATCCGCTGGAACGTCACCATCGTGACGCGCTCTCCGGCAAGGCGCACGCGCCGCAGAACAACCTCATTCGGACGATGCTCGCCAAAACCGCGTTCAGTCGGCATGCCGCTGCGCCTGCCGTCGCCATCGAGCCGGTACCCGTTCGGCCTCAACAGCAACCTCGTCTTGCCGTTGTCGGCGGCCGCTAGGAGTTCCGTGATGTCATCCCTCTCTTCCGTCTGGTACACGCGCTGCCCCGCCCCGACCCCACTGTCGATCGCCCATCAGCTCGGCTGGATCGACAAACAGTTTCAGAGCGCCGGCGTTGCAGTGCGCTCGATCCGCGACAGCAAAGACCCGTCGGTCCGCCAGAGCCATTTTACCCATGCGCTGGATTACTCGTTCCGGCAAGGCGGCAACATTCCACCGATCTGGGCGCGATCCGGCGGTCGTGAGACACGCGTCGTCGGCATCACCACAACCGACGAGTTCCAGGCGATCATAGCGCTTCCAGGTTCCGGCATTGCTATAGCGGGTGACCTGAAAGGCCGCCGCATCGGTGTGCCGCGCAAGCCCAATTCCGACGTCGTCGACTTCCAGCGGGCCACCGCGTTGAAAGGCATCGTCTCGGCGCTTTCGCTCGACGGCCTCGATCCCGGCGATGTCGAACTCGTCTATCTCGACACTAACGAGGGCAACCTGATCGAACGTGGCAATGCCACCTTTCTGGGCTTGAAGCGCCGATACCCCTATGGCGACGAACTTTTGGCCCTGGCCTCGGGCAAGATCGACGCTTTCTTCGTCAAAGGTGCGGAAGGGATCGTGCTCGCCAATCAGATCGGCGCCGTGGTGGTGGCGGAATTCGGCTTCCATCCGGATCCGAAGATCCGCATCAACAATGGCACGCCAAGACCGCTGACAGTCGACGCCCGCATTCTTGATGAGTATTTCGACCTCGTTGTCGATTTGGTGTCGACCGTTGCCAGTGTCGGCGACTGGGCGGCTTCGAACCCGGATACGGCGGTTCGGTTCATCGCCAACGAGATCGGCGTCGGCGAGGACGCAGTCTGGGCGGCCAATGGCCCGGACGTCCATCGCCATCTCGGATTGGCACTGGACGAAGACCAGGTCGCCGCGTTCGATCACTTCAAGCGCTTCCTTCTCGATTGGGATTTCATCCCTGATGATTTCGATGTCTTCGGCTGGATCGACCGCCGACCACTGGAGGCCGCCTCGCAGCGGTCGGCCGCATGAGCGCCACGCCGATCCTCGTTACCGGCGCCACCGGCAAGCTCGGGCGTCTGGTTGTCGAACGACTGCTCGCGCACGGGCAACCGGTTCGCGTCTTTACCCGACGCCCGGAGACGGCACGTGCCCTGTTCGGCGAAGCTGTCCGGATTGCGGCCGGTGATTTTGGCGACCGCGCCGCACTCGACGCGGCCGTTCGAGGCGTTGGACGCCTCCTTCTGTTGTCCCCCATCAGCACGAGGCTCGTCACGGATCAGATCGCTGTCGCCGATGCTGCCGTCGCCGCAAACGTGGCCCGCATCGTCAAGATATCGGGCTCCGACTGGACGATCGAGCCGCCGGGGAATTCGATCTCCGGCGAAGCGCACGCGGCCGTGGAACGACACTTGAATGGCCTTCCGAACGAGACCGTTTCGCTTCGTCCCAATGCCTGGATGCAGGTCTCGCTCGCCAACACCATCCGGCACGCCATCAAGAACAATCAGGTCGTCGCAGCCAACCTCGACGCCGGCATCGGCTACATCGACGCCCGTGACATTGCCGATGTCGCCGTGCACCAACTCCTGGCCGATCGCGTCCGGGGCCGCACGCTCAACCTCACCGGCCCGGACGTGGTCTCATTCCGTCAGATCGCTTCTCTAGTGACGGCTGCGTTAAAACGGCCGGTTGCTGCACTCGAGAAGCCGCCCCAGACGGTTCCAAAAGATGGTGACTTCGAACACCGCGCCGTTGCGCAATTCGTAAGGTTGATCGCAGCCGGCCACGCCGCGACGACGACCGACGTCGTTCCAACCCTGCTTGGCCGTTCGCCTCGTGCCGTCGCCGACTTCATCCACGAACAAGTGACCGCCGAAACTGCCGTCCCCGAGTACCAGCCATGACCATACCCTTCGTCGACGTTGCCATCATCGGTGGGGGACCGGGTGGTCTCGCCCTGGCGCAAGGCATGAAGAAGAACGGCATAGACACCGCCGTCTTCGAACGCGACCCGGTCCGGTCGGACTATGTGCAGGGTTTTCGCATGCGGATCCGGCAACGGGGTATCGACGCGCTCGGGGCGAACCTGCCGGCTCATCTCTTTCGAGCTTTCCTTGATACGCTTGGGCTTGCGCCGACGGAAAGCCTTGTTCTCGACGAGGCATTCCATCGGCTGGAAAGCGCAAGCCAGGGATCAGGCGAACCCGAGGATACGCATATCGAGAAATCGGTCAGCCGGATCACGCTCCGCCAGATCCTCCTATCCGGGCTAGACGGCATCTTTCACACAGGCAAACGGTTCGAGCGCTACGAGCAGCTTGCCGACGGAACGGTGCTTGCGCATTTCGCCGACGGAACGGCCATACACACCAATCTGCTGGTCGGGGCCGACGGGGCGGGGTCGGCGGTACGTCGCCAACGTCTGCCTGACCTCCAAAGCATCGACACCGGCGTGCGGCGGCTGGCCGGCAAGATCACGATCGACGAGGCGGAACGACAGGCCATCTCGCCGCTTCTCACGGAGTTCAATACCAACATTCGCCCGCGCGACGGCCGCGGCCTAATGATCACCAGCCACCGGGTCGATCCATCCGTCTATGCCCGTTACGACTTTGTCAGTGCAGAAGACCCCGGCCACCGCGACATCCCCGGCTTCCACTTCAACAACTCGACCAGCTACACCTGGTGGAACACGGCCTACGATACCGACGAACTCGGGCCCGACGAGGTGCTTGAATCTCTCGACGGTGAGGCCCTGCTCGAAACGCTCCTTCAGCGCATCGGCCACTGGGACGAGCGCATCCTGAAGCTTATTCGCCACAGCGATCCGTCGACGGTCGCCTTCCTCAAGGTAAAGAGCTCCACGCCCGGCGCGGTCTGGCAAAGCGGTCCGGTGACGCTGCTCGGCGACGCCATCCACGCAATGACCTATTTCCGCGCGCTTGGCGGCAACACCGCCCTCTACGATGCCGGCTTGCTCGTTCGCGAGCTCGTGGCTGCACGGCGCCATGGCAAGCCGGCGCTTGCCGCGGTGAACGACTACGAAAACGCCATGCGCGAACACGGCTACGAAGCCGTGCGGTCGTCACTTTCAGCCATGCAGCGCAATGTCGGCGCCACTCGGCCGCTGAAGGCCATACCTGCCCTCTAGCATCAGGAAAGATTTGATCATGCCCATCGTCGTCTTCGGCGCTTCCGGAAACATCGGCAGCAACATCCGCAAAGAGGCGTTGTCGCGCGGACACCGTGTGACCGCCGTGACCCGCTCCACCGCGCTTGAACCCGCCGAACGCCTGACGGCCCTGAAGGCAGATATCGCCGATCCGGAGGAGGTGGCAAAGATCGTTGCCGGTCACGACGCCGTCATCAGCGCCTATAGTCCTGGCCTGCGCCGCCATTCGGCGGAGGATGCCGCTGATCTCATCGAGAAAGCACATGCCTCCCTTTTCGAAGGTGTCAGCCGTGCGGGCGTCCGTCGTATCATCATCGTCGGCGGTGTTGGAAGCCTGGAGGCAAGCCCCGGCATCGACGTGGTCGACAGCGATTTCTACCCCGCGGACCACAAAGCCCATACCCTGCGCAACCGCGAGATCCTGCGCAGCCTGAAACGCGGCGAGCACGACCTTGACTGGACCTATGTTTCCCCGCCGCTGTCGATCAAGGCCGGGGAGAGGACCGGCCGTTTCAGGCTCGGCGAAGATGCACTGCTGCGCGACGATGCGGGCGAGAGCCGCATCTCCGAAGCCGATTTCGCCATCGCCATTCTCGATGAACTCGACAAGGGACAGTTCATCCGCCGCCGCTTCACTGCGGCCTATTGAAGGACTTTCGTTCGCATGCCCCGTACGCTCAACCTCAATGTCGGCATCAACACGACCGGCTATCTACCGGCCGCCTGGAAGTACCGCAGCGGCAACCGCCACGACATTTACGATCCCGGCTACTACAGACGCCTGACGGAACTCGCTCATCGCGGACTGTTCGACGCCGTGTTCTTCTCCGATCATCCAGCTTTGATGACCGACCCGAACAGCCGGCCATTTCATACCATTGACCCGCTGATCCTGTGTGCGGCGCTCGCCGCGCAGGTGCCTGACATCGGTTTTGTCGCGACGATGTCGTCGACCTACAATTCTCCCTACAATCTCGCCCGCCGGACCCAATCGACGGATATCGTGTCGGGCGGCCGGTTGATCATCAACATCGTCTCGTCCTTCAATCCGAACGTGGCTGCCAATTTCGGCTCAGCACCGTTGCCTCCGCGCAGCGAGCGTTACGCCAAGGCCTCCGAATTCCTCGACGTTGCCAAGAAGCTCTGGGCAAGCTGGGATCCGGCCCGGGAAGGCCATGTGCCCGACGAACGTTTCTGGGATGCCGGGAGCGCGCATGCGATCGACCACGAGGGCGATCATTTCACGGTCAAGGGACCGTTGAACGTTCCCCGCGGCCCGCAAGGCCATCCGGTGATCGCGCAGGCAGGCGCTTCCGAGGGCGGCATCGAGCTCGCGGCCCGCCACGGCGAGATCATCTATTGCAACATCCTCTCCCGCCCGGCCGGCCAGGCCTTCGGCAAGAAGGTCAGGGATCGCGCCACAGCCCTCGGCCGCGACCCCAAGGGCATCCGGATCGTGCCCGGAGTGGTGGTGATCCTCGGCGAGACGAAAGAAGAAGCGTGGCGCAAGCACGAACTCTTCAGCGGCGCCGGCTCGGAGGACGGTCTGATCGCGCGGTTCGTCAAGGAAAACGGCATCGATCCCGCCGGTTTCGATCCGGATGAGGTGCTCAACGCCGATCGCTTCATCCCGGATCCCAACCGTCTACAGGCGGTCGGGATGGGCTTGGGGCTTTCCGATCTGCTGACGCATGAAAAACTGACGGCAAGACAGGTGGTGCGCCGCTCCGAGGGTCATCATCGCCTGCTACTTGGGACTGCAGAAGAGGTGGCGGATGCGCTTATCGATTTGTGGGACGACGGCACCGTCGACGGCTACACGCTTCAGCCGCCACGAGCACCCGACGATATCGAGGAATTCGTGAAGAAGGTCGTCCCGATCCTTCAGGACCGCGGTGTGTATCGCAACCGCTACGAAGAGCGAACTGTGAGGGAGCGCTACGGTTTGCCTTTTCCGGCAGATTGAAGATCCAGGCCTTCGACCTCCCCATCTTCGCGGCCGCCCCCGCGTCATCGCACCGCTCTTTCGGCGAGAGCAATCCGTTCCGGTCGACACCTTATGCGATTCCAGAAGCACAGAACGTGAACATGCCTGACCAACAGGCACGCGCTGACTTCTGCTCTGGAGCAGATTTGTTCCCAAGCTACGGTTAGAAGTTCAGCGCGCTTTTGAGATCTTGCAACCCGACCATCAGCATCATGGGGTCCGATGGCGAAGGCAGGAAGCCAACCGCCTCATAGAAGGCCTGCGCGCTATCGGAAATCGCATGCACCAGCACGCCGCGGATTCCCAGGATTTCTGCAGCATTGAGCAGGCGTAAACCTGCGTCGCGCACCAATGCTCTGCCGATGCCGCGCCCCTGATAGGCCCCATCAATGGCGAGGCGGCCAAGCACGGCAACTGGAATTGGATCTGGCATGTTGCGCCGAAAACGGCCAGGTGCTTCCGGCTGCTTCACCGCGCCGGAGGCGAGTGCGTAATAGGCAATGACGCGGTTTCCCTCACACACGACGAACGTTCGCGATGCGCCGCCTATCTGATTGGTACGGGCGCGGCGACGCAGCCAGTCGTCCAGTTCGGGCACGCCGGAATTAAAATCGGCCAGTTCATGGTGGTCGGCCAGTGGTGTCGGTGCACTGAGAGTCACGCCTCATCCCACGGTGCTTTGGTCGACATAGTGCGCTTCAGGCGCTCATTAGGTTGCACGGGTGCATCGAGCCGGGCAAGGTACTCGGCATAGATTTCGGGGCTGACCGTGAACACGGAACGCTCTAGCAGCACTTCCTCAGCGCGGCGCTCGGAAGCCTCAAGCATGAAATCCGTGCGCGTCTTACCAAGCAGCTCGGCGGCGCGGTCGATCAAGTTGCGTGTCGCAGGCTTGATGCGCATATTTAGTGGCACACTTGCGTCCGGACTTCTACTCGTGCGGGTGGTAGGCATGGGAAACTCCTGTCTGCCCTCATTAGATAGCGTAACGACATCATCTTTACAAGATTCCGTAAAGATGATGTCGTTACAAATTCCGACCCAGGCTTCAGCCGCGTTAGGTTCATTGCACGCTATTCGAACCGCTGAGAGCAGCGCTACCCTCACGTAGGTCGTTCCTAGCACATTGATTTCGTTAGAAACTGACCGATTCTCCATTGGATATTGAGCTCGATGGCGCAGACGAACAACTGTGACGGAATTACGATCTAGGCGACGCGGTCTCCGGACACGATTCTGACAGCCACTCCACCAGATCCGCCACTTTCCTGCGGGCTTCGGCTTGAGCGGGATAGATGGCATAGTAGCCGTAGCCGCTGTCGATGATGCGCGGGAACGGCCTTACCAGTTCCCCGCTCTGCAAGTCTTGTCTTGCGAGATAAAGGTCGCCCATCGTGACGCCGTAGCCGCTTGCGGCTGCCGTCATGGCAAAATCCTGCGTATCGAAGATCTGGTTGCGGGCCGCACGAAAATCGTAGGCGCCCTCCGCCTGCAGCCACAACGTCCAGTCGCTTTGACGCGGGTTGGAGTGCAACAGTACGCAGGACGAGAGGTTATCGAGCGTCGCCGGATCGCCGAGCGTTCCGGCCATGGTGGGTGCACACATCGGCGTCAGTTTTTCCGGAAGCAGCAGAAAAACGTCCATACCGGGCCAATGACCATTACCGTAGGTGATCAGCAGATCGATGTCACCGACCGTGAAAGTCGGGCGGGCAAACCAAGCCGTGTCGATCGTGATATTCAGATCTTCATGCCGACTTTGCAATTCCGGCAGCCGCGGCAGAAGCCACCGCCGGGCAAAGGTCGGGGGCATCCTGATAGTGAGCGACCTGCTCTTCGTTCGCGTCGCCTCGAACGAGTTTCGCAACGAGACGAGCAACCCGTTGACTATCGGCATGATTGCCGCCCCCTGCTCGGTGATGACCACCTTGCGCGTGTGGCGCTCAAACAGACTGCAGCCGAAATAGTGCTCAAGCTGCTGGATCTGGCGGCTGATCGCACTCTGGCTCAAGTTGAGTTCGGTGGCGGCAGCCGTGAAGCTGCCGGTTTCCGCAACGATCGAAAACGTCTGGAGCGTCTGCAAGGGCGGCAAGCGATTTTGTTCGAAAACCGGCTTCAAAGGGCTCCTCCGCGATGGCAACCGTAGCATTTAAACAGTCGCCACCGCGGCGGTAAAGCGCTGAATGGCTCGATCAGGCGAGAAGCGAACGAAGTTCGGCGATGGCGCTCCTTACCTGCTCGGGTGCGGTCCCGCCCGGATGATTGCGGCTGGCAACGGAGCCCTCGACGGTCAGCACTTCATAGACATCCGCGCCGATGGCAGGGGCATATGCCCGCATCTCGACAAGCGGCATGTCGGAAAGCGTTGCAAGGTCCTTTTCACGAGCAGCGCCGACGATTGCCGCTACAGCATGATGGGCATCGCGAAACGGCAGGCCGGCACGCACGAGATAGTCGGCGAGATCCGTCGCCGTCGAATAACCCTGTTCGGCCGCCGCCAGCATCTTCCGGTCGCGGACCTTGATCGTCGGGAGCATCTGGGTGGTTACCGTGACCGCGCCCCGCACATTCTCCAACGTATCGGTCAGCGGTGGCTTCGATTCCTGCTGGTCCTTGTTGAAGGCTAGCGGCTGCGCCTTCATCAACGCCGCCGAAGTCGCGAGGTTGCCGATGACCCGCGCCGCCTTGCCGCGGACCAATTCGGCAAGATCAGGATTGCGTTTTTGCGGCATGATCGAGGAACCGGTGCAGAACTGGTCGCCGACTTCGATGAAGTCGAACATCGGTGTGCACCAAAGGATGACTTCTTCGCAAAAGCGAGAGAGATGTCCGAGGATCAAGGCGCCGGCGGCGCAGATGTCGACGACATAATCCCTATCGGAAACGGCATCGAGCGAGTTGCGGAAGGCGCGGGCAAAACCGAGTTCCGCAGCGCTATAGGCCGGATCGATCGGATAACCCGTGCCGGCAAGCGCTGCCGCGCCGAGCGGAGAGACATTGAGCCGCTCGCGAGCCTGTTTCACCCTTTCGATGTCGCGCAAGAACATCTCAGCATAGGCCATCATATGGTGACCGAATGTGACGGGCTGTGCGACCTGCAGATGGGTAAAACCAGGCATGATCGTATCGGCATGCTCGTCAGCAAGATCGACAAACGACAGCACCAGCGCCTTCAGCTCGGATGCAAGCGCGTCCAACTCGGCACGGGCATAGAGGCGAATATCCGTTGCCACCTGATCGTTGCGGGAGCGCGCCGTGTGCAGCTTCTTGCCGGCGTCGCCGACGAGTGCGGTCAGGCGATTTTCGACGTTCATGTGAACATCTTCAAGCTCCTTTTTCCAGGCGAAGGTGCCGGAGCGCATCTCCGCGGCGATCTGATCGAGCCCGCCCTGGATCTGCCCGTTTTCCTCTGCCGTCAGAATCCCCGCGCGCGTCAGCATGCTGGCGTGGACCTTGGAGCCGGCGACGTCGTAAAGTGCGATGCGCTTGTCCTGGTCGAGGCATTCGTGAAAATCGCGAAAGTCCGTGGAAACGGCTTCCTTGAAAAGCGGCGACCAAGTCGCGTGTGCCTGTGCTGTCATCTGATCCTCTCAGCATTTTCTAGGGGTTTGGCTCCGGCACTTGGGCCGACGTGGCGTCAGTGCAGCAGCTCCAGAGGAGCCCGAGCATCGACGAAACTGTCGAGCGCAAGAACGCAATCGCGCAGGTAAGCGGCCTTTTTCTCCGGCAAGACGGTGCCAGAGAGCTCGTTGTATTTGCCGATCAGTCGGTCGTCGCTCAGTGGATTTGCAGGGCTGCCGAGCGGGAACTCCACCGTGGTCTTCAGGCGCTTCCCGTCCTGCGTTGAAAGGGCAATTGCAGGTTCCGCCTCGTCGGACATGGACGGATCAATGCGCACCTCAATCCGGCCGAGCCATTGCTCGATGCTCGCGTCACGCCAAGCTCGCTCCTCAAGCTCTGCGAGCGACACCTTGCCGTACCGGAGCCGTGCGGCGACCGCATAGGGCAAACTCATCTGTGCCTGCGCCCGCGAACTCAATGTCTTGCCACCGCACATGCCGAACTGGAAACCGCTCATGTCGACGGTGATCGCAGCGACATCGGCACTCTTCAGATCATGATCGCCAAGCAACTTGTCTACCGCGTCGATTGCCGAATGGGTGCCGCGGCAGGTGGCATGAGGTTTGATTGAGCAGCGGTTGATACGCCAGTTCTCGCCGAACGCGCGGTCGAGTGCCTCCAGATCCCCCGCGCCCCGACAAAACGCCTGAAAAAAGCTTCCCCACGCACCCTTTTCAAACACGCCGCCAGGACCGGCAAAGCCGCTGGCGGCAAGACGCGCGGCCAGAAGACCCCCTTCGGCGGCACGGCCGGCGTGAAGCTTCTTCGCCGGGCTGCCATCGTGGATAAAAGCCCATGTGCCGCTCGCAAAGGAACAGGCAAGACCAAGAGCGGAGGCCATTCGCTCGGCATCAAAACTAAGCAAGGTGCCAACGGCCGCCGCGGCGCCGAAGATGCCGCAAGTTCCTGTGGAGTGCCAGCCGAGCCCGTTGTGCGTCTCGTAGCCGCCGGCCGCTTCCAGCACGCGCCGGCCGACCTCGTATCCGATCAAGACGCTTTTCAGGAGTTCCCGGCCATGAACAGGTCGCTGTATCTCTCCGAGGGCAGCCACGACTGCCGGCAGGACGACGGCGCCTGAGTGGTCGCAACCACCGCTATCATCGAGTTCGAGGGCATGGGCCGAAACGCCGTTGACGAGAGCGGCGGTGCGGGCATCGAGCAAAAGCGGCGTCCCCCAGATGACCGAAGCGCCGTTTGACGCCCCAGCACCGAGAGCCGACAGTGTCATGCGTGTCTCGGCGGAGACCGAGCCCGCTACAGCAACGCCGAAGGTGTCGAGAATGTGCAGCTTCGCCTTCTTGACGGTCGCTTCGGGAAAATCATCAAACGCCGTGGCGACGACCTTGCGCGCCAGCGAATGCAGGACGGTCTCAGTCATGGGATTGATGCTCCCGCTGATAAGCATCGTAAACGCGAAGGGGGTGGGACGGCGGCGGCGCGACGCCGATTGTCCGATACCAGTCGGCGATCATCGCGCCGGTGGCGAACCAGACGTCGTCGAAGCCGCAAATGTGCGCCAAGAGATCTTCGACGATTGAGATTCTTCCGGGCGTGCCGCTCCATTCCGGCCGAAGCTGAAGTACGTAGCAGAGACCGAAGCGACGATAGGCCTCGAACTCCGCGATCCAGTTGTTGAGAACGCCGTTATAAGGCGGGATGCGGCTTTGACCCTTGGGGAAGGCCGGGGTGAAGTTGAACTGGAAATAGGGACGATCCTCCAGCTCGACATGAACTGGTATCTCGATCAGACGCGAGGGATGCAGATAGGGAACGTCGTCGCCGTTGAGCGAAGCCGACCACGAGTACCCCGCTTCAGACAGCAATCGGTCGAAGCCGCGCGGCCAGTTTCCGCCGGGGAGACGAAAGCCTGTCGCTGCCCGGCCCGATAGCCTTGCGAGGACATCGCGCGACCGCTTCAAGAGCTCCAGCGCTTGCGCCGCCGGCAGGCGATCGTGGCGTTCGAAGGCCCAACCATGGCTTTCGAGATCATGGCCGGTTGCGGCAACATCCGTCAGAAGAGCGGCATGCTCTTCCGCTACCTGCCCCGGCACGAACCAACTGGTAGCGATTTCGGAGGACGCAAAGGTCCGGCACAGCCTTTCGACACCGCGCGCAGCGCCATATTTCCAGACGGAGAAGCTCTTGCTACGCTCAAGGAGATCCGGAGCGGTGGCCACCGCATCCATGCCGTCGTCGAACAGCACAGAGACCAGAACCGCGCAGCGCTTGCCCTCAGGCCACGTCATTGCCGTGAGTTCGTTCATGCCGACCTCCCATGCCGGTCACCGGGGGAATGCTGGTCGATCCACCAGCGAGCGATATCGCCGCAACGCGCCGCCCACACCGCGTCGCCATGTGCTGCTATTGCCTGGAAAAGCCCGTCCAGGATCGAGAGACGGCCGGGTTTGGCGCAGACCTTGGGATGCAGGATGGTCGTCCAGCAGAGACCCTCGCGGTGGTATCCCTCGAACTCGGCGCGCCAGTTTTTCTCGACCGTGCGGTAGTCGGAGATCCGGTCGAGACCTATGGGAAAGTCGGGCTCCTCCGTGTAGGCGAGCGCCGTATAGTCGTCGATGTCCCAGCGCCCCGGGATTTCGACGAGGCCATGTTCGGGCGTGGCGCTCGGGTGGAAATAGGGTCGATCGTCGCCGCGCATCGAGCTCGAATAGAGCACGCCGAAGGCACGCAGGATGTGCGCAGTTTCCGCACTCCAGTCGCCCGATGGCGTGCGAAAACCGATCGGGGTGACGCCAAGCCGCTCCTGAAAGATCGCGCGGGAGCGCTCCATGATGTCGAGCTGCTGCTGGCGGCTCAGATCGATGAAAACCTCGTGGCGGTGTCCGTGATAGGCGACCTCGTGCCCTTCGCGGATGATACGCTCGCAGCGCTCACCCCAATGCAGCACGACCCATGTAGGAATGAAGAAGGTTGCCTTGAGGTCATAGGCGCCGAGCAGATCGAGCAGGCGCGGCAGGGCTTTCCAGGGACCGTAGGCGCCCTGGGTGAAATAGCGCGGGTTGGAAAGCAGCGACCCGTCGAGCATTGCGTCGCCGGTCGGTCCGTCGACGTCGAAGGCGAGCGCGACGGCGGATTGTTTTCCGGCTGGCCAGCGCGAAGCCCGAAGGTCAGCGGAAAGGGAAAGTTCGGTGAGCATGGTGTTTGTCCGGTTGGCGACCGCACCCGACCGGAGCGCCGGGAGCGGTTTTCTAGAGTCAAAGCTCTGCCGTTCCGGCTCCGCGGCCGGTTGAAAAGCGGTAGAACTCTGGAATGGTTGCCGCCCGGTCGTCTCAGAAAGATCGGATGCGGGGGCGGAAGAGGCGGTTTACTTGACGCCGTTGATCACGGCGTTCGGTACAGCGTTATGGACCAGGCCCCACTTCGTCAGGAGTTGGCTATAGGTGCCATCCTTGATCAGCTCGTCGAGCGCACCGGCAACTGCGTCGCGCAAGCCCGAATTGTCCTTCTTGAAGCCGATGCCAAAGGTGTCGTTGCTGATGAGTGGATCGCCGACCAACGTAAATGTGTCCGGCTCAACGCGCATCTGGTAGGCGATGGTTTCGATGCCCTGGACGACGGCGTCATAACGACCCTGCTTCATGCCGAGGCGGGCGGCGTTGGAATCGGCCGTACCTTCGAACTTGATCGCCGCCTTGCCCTTGCCGACGCAATTGGCCTCGCTCCAGCCGGTAACGTTCTCGCCGAAGCTGGTGCTGCGGCTGCCGGCGACCGTCTTGCCGCAGAGGTCTTCCGGCTGCTTGTACTGTTCGCCGCCGGCCTTGGTCGTGAACAGGATCGGGCCGCTCGTCAGGTAGTCGACGAAGTCCATGCTTTCCTGGCGTTTGACGTTGTCGCTCATGCCGGAGATGATCACGTCGCCGCGCCCGGTCTGAAGGCCGCTCTGCAGTTCCTGAAAGGCGGAGGTGACAAACAGCGGGTTGAGCTTGAGCTTTGTGGCGATCGCGGTCGCCAGATCGACGTCGAAACCATCGAGCGTGCCCTTTTCCGGATTGACGAACTCCATCGGCGGATAGATCGGATTGGTGAGGATGCGAAGCTCGCCGTCGTTGACGAGGTTGAGCTTGGTCTCGGCCGCGGCGGCGCCGGCGGAAAGAAGCGCGAGTGCGGACACGGCTACCCTTAGAAATTTCATGTCATTCTCCTCTTGAGGTTGTTTTCTTGGTTTTTCAAAGCACCGCAGAAATGAAGCTCTTCACTCTGGGATTTGTGGGATTCTCAAGGATCTCGGAGGGCGTCCCACTTGCGACGATCCGGCCTGCGTCCATGAACACCACCCGGTCCGCGACCTCTCGGCAGAAACCGAGTTCGTGGGTGACGACGATCATCGTCGTGCCGGCGGCAGCGAGCTCCTTCATGACGCCGAGCACCTCACCCACAAGTTCCGGATCGAGCGCGGATGTCGGTTCGTCGAACAACATCGCCTTCGGCCGCATCGCCAAAGCGCGGGCAATTGCGACGCGCTGCTGCTGGCCGCCCGATAGCTCGCCCGGATAGGCATCCGCCTTGTGTGCGAGGCCGACGCGTTTCAACAGGACGTGTGCTTCCTCGGCGCATTGTGCTTTCGGTCGCCGCTGGACGCCGACCGGCCCCTCGATGATGTTTTCGAGCACTGTTCGATGGGGAAAGAGATGGAAACGTTGGAAGACCATGCCTACGGATTGCCGCTGGCGGGCAACCTCCCCGTCTGAGAGGGGATAGAGGTGGTTTCCGTCGCGGCGATAGCCGGCAATTTCACCATCGACGGTGACGTAGCCGCCATCGATGCTTTCGAGCTGGTTGATGCAGCGCAGGAACGTGCTCTTGCCGGAGCCGGAAGGACCGATGATGGAGACGACCTCACCTTTGCGGATGCTGAAATCGATGTCCTGAAGCACATGGAAAGTGCCGAAGTACTTCTGAAGGCCGTGGGCGACGATAAGCGGTTCCATCAGGCGGCCTCCTCGACTGTGGTCTGCGGTGCTGGAGCGGCTTCCGTTCGCCGGGAGGCACCCCACCCCTTGGAGAAATAGCGCTCGACATACATCTGCGCGATGCTGAGGACGGTGACGACGGCCATGTACCAAACGGCGGCGACGATCAGCAGCTCGATAACGCGCGAATTGACGTAGTAGATGTCCTCGACGCTGCGCAGCACCTCGGAATACTGGATGACGCTGGCAAGCGAGGTCAGCTTGACCATGCCAATCGTCTCGTTACCGATCGGAGGCACGATTACCCGCATCGCCTGCGGCAGCACGATCTTCAGGGTGGCGCGCAGCTTCGTCATGCCGATCGATAGCGCAGCTTCCGTCTGTCCGCGATCGATGGCGAGAATGCCGGCGCGCACGACCTCCGCCGTGTAGGCGCCCTGCTGGATACCCAGGCCGAGAAAAGCGGCGACGAAAGGCGTCATTGCATCGACGGTGCGCAGCGCAAAGAGGCCGGGAATGCCTATCGTCGGGAAGATCAGCGCGAGATTGAACCACAGGAGCAGCTGCAGCAGCGCCGGCGTGCCCCGGAACAGCCAGATATAGCCGACCGAAACGCTTCTGAGCACCGGATTGTCGGACATGCGCATCACAGCTGCTAGAACACCCAGCAGAATACCGAGTGCCATGGCACAAAACGTCATGATGATCGTGTTGACGACACCGGCCATCACCGCCTTCGAGAACAGGTTTTCGCCGACGTAACTCCAAGCGATGTCGCCGAGCCAGAAGGCTCTGACAAGCAGGAGCAGCATTGCGATGAAAACGAGGGCCAGTATCTTCGTGCCGATCTTGCGTCGCGGCACGACGACAAACTGGCCGGATTCGGCAAGTCTGGTATCGCTCATATAGGTTCCCCGAAGCTTCGTGCTTCACTGTTGTTCTGGATTGATGTCAGCCTAGTCCTGACGGCTCGGCCCGCGCAAACGAGATATCGACATACAATTCATGCGTCGAATGCATAAATCCGAATTTCTGCTGGGCGATCTAATTGCACCAGGCACCACAAACGAAGCCTTCTGAATCAAATATCTACTCGACTCAGTCTCCAACGATCCTGGCCGCGTTTTCTCTCTCGGGATCGGTTCCTCGATCTCGGCCCCAGGGGCTGGCGCGCGAACCACTCGATCAATGGATCGACGTCTTGATGCGCCGGTTGCGTGAACGGCGGCTACCAGCTGACGTGCGTGGAAGCCGTGGATTCGCTCGGAATTCGGATTGCGACGCTACAATCGAGGCGACGAGCAGCGAACGGTGCCACAGGCAAGCCTGGGCGCAGTGACGCTGTGACACAAAAATGAGCGCACCAGGCGTCGACCGCACAAGCGGCCAGAGCCCGTTCGCGTGCGGTTTGACCGGTTAACTGGACGTCGTGTCCAGCCAGATCGTTACAGGACCGTCGTTGGCCAATTCCACCCGCATGTCCGCGCCGAAGACGCCATTCGCAACGGCAATGCCAAGGGCCGAGACATTGGCAGAGAAGTTCTCATAAAGGCGTTTGCCCTCGTCCGGCGGCGCAGCCGTAGAAAAGCCCGGGCGGTTGCCTTTCGTCTCGGCGGCCAACGTGAACTGGCTGACGATCAGAGCTGAGCCGCCCACATCGACAAGCGAACGGTTCATGCGATCCGCATCGTCCCTGAAGATGCGCAGGTTGGCGATCTTGCGCGCCAGCCATTCGCTTTCCGTTTCAGTGTCGCCCTTCATCGCACATACGAAGACCAACAGACCATTGCCGATTTCCCCCGTCACCGCATCGTCGATGGTGACGCGCGCAGATGAAACGCGCTGGATCAGTGCTCTCACGGCGACGATCTCCCTATGCCTTCGCGCTCTTATCGGCTCCGAGGCAGTCGCGATCAAGCCCTACCCATAACTTCGCGTCGACGGTCAGGAGATCGTCGTTGAAGTCGTAATCGGAAGCATAGAGCGGCCGGCCGTGTGCGACCCGTCTCTGCCCCGAGAGCTCATTCTGGACGATACATTGTGCGATCCTCGAAGCACAAAAGGTACATTCGAATTCGAAGTGCGACAATCCAATTATTTCAATGGCATACCCTTGGAGATTTTGGGATGTCACGAAGCTATTCGCAGCTGAATCTGGCTGATCGTCGCCGCCTTTCGTTAGGTGCAACTGTGTGGCTCATTTGGCGCCACGCTGTGGAATTCAAACGACACCAAAACGCGCAAGCATCTTTCGAAGACGCATATTTTGTTCAAGAAGATGTTCTGTCAGCTGGCCCTTGAGCCGCTGATTCTCCTCTTCAAGCGCGGTCAACTCGTCGACAGGTTCTCCGCCCGACACGGCGGTTGATCGCGCAATCGGCATGCTTCTCGTAGCCTCAGTTTTGTCACTCACCTGGCGCCGGCGCCTCGCTGTTCGTGGAGAACGCGGCGCTGAAGTTTCCTCTTTCGAATCTGAAACTGAATTGAAAGGTGGATCATTACCTTGCGGTGATGGATAGGTTTGCTCCGCCTCCACTGGGGAGGATGTAATCAGCTCACCGTCACCGGTTTGAGTGTTCTCCGTGATGTGAGTTTCCAGTCTCGGGTCCGGCTGCGGATCGCGGTCTTGGGCCCGAGCCTCTGAGACCACACCGGGTTCGAAAAGATGCGGCGCGTCAGCTTCAGCCTCACGCACCAGAGCCTTGAGATCTGTGTCGCCCCAGATGGAGGTAGGCCGCATGGACGACCGTCGGCGCGCCGATTTGAGTTCGACAACGAACTTTCGTTGTGGTGTTTTCATATGTGTCCGATCTTTGAGATTGTAGGGCAGGCTCAGGATATATCGAAACGCTCAAGCATCTTCTTAAGCTGAACATTCTGCAAATGCAGCTTTCGAGCCAATTGAATTCTCAGTTGCTGGATTTCATCGTCAAGGCCTAACACCTCGTCAAAGAACACCCCTCCAGACGAAGAAGATCGTGCATTTTGATCGCTGTTTACCACGGCGTCGCTCTGCGCAATCACGTCCGTACGGGAATTCTTCGCATGTCCTGGCTTCTTTGCCCGTGTTGTTCGTGGAGGCTTTTTGCCGGTCTCGCTTTCCGGCAGTATCGGATGCGCTTCTGCACTGGATCGGCTGACTTCTTGACGCGCGGGTGCTTGGGCCTCTTCAACATTCCCTGGCCCGTCGCCAACGCGCGCGGTATCGACCTCAGGTTCCGTTTGATCTGAAGATGCGGTCGCTACGAACCCAGCAGATCGGTTTTCACCGTGCTCAGATCGGCGGGGTGCTTCCGTTGGGTTTTGTGCAGGCGCCGACGCTCGCTGCGCTGTGTTTTCGTTTGCCATAGCATCAGCATCATGCCCAACCGAACCCCCTGGTGTCTCGGGCGACCCTCGCCGCGACACCAATTGAGTAAGGAATTTCCAAGGTGATTTCATTGCGCTTCAACCTCGAGCAGCCCGCACCACGACGTTTCCGCAATTTGAGTTCCGGGCTCACGACGTGAGCCCGGCGAAAATCTGTCCGACCACGAATGTAGTGGACACGGTCGATCGCTCAACCGCCCCTCGGTGATCAATCGAGTCCGAGCCGCTTGCGCAGGTCTGCGTTTTCGGCACGCAGCTTGTCTGCCAGAGTCTTCCGGAGCCGCTTATTTTCTTCTTCGAGCCGAATAAGGTCTGCCATCTCATCCATCGCCGGAAGAGGCAGGTTAGCCGATCGCTCGGCTTGCTTTGGCGCCCGCTTTTTTCTCGTGCCTTTAGTGAGGTCCTTCGCCGCGCTGTTGCCAGCGACTTGCGTTTCGGCAGACGTTTGCTTCGCGTCTACGCCTTGTTCGCTACGCTTCTTGCGGCCCCTGCGTGCTTTCACGAGTGGTGTTGCAGACGCTTCGGCAATTGCCTTCGGACGCCTTGGCGCGCGCTGTTTTTTAGGCGCCGGTATTTCTGCCGGTGCAGCCGTTTCTACAACGTCGGTAGTCGAGCCCGAACTGTTCTCGTCAGCCATAAATCATCTCCCTCTGTGGTAAGAATTCTTTTCGGCGGAGAAAAAGGTGGAGTCAATAAGCGCTGTGGAGATCCGACCCACGCCCGCGTCTTTCAGAAGTTCTCTCGCGCGGTTAAACCTGTGCTCCCGCGTGCTTTGAGAGTTGTTCAGTAGATCCGCTACACTCTTCGCCTGTAAGTCTTGGGGCAAAGCGCGAACGTGTGTGCTGCCCGTCGGGATCAGGAAGAAGAGAACCCCGAGGTTGTCGCCGAGGGGTCATTGCGAGCGCTTGCATTCCGGTAATATCATTTCGTTGGTCGGCGCTGTCGTAGCCGACTGGACCGTCGAGATCCTCGTCGCGGAAGTCGTTCGACGCGTTGGCTGTGGCGTCGCGCCCCGGAGACTGCGCGGGAATACAGCTGCTCGGTACCATGGGCCGATCCGACGAAGGCGCCGACGATGCGGTGCAAGTAGATCTGCATGGCGTTTTTCGCCAAGCCCATCGGCGAGACTGCCGGCGTGCTCTCGACACTTACATTCATGCCATCAGCACAATCGCACATTGGAAACCGTCCTCGGCACCATTGCGATATTCCTCTAAACGCATCGCTTAAGTTCATGATCGCGCCAGAACTTGTAAATTATTCTGATCGGTCTATCTCCGCTTGTACTTGCGTTACGGCTAATTTAACCGCAATCTACGGGTGGGATCGCAAAGGGCGAAATCCTTGGTTGCCGGATTCCCGGGAGGACTGGGATCATGGGACACGTGCTTGCTGCACGAGAATACAAACTACTACTTAAGGCGAGTGAGTTTCAGGCAGAACCAACGCTACAATCCGCCAACGCGTTTTGGACGTCGCGGATAGCGGGAATTGTCTCGCTGATAGACGAGGAACCTGAACCCTTCGAGAGGGTAGTCCATAGAACCATCCGGTTCTGGGATACGGCAGACTGCGTCCTGTCGAGAAACGATCTCATCCTGCGAACGCGCGAAGAGATGGATGAGAACTTTGTTTCGGCCGGTACATTCGAGACAACCTTGAAGCTACGCATGCCCGATCAGTTCGTGGTCGCGACGACGTCCTTCGCTGAGGACGGTGAGGGCCCAGAGACAAAATTTGAGGAAGACATCGGTCCGCTCGAAGTTGTCGGTCCAGGAGCGGGGACTCGCGTCATTGTTCCCGTCAAGAGGTCGACGAGAAACCGGTTTTCCCTCTCTACGACCATCGAAGGCAACCCGCAGCAGCGGCCCGTAAGGCTCGCCGATGTTTTTGGAATGTTCCCGGGGGTGGGAGACCTGATCGGCGAGCAGGCGACCAGTGCAGATTTGGTCGGCGGATCAATGATCCACGAATACGCATTCAAGAGAGCCAAGGCAAAGTTCAGCGATAACATCGATGGCAAATTCACGTTGAGCCTTTGGTGCTTCGATGGGCCTGAGGCCAAGCCGAGCGTCGCAGAACTCTCCTTCACGTGCGAAACACAGAACGGAACCATGCCGGGCAAGGCCGCCCACGGAGCCTACCGTCTCTTCATCGCATTCCAGAACCAACTGGCCGACATCGTTGATTCTGAAAATGCCAGCAAGACGGCGCTGGCGCTTCCGAAGGGGGACGCTAGCTAAGCTGTCTTCATTCGGCAGACGACGGCTCGAACAGCCGTTGTGACCAAGTGCGCGCTCACGCTACCTCAAGAGCATTGACGTCAGCATCGCAGATAGAATGCCGCATCCGAACTACGTTGCCCGGAAGCGCCATGACGCCACGCCGTGGATCCGAACGATCGCGACCATCGAAGAGCAGCGCTCCGATGAATCAATGGAGAGTTGGATCACCGTCAAAGATGAAATCAAATGGTTCAAGAGCAACTTTGCGTAAGCCCACGCCGGTCGACGCCAGTCGATCCCCTCGACAAGCATGGAAAGTGGGGCCTGTGTCAGGTGCGCCACGCCATCCTTCGCCATCGGCCAGGGAAAATATCCGCGGATCAGAACCAATGACCCAGTTTTTACCATTTCCCCCTGATACACGTTCATTCGGCAAGACATGAACTTGGCCGGGCTGGAATGACTGATTTATGGCCGATCGCTACCAAATTGCTTGGGCAGCCCGCCCGGAACGGCGGCGGCACTTCAATTCGCGCTTGAGGTCAAAACTTGGGTGTCAGGCCATTGAGGGTGATCCGGCCGTCCAAATGCGACCTGTCTGGCGTCAATGGAAACTTCATGAAGCCGAGAACTTCACCGTCACGCCGCGCTGGCGAAAGTAGGCCTGCATAAACTTCCTGCCAGAACGATTATTTTGCATGAGCTTAGCAGGGTCGAACACGGCCTCTTTCAAACCTACCCGCACCAACGCTTCCTTGAGGGTCGCGATATGTACATCGATGTCGGCATTGTCCGCCTGGAGCGATTCATAAATGCGGTTTGTTGCATCTGCTACGGTCGGCTCACTCACGATTATTTTCCCTTTGGCTGGCGCTTACCACATTTTCTTGCTTGATCCTATGTTCGTGAAAAATGCCCACGTCAAGGCGAAGGCCGTGGCGCCGCTTCAGCACCGTTTAGTGCATCGGATTGCCCGTGGGGGTCCCTCTGCCCCGGGCGCCTCCCTCGGGACAGCGCCACTGACCGCAAACCGTGCGAAGCGACCGTAGCGTCTCGATTGCAAGGGGCGGGTCGCGCTGGTCTGCCTCCAGTGCCACATGTCTTCGAATGCGGACGGAAGGTTCCAACCCATCGCCTTCCATTGCCGTCGACGCTCAACGCCCCAACTTGGCCTCGCTCGGTGGTGGTGGTCCGCTAACCTGAGCGAGAATAATTTGAAGCTCGGATTCGGCGGCTAGCCGTCTGGAGCGGATTCAAACTTCTTGCGAGGAGTACCGTGCTCTGCGCTACCTTTTATTGCTTGAAACAGTTCTCTCGATGCCAGCGCAGGAAATGCGGATGCGGCCTCTCGAATGCCCGCGACAAACTCCTGCGCGACCTGCCGTTTGAATTCCATACTGTGAATGCGATGTTTTGCCATGGGTTCCACTTTCGGAAACCCGGCCAGCCCGGTCAATTCATCAGGCCTATCTGTCCACCCTCAGGGGCGCACTCCATGGCGGGGTAAAATTTGCACGCCGAAACACAGCAGCCGCTGGGCGGTCAGGATGGGAACATTCTCCCCCTAACTATCTTCTGCACGCCAAAGCTTCACCTCAGATCGCGGCACGGAGTTTGCCGCATTTAGCGCTTTGGACGATGGCATCGGCGCACGCAACTGGTTGCCTTCTCTATTCGGCGTGGTGAGGTCAAGCACCTTCTGACTGTCCGTAGCTATGGTTGATTGATGTCTTCGCAGTATCGCGCTTCTCTCCGGGATCGGCCTGCGTGGCCCTCCCACTATGGGACCAGA
>NZ_JACVAN010000025.1:0-87147 GCF_014851895.1 Ensifer sp. ENS11 | reverse complement strand
AACCGTCGTTCATTGACCGTGCCTCCTGCTTTCCCCAGGACGCACTCATACGAAACACGACGTCCGAGAACATCGGGCGGGAGAATTTCTATGCCTGCGACTTGAAAAGGCGAACATGAGAGTGGATTGATGCCGAAATTCGGATCTACAGTAGAAGCGCATCCTCCGATCAAGTGACGGTCTTCGACACCGAAGGCGTAGGTTGCCCGCAGGCGTGCGCCCTTGCCAGATCGGGCCGAAGGGAGCCGGAGAGCGGCACATGACTATGATCCGGCGTATCAACGCCGCGACCATTTCTAGCGTATCAAATCACGCAGGTGTTGCGGCATTGACAGAAGCGCTCTTACCAAGCTGGCACCGTGCCCCCGACGATGCGCCACGTTCCAGCCGCTCGAGCTGTGAACAACGTCGGGCGATGTTGCTGCCGCGAAGCTCCTTGAAACAGAACGCGCGCAATCCCCTCGCGGAAATTCTGCGCCGCAGCCAACTCGGTGCCAGTGATTGCTAGCGCCGCGCTGCGCGGCTGCTCGCAGGCTCCAGCCCCTTGCCGCGATAGGCCACGGGGATGCCCAGTGTCTCGTGGGTCGTTGCCAGAGTTTCGAGCCAAGTTGCCAGTTCGGTGGGTACCTTCTCATCGCCGGTCTCCATCGCCTCGATCCACGCTAGATTGCAATGGAGCGCGCTCGCGAGATTGATAGGCGTCCAGCGAAGGGCAAGTAGGCATTGGGTAAAACGCGCGGGGGTCATTTTAGTGCTCAAGTTTGCGGGTGCGTCGGTTCGATGAGGCTATACACGCAGAAATAAGTCAAGGTGATGACTTGTCGCGGCACGATGATGTGATCGCGTTCTGGTCCACAGCAATCGTCGACACTAGGAAAAACTGCTGTGATCGTTAAGAGGGATGTCCAACTTGCGTTCGTCGACGCTGGCCGCTAATCCCGATGTTGATGGCAGGTAACAGCGACTCGCGCGGGCGAGTGGACCAGGACCGCCAAGACCGGGGCATTGACCGTTGAACGCGACCATTTACCAGTCTGCCATCAACATTGCCGCAAAGGTCGGCCTCTATCTTTCGCTCGCGATGTTCATTCCCGCGCTGGTCGATCTCTATTTCGGCCATCGGGACTGGAAGGTTTTCGCTGTTTCGGCGTGTCTGATGGGTAGCATTTCGCTGGTCACAGTGGCGGCTACGCAGGGCGGACCACCGGCCTTCAACCGGAAAATGGGCTTTCTGCTCGTCAACCTGTTGTGGCTCGTCGTCTCGTTTGTCGGTGCCATTCCATTCTGGCTATCCTCGGTCAATCTCGATTTTGCCGAGGCGCTGTTTGAGTCTGTCTCAGGCATCACCACCACCGGCTCAACTGTCATTGCCGGTCTGGACAATGCGCCACCCGGTATTCTTGTTTGGCGTTCGCTGCTTCATTGGCTCGGCGGCATCGGCATCGTCGCGCTCGGGCTGTTCGTCATGCCGTATCTGCGCGTCGGCGGACTGTCGTTCTTCAAGATGGAATCGTCCGATACCACCGAGAAGCCGTTTGCGCGCATCGTCACCTTCACGCGTGCCTTTATCCTGATCTATATCGTCCTGACGGTCACCTGCGCGATCATCTACGGCTATCTCGGAATGAATCGCTTCGATGCGATCAATAACGCGATGTCGACGATTGCGACCGGGGGCTTTTCGACCCATGACGCGTCGCTCGGCTATTTTAACAGCCTGCCGATCCTGTGGGTGGCTACCTTCTTCATGACGGTCAGCAGCCTACCGTTTTCCGTGCTGATCATCTTTATCGTGCGCGGCCGGCTGGACACGCTGAAGGATCCGCAGATCATCGTGTTCCTGTCTTACCTCACCGTGCTCGCGATCGCAGCCAGCTTGTTTCAGCGGTTGGAAAACGGCGTCGATTTTCACGAGGCGCTGGCGCATTCGTTCTTCACGGTGTCGTCGATCCTGTCAACGACAGGCTTTGCCAGCGATGACTACATGCTATGGGGCGACTTCATCGTCGCACTCGCCTTTGCGGCGACCTTCATGGGCGGGTGTTCGGGCTCGACCGCTGGCGGCATGAAAGCCTATCGCTTCATCATCATCTTCAATTCCATTCGGGCAGGGCTCTTTAGGCTCATCTACCCGAACGCGATCCACACGGTGCGCTACGGCAAGGCACTGGTCGATATCGACGTGCAGCGGACCGTCTTTTTGTTCTTCACGGCCTATATGATGATCTGGGCCTTCGGCAGCATGGCCATGGGCGCCTTTGGCTATGACCTTTTGACGTCGGCGTCGGCGATCGCCACGGCGCTTTCAAATGTCGGTGCCGGGCTCGGCCCGATCATCGGGCCGGCTGGAAACTTCTCTACCTTGTCCGATCCGGCGCTTTATCTGCTGTCGGTCATGATGCTGCTCGGGCGTCTGGAAATCCTGACCGTTCTGGTCATCCTGACGCCGCTGTTCTGGAAGGATTAAGGCACGAGCGTTTCCGGTTTAACCGGAATTTCACAAACGGCTGTATCTCTTTGTTTTTTTGACAGGAAACCGCTACGCACTTGCCCTGGAAATGCTCCAGGAGCCCAAGCGAGTTGGGCTCCTATACGGTTCAGACCGGCTCCGCTTCGCGCCGGGTCGCTGAGTTGTCGACGTAGTATTTTTCGAAGCGGTGGCGATAGTGTTCGGCGGCGCCGAAGTCGCTGTATTTCGCCAATTCCCGCATATCCGTCTTGTTGAGGATGACGCCGAGGATCTTCGAGTTGATCTGCGGTTCGGCGTGGAGCAGGTCGCGCACGAGCCGCGACGGTGTGCGGCCCCATTCGGCCACGAAGAGGAAACCGTCGGCAAGCGGCGAAAACGCCTTGCCATCAACGACAGGGGCGAGTGCTGCGAGGTCGACGATCACATAGTCGAAGGACTTGCGCGCGTTCGCGATCAATTCCTCCATGGCCGGCGAGGCGAGCAGCTCGTGGCTGTCATGCGGGTAGTGGTTGGTGGCTTCGCCACCGACCGGGAATATCGCAAGCTTCGTCTTGTGGTCGATCTTGATGCCGGCCGGCCAGGATGTCTCGCCGGTTAGCGCCTCGACAAGACCGGTCTTGGGCGCCGGCGTGATCATCTTGCTGAGGCCGGGCCTGCGGATATCCGCATCGATCAGCAGCGTCCGCTTGCCGCTGGCGGCGAGAAGGGCGGCAAAATTGGCAGCGACGATCGATTTCCCTTCATCGGGAACCGCCGACACGATGCCGACCACACGGCAGGCATTTCCATGCAGCATCTGGTCACAGGCGAGCTTGGCGTTGCGGAACGTCTCGGTAAAGGAGGAGCGCGGCGCGTCGAGCACGATGCGGCTGACGCGTTCGAAGGGCACCGGCTCCGGTGCCGGTTGGGGCGGTCCCTTGTCCTTCACAAACCGGGCACGCATATGGTCTGTGGCTGTCGTCGGGCGCGGGCCGATCAGCGGGACATAACCGAGCGACCGATGCCCGAGGATCGAACGGACGTCGCCTTCGAGACGGAACGTGCGCTCCCGGAATTCCTGAAACGCCGCAAACGCCCCACCTGCCATCATGCCGAGCACGGCGGAGAGGGCGAGGATCATCGTCTTCTTCGGGCTTGACGGCGAAACGGGTACGCCGGCTGCGGAAATCACCCGCGCCTTGGCAATCGGGAAGGAGCGCTGCTGTGCGGCTTGCTCATAGCGGCCGAGATAGGATTCATAGAGCGTCTTCAGAGCTGCGGCCTTCTGCTCGAGTTCGCGCAGATGGACGAGCGAGCGGTTTGCGTCGGAGTTCCGGCCGGTGGTTCCCTCGATGTTTTCGCGCAACGAGGCTTCGCGCGACCGCGCGACCTCGTATTCATTGCGATAGCTCGAGGTCAGCTGCTGCAGTTCCTGATAGATCTGGCGGCCGATATCGTTCTTCTCCGCCCGCAGCGATACCGCCTGGGGATGATCGGCGCTAAAGCTTTGGGTCACCTCCTGCTCGCGTTTGCTGACGGTCAGATAGCGGGTCCTGAGGTCGCGGATCACCGAATTGTCGCCGTCCTTCGACGAGATCGTCGCATTGTCGACGGCCTTTTCAGGGCCCTGTTCGACGATCGCCTGAAACTGCTTGTAGCGGGCCGAAGCGGAGGCCGTGTCGGCCTGGGCGATGATCAGCTGGCTGTTGAGATCGGCGAGCTGTTGCTCGGACATCAGTTCTCCCCGCGCCGAGGTCAGCCCGTTGTCGGTGCGGTATTGCTCGACCTCAAGCGAAGCGACCTGGGATCGCTGCCTCAGGTCGGCAAGGCGCTCCTGCAACCACACGGATGCCCGTTCGGTCGCCTCGAAATTGGCGTTCAACTGGTCGGTCAGGTAGGAATCGGCATAGGCGCGTACCACCTGCGCTGCCAGCTGCGGATCGCTCGAACGGTAGGCAAGGGCAACGACCGAGCTTCGCGAGACGCGTTCGACGGCGAGGCCCTGCTGGATAAGCGCGGCTGCCTTCTGTCGCCGGCCGCTGCGTGCGGCCTCTTCCGAAACCGCAGAACCGCCCGTAAACACACCGGTGATCGACTTCATCCAATCCTTGACCACAGCGAAAGCCGAGCGTGGCGGATTGACGATCGTGTCGTTGTCGGCAAGGTTGATCTTGTCGACGACGCGCAGAGCCAATTCGCCTGATTTGAGGATCTCGACGGCGCTGGCAAGTTGGGTGTCGAGCAGCTGGCTGTTTTGTGGCGAAGCCTCTTCTTCCGCGAATTTCGAGAGGTTCTCGTCGAGCAGGATCTGCGTCATCGAGGTATAGTTCGGCGTGGCGAAAAGCAGGTAGACACCGCCGAGAACGACGAACAGGGCAACGAACAGCCCGACTGTCTTGCCGCGACGAACCACCACCGAAAAAAGCCGGTCAAGGTCGATGAAGCCATCGGTTTCCTCGGCTTCGCGGGGCAATACGCTACTGAACGGTAGACTTCTTTGTTTCATTGGGTCGCTCTGTCCGTTTCCATATAGCTATCGGCCGGCGCCCCCACATCTCGGGGCGCCGGAAACCGGGTTTATGCCGCGCGGATGCGGCCTTCGTGAGACAAAACCATGTCCCTGACGGATTCGTAGACCAGATCGCCGATATCCGAACGAGCAAGAGCAAAGGCGACGTTCGCCTCGATGAACCCATGCTTGGAGCCGCAATCGAAGGTTCTGCCATCATAGGGGTGGGCGTGGAACGCCTGATCCTTGGACAGTTTCAGCATGCCGTCTGTCAGCTGAATTTCGTTGCCGGCGCCGCGCTGCTGTCGAGCGAGAATGCCGAAAATCTCAGGCTGGAGAACGTAGCGACCGTTGAGGTAGAAATTCGAGGGCGCCTCTCCCGCTTTCGGCTTTTCGACCATTTCGGTGACCGCGAAACCATGCGAAACGGACGTTCCCTTGCCGACGATGCCGTATTTGGAGGCATCCTCCGGCGCGCATTGTTCGACGCCGACGACATTGCCTCCGGTTTGACGATAGAGATCCATCAGGCCGGCCATGCAGCCGCGCGCGCCATAGGAGAGCATGTCGGGCAGAAGCAGTGCAAAAGGCTCGTCGCCGATCAGGTCGCGCGCGCACCACACGGCATGTCCGAGGCCGAGCGGCGCCTGTTGCCGGGTGAAGCTCACGGAGCCGGCCTTGGGCAACATGGCCTCGAGCTCGGAAATCTGGGCGTTTTTGCCTGAGCGCGTCAGCGACGAAATCAGCTCGGGCGTATCGTCGAAGTGGTCTTCGATCGCCTGCTTGTTACGGCTGGTGACGAAGACGATATGCTCGATGCCGGCCTCGCGGGCTTCATCGACGGCATATTGCACGACCGGACGATCGACGATCGTCAGCATCTCTTTCGGCACAGCTTTGGTCGCGGGAAGGAAACGCGTGCCGTTGCCGGCAACCGGAATAACTGCTTTTCTGACAGTTCTGATACGGTCCATGGCATTATCCTTTTCTCGTGTGAGGGCTTTTGCCCGAGGTGGATCGTTCAGCCGCCACCGTCATTGTGGCGGGCTTCAAGCGCGACAGCGGCGCAACCAGGCGGCGCAGTCGCACGGCGATCGGCATCCTGAGATGCCGGAGCGCGCGAGGGCTGGAGAGCGCGGTTCTGATGGCGCCGCCCAGCGATCTGGATTTGATGTGTTCAACGAGTGCCAAGAAGGCGCGCGCCTCGTAAAGGCTGCGGCTGCGCTTGCGCTGCATGGCCATCGCGCTCGCGTCGATGGCGTGGGTGCCGAGGAAATCTGTGTCAGCGGCGATCATCGCATCGATGTGGCGCAGTTCCAGCACGCGCGAGATGGAGCCTTCGCGGATGTGATAACGATAGCCGGAGGACGGATCGACGACACAGCGTCCGCCTTCGGCAAGGGCCGAGGCCAGCAGGATATAGTCTTCGCCGATGCGGATCTCTTCCTTGAAGCGCAGGCGGATCTCTTCGAGAAAGCGGCGCTCGAAGATCGGCTTCATGTAGCCGAAATTATAGGTCGACCGGAAAAGCACGTTGGATTCGATGAAGGCGGCAAGGGTGAGAACAGGTGTATTCTCAAGCGTCGTGTCGTCAAACATCCGTTCGCGCCGGCCATCAAGGTTCAGGACTTCCAGATTGTCGACGGCGATATCAGCGCTTTCGCGGCGTGCCCGTGCGATCATTCGTGCAAGTCTTCCGGGGCGAACCGTGTCGTCGGCATCGAGGATGGCGACCCATTCGCCGCGGGCTGCGTCGAGACCGGCGTTGCGCGCGCCGCCAGGCCCCCGGTTGGCCGGAAGTCGGATCAACCGGATACGCGGATCGGCGATAGCCTCGACGACAGCCGCCGTATTGTCCTGCGACGCATCGTCGACGACGATGACTTCGACCGAGACATCTTCCTGGGCGAGCGCACTGTCGATTGCGCGCGTGATCGTATCAGCCGCCTTGAAGGCCGCGATGACGAAGCTGACATCTGGATTGGTTGTCGTCATGGCGCCGCCACTTCCGATGTGCCGTATTGCTCGAGCTCGCGAACGCCGAAAAGGCCGCTGACGACGCCGGCATGCATGACGGCACGCAGGGCATAGCGCGAACGCGCAACTGCCGAGGCGAGCAGGATGAGGCTTGCGGCAGCGCAATACCCGGACTTGGCGGCGGCACGAACGATCTCGACGGCTTTTCCGCTGCCTGCCGAGGCCTGTGCGAGCAGGCGTCCATGAGTCTGACCCGAGCGAAAGCGTCGTTTTGCCAACCATTGGAAGCTGGCGCGCTTTTCCGGCACTATTTCGTAGACCAGGGCATCCGACGCATAGGCCAGACGGCCGCCGGCCTTGTGCATATGGGTGAAGAATTCCGTATCTTCACCGCCGGTTCGGCCGAGCGCGAGGTTGAAACGCCGGCCGGCAAGTGCCGGCGTTTTTCGATCGAGCAAGACGTTGCAGGTGTAGCCCGTTATGATCTCGCCGCCGACCCAGACGGGTCGCGTCGAGTGGAAGTCACCGCGGCGCATCCAGGACGGCGCCGAAAGGTCATATTCGGCTCGGACCGGGCCGAGAACCGCCTCGACCCCGGTGGCTGAGGCCGTCTCCAGCAGACGCACCAGCCATTCGCGAGCAACCGTTTCGTCGTCATCGACGAAGGCGAGGTAGTCGCCCGATGCGTTATCAAGGCAGGCGTTACGGGCGATCGAGATGTTGCTCGCCGGGCAATGCACATAGTCGATCCCGAAGGGAATTTCCGACCTCAATGCGTCGACAAGACCTTCGGCACTTGGCTGTAGATCGTTGTCGGCGACGATGATCCGAATTGCCGTCCCATCCGGCACGGTAATGGCAGCCAGCGAACGCAGGGTTTCGGCAAGCTCTCGCCGGCGAAACGTGCAGACCGCGATGTCGACCCGAAGGCCGGCGGCCATTTTCTTCGTTGCCTCGATCATGGTGCGACCCGCCTGTTGCGAAGGTCGAGCAGCTCGCGCCAGAAACCGGCGGACCAGGCGAAATGCATCACCATGGCCGAAACCGCTGCCAGCGGGCCGTAGGGGTTTTTCTGGCCGAGCGCCATCCAGGCCCCGTAGCCGATGCAAGCTGCAGCCCAAAGTACGACCGGCACGGCGGCGACCCAGTTGATGACGGCGAGCAGGGCGCCGATTGCGATCGGTGCCACGGCGAGCGGCAACAATTGACGCAGGCTTGGCGCGACGCGATGCTTCAGCACGTTGCGGGCTCGCCCGCGGCCGTAGCTGAAATACTGCCGAAACAGCGGCCCGATCTTTGCCCGGGGGTAATAGACCATGCTCGTTCTGTCGGTCATCCAGATGCGATAGCCGGCCTTGCGGAACCGATAGTCGAACTCGGCATCTTCGTTGTGACTGAAGCTCTCGTCGTAACCGCCGATCGCCTTGAAGGCTGCAATGCGCATCAGCGCATGATGGCCGTGGTCGGCCCAATGGCTTGTGGCCCCGAGCCGGTGTTTGGCGCCGCCATTTCCGAGCTTGGAATTCTGGGCATAGGCCGTCGCCTTCTGAAACGGCGTGAAGCCGACTGTCTCCATGGCAACGACGACGGAGTCGGCGCCGGTTGCGATCACTTCGTCGACGAGCTTCTGGCAATAATCATCAGGATAGGTGCCATGCGCATCGATGCGGATCAGAAAGTCGAAGGATGAGCCATACTCGGCCACCGCAAGATTGATTGCGGCGCTCTGGATGCGCTTGGGATTATCGAGCGCCAGGACGGACGGATCGCCTTGGGCCAGCCGCGCTGCGATTTCGCGGGTGCCATCGGTACTGCCGCCGTCGGCAATCAGGATGACAGCATTAAGTGGCGCCAGTGACGGACGAAGCTTGTCCACCAGAGCTTCGATATGTTCAGCCTCATTGAGGCAGGGGATGACGATCAGGCTGCGCGTCGACGTCAGATCTGTTGTGTTCATGACAAACCACCTTCGTTTTGACGGGCTTGAGAAAGGGGCGTCGCGGGCTCGGGGGCCGTCGATGCAATTGCCGAAAGGCGCCTCACGAGGTTCTCGCAATCGGTGTGGCGAAAGACCCAGGTGTCGGTGTTGCAGGCGGCAACCCGCCCAGACGCATCGGCGTGGCTGTTGGCATCGACCGCTCCAAGGAGCGAAACGAGGTTGTCCGGCTCGGGTTCATCAAGCAGAAAACCAAGACCGCGGACCGCCAGAAAACGGGCCGTCTCCGTGCCGCGCATGGCGATCGGAACCCGTCCGTGTCGGCAGCCCTCATAGAGCCGGTTCGGAAGCAGCCATTTGGAGTTCTGGCCCTCCTCGAAAAAATCGATCGCCCAGGTGAAATCGATCTCGTCGTAGATCGCGCCGAGGTCTTCCGGGCTGCGGTAAGCGCCGTGGAAGGTCATGTGCGGCTCATTGCGAATGAAACCGTCGAAATCGTCGAACTCGGAATAGGCGGGCCGGCCGCGTAGTACGATCTCGAAACGGCCCTCCATGCGGCGCGAGAACGTCGAAAGCAGTTCGAGCGACTTGCGGCAGCGTAGCGCACCGAACCAGCCGATCCGCCAGGGGCCGTCTGGTCGCGCTGTGGGGGCCGCGGAAACCTGCAGGCAATCTCGATCGCCGAGCTCCAGCACCTTGTTCTCCAGCAGCATGACTGGCGTCTCCAACCCGGAGAGTGGGCGGAAATAATGCTCGACGAAGGCGGGAGAACTGGTGATCAAAAGCCGCGCATTGCGTCCGAGATAGGCTTCGCTGGCGCGCATGGCGCGTCCAGCCACGTCCTTGCGCAGAAGCAGGCGGTGAATGTCGAGGCATTCATAGACAATAGGGACATCACCGCCGAACATGGAAACCGCCTTGTTGGCGACGGCGAGCATGTCGAGGTTGCGGGCGATGATCAGGTCGGGCCGGCCGACCGCGCGCAGCTTGGCGGGTAGCGACAGGCAGGCCTTGGTGATCGCTGAGACCCGCTGGGCAAAGCGACCGTCGCGCGTCGTGCCGAGCTCGATCGGATCGATGCCCTCGATCGCGGCCAGTGCGTTCGCGCCCCGGCGAAAGCCGGCCAGCGTCACGCGCGCACCGCCTGCCTTCAACATCAGGATTCGACGGCGAACCGCGGGGTCAGCCAGATCCTGCGCGAAATAAAGTATCTGCAGCATGAAAACATCCGTTTTCGTGCTTAGCCCGAGCCAAGCTTGATTCAAGAAATCGTGCATCGCAACGGTGGCGTTGCGATGCACGGATGCGGCGGCGTTGTGCCGTCCTCAGTTCAATTTGCAGGCGACGGACTCGGCGAACTGGCACTTGTCGTTGGGTGCGGTGAAGGCGATCCGGTCAACCTGCAGCGCTGTCGGCCCCTTGTAGTTAAAGGTGCCCATCCAATCGCTGAGGGTGTCGGTGCCCCACAGGCTGAAGAAGATCTTCTGGGCGTTGGACGGGATCTTGGCGGGATCGGTCACTTCGTGAACCAGTTCACCATTGACGTAGTAACGGATACGCTCCTTCTCCCAGACGAAGGCGTAGTCGTTGAAGCCTTGGTTGGCGCCGCCCGGTACGTCGGCGAGCTTCTCGTTGCCGCCCTTGGCGGAGACGTACTGATTGAGCTGCACCTTTGCCGGGTTCTTGCCGAGCACTTCGAAGTCGATCTCGTCATGCGCCTTTTTGTCGGCAGGACCGATATAGGTAAAGAAGGCTGAGTTCAGCCCCGATCCGTCGGCGGACTTGATGCGGGCTTCGTAGGTCCCATAGCCGAACCGCTTGCGGGTCTGGACCTCGCCGCAGGCATAGTTGCGTTCGCCTGTCTTGCCCTCCTCGAACTTCAGTTCAAGGATGCCGTCAACGACCACCGCCTGCTTCTTCGACCAGGTGCAGTTCTGGTGCGGCCCGTTGTTCCAGCCATCCGAAACATACCAGTGGCCGGTGTCGAGCGTGTCGAAGTTGTCGAGGAACGACGTGCCGGTGGCACCTTCCTGTGCCATTGCGGAGCCGGCAAGGCCGGTGGCGAGACATGTGAGAAGGGCGAGGCGGTGAGGTCTGATCGATCTCATGGTCAGGTCCTTTGCTGTGGCGAGTAGTCGGAGCGACGGCCGGTATCCGGGCGCGCGTTGGCTTGGGAGGAGCCGGTGCGGCTGCCGGTCAGGACGGCGGTGAGGCCCGGTGCCAGGCGCTTGGCAAGCCCATGCGCGGCAACGAGAATGGCGATCGTGATGAACGGGATCGTGAAATAGAACAGGCGATAGTCGGCGATCTCGGTGCGATTCCAGACCATCCAGGAAACGATGAGCAGGGGGTAATGGGCACAGAAGATCCAGAAGCTGAGGCCACCGGTACGCGCCAGGCGTTCGCCGAGCCGGGTGCGCACGAGAAGCGCTGAAACGGCCCAGGATCCGACGATTCCGGAAAGTGCTGTCAGGCTGCGCAGCATATCGACCCAGACCGGGAACTCCGGACCCGTCTGGTAAAGAACGATCGAGAGCGCGACAGCGGCGGCGAGGAAAACGGCGGTGATCGATCGGGCATAGGGGTCGAGCAGCTTGGTATCCATGCGATGCAGGCTCAGATAGATACCGGTGCAGAAGCCGAAAAGGATAGATTTCTTCAGGAAGATGCCATTCGGCAGTGGAAGCACGGCGAAGGCGAGCAGAACGCCAAGCGTTTGCAGCGGATAGCGCTTGATCAGCCAGGCCAACAATGGCGAGAGCAGGATGCATAGCAGCAGATCGCGCAGAAAGTAGAGTGGAACGTTGATCGGCAGCGCCTCAAGCGCGAAAGCAAGGCTCAGCCATTCGCGTGGCGTGGCATTGACCACATCGGGAAGGTAGCCGAAGCCAATATTCTTGAGCTGCGCCACATAGACGAGTGCGAGAAACGCGAGGTTCCACAGAAGGAAGGGAAGCAGCACCGTGCGCGCCTTGGTCCGAAGCGTCTTCTTATAATCGAACGTATCCAGACCGCGTCGGAACATGAGATAGCCCGAGATCGCGCTGAGGCAGGGAACGCCGACGCGAAACAGGCTGTCGCCCAAAAACACGCGCAGCCAGTCCAGAAACCCATAGGTTCCCAGGAACGGGCTGGTTTGCGGATCATGCGGCACATGTACGAAGACGATGCCCGAGATCAGCACGATGCGCATCAAATTGATCCGCGAGGAAATGTTCGCGTCCATAGCCACGATATCCGTCACTCCTATCTGCCAGCGTCATTTTCGGCGCCGTTTCAACAGAGCAGACTAGAGCCCGCATCGAATAAACTAGGGCAGGGGCGTGGATAAAAATATGGCGCTGCAACAAAAGAATCAGCCATGATTTGTTGCAATGCAGCATTTGCCACATTTCGAGTTAGCGGCAAAACAACAGGGAATCGACCCCTTCAATCCTTAAAAGCGCACGTATTGTCGCATGTTGCGGAATATGCTCATATTCTCATGAACTAAAGTCTGTGATTGAACGAACGCCGATTAATTGCGATCAAAAATTGCAGATTTTTTTCGTTGATCATTGTCAAATCGGAGTTTTTTTGCTGCCGGCGGCGCGAATTGCGGCGAGTGTAAGGCAGGGCCGAGCTCGCCATTTACGATCATTCCGCAGGTTCTGGCGAAACACCCACCGCGCCGCGCTGGCGGATCATCCGATGTAGTTTCACCAGCAACTGCCGCTCGGTCAGAACCATCAGAATGAGATAGATGAGACCGCCGATGGCAGCCCCGATCAGCACCTGCAAGATGGCGTTGGGAACCAGGGGGCCGAATCGCTCGAGCAGAAAACGCACGGCAAGCGCCATGGCAAAGGCCGCAAACATCGGCCGCGTTGAGACGAAGAAGCCTCTCACGAACGGCATATGGTCGGCCCGGAAGACCACCCATGAATATCCGACCAGCGTCAGAACGTTGACGATGCAAAGCGCGATCATCGCGTCGATCAGTGAGCCGTTGATGGCCCCATAGGCGACCGCGCCGGTGGTGATGACAGCTCGGATCACAGCCCACCAGAACAGGACGGCGCCCTGGCCGATGCCTTTGAGATAGGGCACGTAGGTGCTGCAGGGGGTCAGGATGCCCTTGGACAAAGCCAGAAGGCCGAGAACGGGCCAGGCCGCCGCCCATTGGCTGCCGAAGAGGACGAGCATCGCTGGTTCGGCGAGCGCCCACAGCCCGAACATCATCGGAGCAAGCAACACCGTGGTGACCTGCGTGCTTAGCATCAACGCCTGCGACCGGCGCTCGCGATCCTCGCCCATATGGCTGAAGGCGGGGAAAAGCACACCCATGACAGCCGAAAGCACGATCTGGTTTGGAATGCTGGAGAACCGGTTGGCGGCGGAATAGGCGCCGGCATCGGAAAGACCGAGATAGCGGGAGATCACCACCATTGGCGACTGGAAGGTAATGAAATTGGCGATTTCGGAGCCCATCATGCCGAGACTGAAGCGGCTTAATATCCATACGCGCCGAAACGAGAAGACCAGCCTCGGTACGTAGCCGGAGACGGCATAAAGCCCGAAAAGGCGGATCAACGCCGATACGAAGAGCTGCCCGAGGAGCGACCACACGCCGAAACCGGCGAGCGCCATGGCGACGGCGACGAGAGCGCCGAGCGTTTCCGAAATCATGCTCCAAGCGGCATCCTTGCTGAAATTCATGCGCCGGGCCAGGAGCGCATAAGCGACATCGCCGCCGAGCTGAAGCGGAATGAGCAGGCTCATGATCTTCAATAGGTAGGCAGCTTCCGGCGCCCCCAGCAGCGTTGCGAGCGGTGCGGCAAAGACAAAAAGCCCAAGCGCCATTGCCATTGAAATCGCCAGATTCGCCCAGAATGCGGAATGGACAAGGTCCATTTCCTCGTCGCGCTGAATGATCAGCGCGGAGGCCAGACCGGCGCCGCCGATCATTGCCAGAAACTGCACGACGGTGAGTGCGACAGCGACTGTTCCGAACTCTTCAGGCGTCAGGATGCGCGCAAGAATAGGCACGGTGACAAATTTCAGCCCGAATGTGCCTGTCTTTGAGAGCACGCTCCAGCCGACGTTACGGGTGACGGATTTGGCATTGACGGTTGAGGGCATGGCGAACATCCCGTGAGCCCTTTGAAAGAATGAGTGACAAAGGACAAGCGATAGACATACGGCCGCGACCCAGTGGGAGGAGACCACGCAAGACTCTTTGTAGAGAAGCCTCAGGGGCGAAAAGATGGCAAAGCTGACGATTATTATACCTTACTACCAGAAGGAGCCGGGCATCCTTCGGCGGGCGCTTTCGTCCGTCTTCGCCCAGACATTTCAGGACTTCCATGTTTTGGTCGTCGACGATCAATCTCCTTATCCTGTTGATGAGGAGCTGGCGCCGCTCAGCGAAAACATGCGCGAGCGCATCACCATCGTGCGCCAACCCAACCAGGGACCGGGCGGCGCACGCAACACCGGGCTCGACCATGTTCCTGAGGATTCGGAGTTCGTGGCATTCCTTGATTCCGACGACGTCTGGACGCCGGATCACCTCAGAAATGCCTATCAAAGCCTGACGCGATTCGATGCCGATTGTTATTGGGCGTCGATAACGGGAGGCGATGCATTCTACTACCATTTTGGCGTCGCCGATCTCCTGAAGAGCGATACCTGCATCCGGCTGCAGGAGAGCCCGCTGGTCGTGGAAATCCCCGATCTATCCAACGTCATGCTGCGGAATTGGAGCTTTCTGCACCTTTCCTGCATGGTGATCGGGCGCTCGCTGTTCGAAACGATCCGCTTCGATGCCGCACTCCGGCTGGCAGCCGAGGACGTGCTGTTCTTCTGCGATTGCGTGCTGTCGGCGCGACGTGTGGTCCTTTGCGATGCCGCGGGTGCGGAACGCGGCGAGGGCATCAACATCTTCCATTCGATCGACAACGATTCGCCGGAATTTCTGCAGCAGCAGTTCAACACTTTCGTGGCGCTTGAAACGCTTGAGGGCCGCTTTTCGCGCCGGCCGCAGGAAATCGCCTCGATCCGCTCCTATCAGCATACGGCCCGCCGTCAGGCATTGTGGAGTCAGGCTCGGCGCCTGCGTCGCAGGAAGGTGCCACAGTTCAGGCTGCTTGCCCGCTGGGTATGGCGCGATCCGAAATTATTGCAAAGCGCCCTTGAACTGGCCGTCGGCAAACTGTCACCGCAACGCTGATCACGAAGACAGCATCCCTCAGGAGGGAGAAAGACCCGCCGCTTGCGGCGCCGGACACATTTTTATTTGAGAGAAGGGACCGCTTATGAAGCCCTATTACTGGGAATCACATCACGGAAATTTTGGAGACGACCTCAATCTTTGGCTCTGGGATTTCCTCTTGCCTGGTTTCCGCGACAGCCATGACGACATTCTGCTCGTCGGCGTCGGTACGGTGCTCAATCGAGCGTTATTACCCGACGGCATGCGAAAATTGGTGCTTGGCAGCGGCTTTGGCTATGGCACGCTTCCGGATATGCGCGATGCGGCGGAATGGGACATTCGTTGTGTGCGCGGCCCGCTGACGGCCGAAAAGGTCGGTATCGAACACGAACGCGGCATTGTTGACCCGGCGGTGATGGTCGCCGAGATGCCGGAGTTCCAGAACTTGCCCAAGATCCACAAGCGTAGCTTCGTGCCCCATTGGGAGAGTGCGATTGCCGGCATGTGGCCGATGACCTGCGGCACGGTCGGCCTGCACTACATCGACCCGCGTGGAGAGGCCGGAGCCGTGATCCGGGAGATCGCGCAGTCCGAGCTGATCGTGGCCGAATCGATGCACGGAGCGATTCTCGCGGACGCCTTTCGCGTTCCGTGGGTCGCGGTCTCGACTTCGAACAGCATCAACAGCTTCAAATGGAACGATTGGGCCCGGACGGTCGGGGTCACCTATCGCCCTCGCCATGTCCCGATTTCAAGCCGGGCGGAAGCGATGATCAAGGGGACCCGGTTCTGGGGCATGGGTTTTGATATCGCCGAGACCTATGGTGAAGACCCGAACCGGCGGCAGATCGACGGAGACCTGGTCGTCGGAGCGACCCAGCCAAGGCAAACTTTCTTGCGTGGAGCGGCCAAGCAGCTTCTGGCGGCGCCGTCGACGTTGGCATTGTGGCAGGCAAGCAGAGCGCAGCCGCAATTGAGCGAAGACCGCGTCCTGGCCGAACGCAAGGCACGCTTCCGCGACGTACTCGATACAGTTCGTCGCGATTATCTCTAAGGGCTGAGATCAAGCGGCGCCCCGAGCGGGCGCCGTTTAGCCTATCATTGGCTCAACTCAGCGGAAGCTGGGAGCAGGTAGCGCAGCCGCCCCGAGCCGCCGAGTCCCACCGGGGCATCCGGCTTGCCCGGTCGCATACGTTCGGTCTTATCGGCAAAGATCCCACCGGCGACTGCCGGAACGGCCCCCGGCTTGCCGAGCAGGTAGGTGACGGCAGCCATTGGGCCGCCCTCGCGCTTCAGGTCGAGAAAGCGCCGATGTTCGTAACGTCCCCGGATATGGCGTTCATGCCGGCGGATCACGGCCGTCGCTTCTGCACTCAATTGATTGTCGGCGAGGATGGCACGGTCGGCCTCATAAAGGCGCTTCAGGTCTTCGGTGCGGTGACTACCGCTGAGCGAATTGCCACGCACGATCGCCGCATAGCCGCAGCTGTGGATGATCTTGTAGCGTGCACCCTTGGCAAGCGCCCGCAGATAGAGGTCGTAGTCTTCCCCGAGGCGGAGGGTCTCGTTGTAAGCGAGTTGATGGCTGGACAGAAACGCACGCCGCATGAGGGGTTTGAGAAAACCGATCTCGCCACGCCTGACACCGCGGCGCGAGATATTGCCTTCGACGAAGCCGGTGAGATCGAGAAGGCGCGGCTCCGGTTGGAACCGGCCCACGTCGGCCGCTGCGCTGGCGGCAGCCGTCTCGTCCATGAAGGCGATGTTGTCGGCGACAAAATCCCAATCCGAAACCCCAAGAAGCTGGGCCAGCCTGCCGGGCAGAAAGAAGTCGTCGGCATCGAGGATGGCGAGGATAGGCGAGCGGCTGATCGAGATCGCGTGGTTTCGTGCTGCAGCCGGCCCCCTGTTTTTTTCAAAGCGCACGATGTTCAATCGCCCGGTGTCATCGGCAGCGGACAGGGCGGCTGATGCGGTCGTGTCGGTGGAGCCGTCGTCGATGACGATGACCTCGGCCGTTTCCGGCTCGGCCAGAGCCGAAGCGACGGCCCTTGCGATCGTTTCGGCGGCATTTTTTGCGGCGATGATGACACAAACGTCCATCGTTGCAGCTGCGGTCATTGTGGCCTCCAGCGTTACGTCGGGCATGGCCGGCATTGGTTTTACTCGCCGGCCCGCCGCACGATGCAACGGGATCATGTCGCAACCGCGTCAAAACGTTGACATTTTTGTTGTAGGCATCGCGGGCGGCGAGGGGAGCTCCCCACCGTGCCCTACGGGTTGAAGTGACCCGGCCTGTTCAAACGCCCCGGCGAAACCTTACCCGCCTGTTTTTCATCGGTCGTTGCGCGTGCGTTCTCGGCCGCCTGCCTGTCGCGCTCGCGGGCCTTCTGCCAGACGAGAAAAACGACAGCCAGAAAATACCCGACCTGCATCAAGACGGCGCAAATCAAGGTTTGAAAAAGGGTCGAGGTAAGCGAACCGTTCAGCAGATAGGTGACGATGGCAAAGACCGCCAAAGCGCCAATCATGCTCGCAAAGACGCGTGGTGCGAACATCGCGCTACCTTGCCTTCGGGGCTGTTGTTGGTGTCTCCATATGAGCTAAGGCCCTTCCCACCACAGAGGTTCAATATATTGGCGGTTATCCCTCGGTTCAACCGACAATAACCGCAGATGCAATATAAGCCGCTATAGCCCCTAAAATGTTTATGTCGCCTTTAGAACAGGCCGCCTCCAATCAAATTCCGTTGATTGCACGGCGTGGGGCGGATGCAAGGAATCAGTTTGCGGCCGGCCATATCGAGGTTGGTTGGGGGTTTAACGGGGCGAAATGTGTCGCTCGATATTCCACCCTCCGTGGGTTTCGCCCTGTTTCGCTCGTCTCGAAGTTGGCCTCGCTCTCACTTTGTTATCAACTTTTGTTACAAGATTCGCGTTTGTGAAGGTTTTGTGCGTGCAGTGCAAAAGAATGCTGCGCCGCAAAAAGCGCCCGTGAATTTGACGGATTTCAATTTACAGAGCGGGAAAATCTTCTGATGCAAGACGAAAGCAAACATCACTAGTTCAAGGTAAGGCCAATTTTTTCATGAGTAAATTCGGTTTGCCCGCGAACTACATCGAAATCGACTGGAAGCCACTTGGCTCGCCATGAATAGATGATCTTCGGTCCCGAAGAAATATTACATATTCGCGATCGATGATATACGTCCGCGAACCGCGGGCACGGCACCGGCCATCATTTCGCCTTTAAAAACCAAATTCTAACCATACACTCATTCTTGGATACGAGTGCGCCCCCACAGGGGACCGACCAATCGCCAACGTAAATGGAGTCTTCTCTATGAAGTCTGCGACTCGATCGGCCAATTCGCCGTTTTTCAGTACCGCAGAGTCGGGAGCATTTCGTCCGGTAGGAGGAATATCGAAGCGTGGCTTTGATATTTTCACCGCTTCACTGGCTCTCGTCTTTCTCAGTCCGCTCTTCCTGCTCTTGATGATGCTCGTCAAGTTTTCCGATGGTGGATCCGTTTTTTACGGTCACCGCCGTATCGGCCATAACGGCCGTGCATTCCGCTGCCTGAAATTCCGCACGATGCGGGCAGACGGAGATCGGCTCTTGCAGGACTATCTCCGCAACAATCCGGGCGCCTACGAGGAATGGCGTGCGACGCGCAAGCTTCAGGACGACCCGCGCGTGACCATTGTCGGCAGCGTTCTGCGCAAACTCAGCCTCGACGAGTTGCCGCAGCTGATCAACATCATCCGTGGTGAGATGAGCATCGTCGGCCCGCGCCCTGTCGTGGAAGACGAACTCGAACTCTACGACGCCGCAGCCGTGTTCTATCTGCAGTCTCGCCCGGGTCTTACCGGCCTGTGGCAGATCAGCGGCAGGAATGACGTTTCCTATGCCGCCCGCGTCGCCTTCGACACGCACTATGTACAGAACTGGTCGCTGATCCGCGACTTCTTCATCGTCGTCAAGACGATCCCCGCAGTCTGCTTTTCTCGCGGCAGCTACTGACAAACGCTGCGCCACGGAGCCTGACGACCTCGTCGTCGGACGCCGGCGCGCGCGACCAGCAACCGGGAAACCGTAATGAAACATCAAATTGCCAAGGGGAGATCGCGTATCTCCCTCCGAAAGCCGTATTCTCTGAAGGTCGCCATGCTGGCGGCCATAACTGTGTTCGGCACCTTGCCTGTCCATGCCGACGAGTACCATCTCGGAGTCATGGACAAGTTGAAGATCCGCGTGGCCGAATGGCAGACCGCAGAAGGTGCTGTGCGCGACTGGTCGGTGGTCAGCGGCGAATACACCGTTGGTGCCTCCGGCATGGTCTCCATCCCCTTCATCGGCGATCTGCCGGCGGCGGGCAAAACGACCAACGAGATGAGCGAGGCGATCGGCCTCAAGATGCAGACGCTGTTCGGCCTGCGTGATCGGCCTTCGGCGTCGGTCGAGCTCGCGCAGTATCGTCCGGTCTATCTTTCCGGAGAAATCCAGAAGCCCGGTGAGTACCCTTACGTGCCGAACCTGACGGTCCTCAAGGCCGTCAGCCTTGGCGGCGGGTTGAGACGTTCGGAAAGCGGACAGCGCTTCGCACGCGACTACATCAACGCACGCGGAGATTCGAGCGTGCAGGTCTCCGAACGCAACCGGTTGCTTATCCGGCGCGCGCGCCTGCAGGCGGAGATCGCCGGCAAGGAAAAGATCGAATTGCCGAAGGACTTGAAGGACGCGCCTGACGTCGCCGGCTTGCTTGAAAGCGAGACTGCATTGATGGTTTCGCGCGACAAAAGGCAGAAACGCCAGCTGGCGTCGCTGGCCGACCTCAAGTCTCTGCTCGAAAGCGAAATCCAGGCACTGGCGAAAAAGTCAGAAACGCAGAACCGTCAATTGGATCTCGTGATCGAGGACCGGGACAAGATCGAGGGGCTTGCCGAAAAGGGGCTGGCGCTGAGCGCGCGCAAGCTCGCGCTGGAACAGCGCGTGGCGGAGCTGCAGTCAGCTGTTCTGGATATCGACACGGCGTCTCTGAAGGCAAAGCAGGATGTCAGCAAGGCCACCCAGGACGATACCAACCTGCGCAACGATTGGGATGCCCAGCTTGCCCAGGACCTGCAGAACACCGAAGCTGAGCTCGATACGCTGTCCATCAAACTTGGCACCAGTCGCGACCTCATGACCGAGGCGCTGCTGCAATCGGCCGAGGCGGCACAGTCCAAGGACGACATGTCGGACGCTGTCATCAGCTATTCGATCGTCCGTGAAAAGGATGGCAAGGCGCAACAGATTGCCGCTGACGAGAACACGCCGGTGCTGCCGGGCGACGTGATCAAGGTCGAAGCCAATCTGGCGATGCGCTAGAGCCTTTCCAAGGAAAAGTGCGAAGCGGTTTTCCGTCAGGAAATGCTTGGAAATAAAGAGATGGAGCGTTTCTGTGACTCTGTTTAACCCGGCTACGCTCTAAGGAATCGTGATGAGGATTTCCAAGGCAAGCCTCGTTTCTCCTGGTGCAAACCAGGCCTACGGTACGTTTGCGCTGGCGATATCGTTCTTCGTCTTTGCCTATTCCTCGCGGTTCGGGCAGGCGTCGATCCTTGTCTACTATGCGCTGTGGCTGCCGTTGGTGCTCGTCGACTATCGAAGCGTGCTCGGCAATTACGGCAGATATATCTGGATCCTTGCCTTTGCCGTCTTTGCCTGCCTTTCCGTCTTCTGGTCGGCAGCGCCCGGGATGACGGCAAGGACGGGAGTTCAGTATCTCTCGCATGTCGTTTGCGCGCTGATTGCCATGCGCACGATCGACATCCGCACGCTCGTGCGCGGCGCACTGGCGGGCGTCGGTATCGTGCTCACCTATTCGCTGCTGTTCGGCGTCTACCACCTCGATCCGCTCGACGGTACGTTCAGCTTTGTCGGCGCCTTTTCCTCGAAGAACCAGCTTGGCTTTTACGCCTCACTCGGGATCTACTTCGCCTTCATCGCCCCAGTCGCGCTCAGGGAACGCGGGCTTTGGCTCGCCGCCGCCGGGGCCGTTGGGCTGATATCAGCCTATTCGCTGCTTGCCTCGCAATCGGCGACGTCGGTTCTGACGGCCGTCGCCATCGTTGGCTGCTGGCTCGGCATGCGCGCCGTGGGCATGCTGTCGCCCGGTCATCGCAAGGGACTGTTCTTAGGTGCTGTTGTCGTCGGCGGGATCACCGCCGTCGCTGCGACCTATGGCGGCGGCGTCGACCTCGTTCTCGGCCTCTTCGGCAAGGATTCCACGCTTACGGGGCGAACCTACCTTTGGCAGCAAGGGATACAAGCCGCTTTATCCTCGCCTGTCGTCGGGGTGGGCTACCAGGCCTATTGGGTCCAGGGCTTCTCCGAACCCGAACGTCTCTGGGAAGAGTTCTTCATCGCCACCCGCTCGGGCTTCCACTTCCACAACACCTTCATCGAGGCGATGGTGGAGACCGGAGCAATCGGGCTCGGGCTCCTCTGCACCGTGCTTCTGGTCACTGTCTTCGGCCATATCAAACGGTTGCTGGCCTATGACCATCACATCGAATCCTCGGTGCTCTTCGGCGTCGCCATGCTGCTTTTCGTGCGGGCATTTGTCGAAATCGACATCATGAATCCCTATCACGTCGGTTCCTTCCTGCTCTACTTCGCAGCCGGCAAGCTGACGATAAGGCAAGGCCGGCGCATCGTCAGCGAGCGGCGCCTTGCAGAGGGCAGGGTGTTGGCGAGCCATCATCCGCAGCTGAGGTTCTGATGGCACCAACGCCGATGAAAACCATCCACGGCATCCAGTATCTGCGTGCGCTTGCGGCGCTGGGGGTCGTGCTCTTTCATGCAGCCGAACGGACAGGCCATCACTTCGCGATCGGCGCAGCCGGGGTCGACGTCTTCTTCGTCATCAGCGGCTTTATCATGTGGGTGATCAGCGACCGACGCCCGGTTGCGCCGCTGGCATTCCTTAGAGAGCGGCTACGTCGGATTGCGCCGATCTATTGGCTCGCGACCCTGGTGATGATCGGCGGTGGCGTTGTCGGCCTCTTCCCGAACCTCGTGCTGACGCTCGGGCATATCCTGGCGTCCTTGATGTTCATTCCCGTGCGTTCGCCCAGCAGCGGCGAGATCTGGCCGGTGCTCGTGCAAGGTTGGACACTCAATTTCGAAATGTTCTTCTACGTCGTCTTTGCGGCATCTTTGATGCTGCCAAGGGACCGCCGGCTACCGGTGATGGCAGCGCTGTTTGTGTCGCTGGTGCTGCTCGGCCTCACGATCACTACGCAAAACGCGCTGATTTTGACCTATACGCGCCCGGTCATCCTGGAATTTGTCGCCGGCATGATTGTCGCCGAGTTCTGGCTGCGGGGCAGGACCGCCGGGCCAGGCCTCGGCATTGTGCTTGTCCTTGGCGCATTCACCGGATTTGCAGCCCTTGCCGTCCTGCGCCTGCCGTTTGACGAAAGAATATTAGGCCCGCTGGCGGTTATGCTTGTCGTCGGCACTCTTGCGCTTGAAGCCGGCGGCTGGTTTCAAAAATGGACATTACCGACGTTGCTCGGCGATGCCTCCTATTCGATCTACCTCTGGCACACCTTCGCCATATCGGTCGTCGTCAAGGCTGCGGCGATGATCGGGCTGGATTCAGTGCTGACGCTGCTCTGCGCTCTGGCCGCCGGCTCGCTGGCTGGTGTTGCGGCCTATCTCCTGATCGAGCGTCCGCTCATTCGACGCACCCGCTCCAGATTGCCTCTGAACCGGGTACGCGAGGCATCCTAGGCATCTAAGCCTGGGGTGCGATCAGCCGAGGTGCCCGATGTCAGGCGCCCTGGTTGCGGCGGGAATGCCAGTTCCAGGCCGTGCGCGTGATCGCCGCCAGGTCGTATTGCGGCTCCCAGCCGAGGACTTCGCGAGCCTTGTCGTTGTTTGCGACAAGCGTGGTCGAATCTCCCTCGCGGCGATCGACATAGTCGATGCCGAAGCTGCGGCCCGAGACATCGGTAATGGCGTTCAGCAGCTCCTTCACCGTCGTGCCGGTGCCCGTACCGAGATTGAGTTCGACGCTGTCGCCGCCTTCAAGCAGGTATTCGACGGCGCGGACATGGGCGTCGGCGAGGTCGAGGACGTGGATATAGTCGCGTACGCAGGTGCCATCGCGGGTGTCGTAGTCCGTGCCGAAGACCTTGAAGCCGTCGCGGCGGCCGAGCGCGGCATCGATTGCCAGCGGGATCGCGTGGGTCTCGGGTTCATGCCACTCGCCGATCCGCCCCTCCGGGTCGGCACCGGCGGCGTTGAAATAGCGCAAGATGACCGAGCGCAGGCCCTTGTACTGGCCATAGTCCTTCAATGCCTGCTCGCAGACCCACTTCGTGCGGCCATAGGGGTTGATCGGGGCCTGGCGGTGCTGTTCGTCGATCGGCACGCTCTCCGGCAGGCCGTAGGTGGCGCAGGTCGACGAGAACACGAAGGCTTCGATGCCGGCGGACAGTGCTGCCGATAGAAGGGTCAAGGTCCCGATGACGTTGTTGTCGTAGAACGAGACCGGATCTTTGACGGATTCCCCGACCTCGATCATCGCGGCGAAATGCAGGATCGCCCGCGGTTTGTGGCGCGCAAGCACCTCATCGAGACGCTGGCGGTCGCGGATATCGCCCTTTTCGAGAACGCCCCATTTGACGAACTCCTCGTGGCCGTTCGACAGATTGTCGTAGACCACGGGTTCGAACCCCTTGGACGCAAGCTGAAGGCAGGTGTGCGATCCGATATAGCCGGCGCCGCCGACGACAAGAACCTTGTTATTTGTCATGAATATCTCAATCTCGGGCTTGGAAGGAATTGGCAAAGTTTTCAATGAACAATGGCCGAATTGTCAATGCCTCTTGAAGCGTTTCACGCGTGATCGAACGCTCTCTTTTCGCACGATGATCCGCATGCCGCTTGAGACCAGCAAAAGAAGGCAGGGAAGCGGCCGCGGGAGAAATATCTCCGTCGGCTCTGAGGCGGAGATGCTTCTTTCGCTTCGCATGAAACATATAGCATATTAATTTACTAGATTTAGTTGATAAGCCGGCGCCTAGTCGTACGATAGCCTCCAGACATCTAGAAGGAAGGCTCCCATGACGACGAAACTGAAACGGCTCGCGCTGACGCTGGCGACACTCTCCGCCTCCGGCTTTTTCCTGTCCGGCGCTTTTGCACAAGGTGCAGGCGATCCGATCAAGGGCGGGACGCTGATCTATCTCGAGCAGCAGGCCCATACTAATCTCTACCCGCCGGCCGGCGGCTTTTACCCAAATGGCGGCATCCTCAACCAGATCACCGACAAGCTGACCTACCAGAACCCGAAGACGCTCGAGATCGAGCCTTGGATCGCGGAATCGTGGACGGTCAACGCTGATGCGACCGAATACACCTTCAAGATCCGTCCTGGCGTCACCTTCTCCGACGGCACGCCGCTGGATGCCGCTGCCGTCGCAAGGAACTACGACGTCTTCGGGCTCGGCAACAAGGAACTGAAGCAGCCGGTCTCGGAGGTCATCAATAACTACGCGCGCAGCGAGGTCATCGATCCGCTGACCGTCAAATTCTACTTCAAGAAGCCGTCGCCGGGCTTCCTGCAGGGCACGTCGGTGATCGGCTCCGGGCTCGTTGCCGCAAGCACGCTGGCGCTTCCGTTTGAACAACTGGGCGATGCCACCAAGATCGTCGGCTCCGGTCCGTTTGTCGTCGACAGCGAAACGATCGGCAAGGAGCTGAGCCTGAAGGCGCGCGAAGAATACGCCTGGGGTCCGGCAAAGCTGGAGCATCAGGGGCGGGCTTACCTCGATGGTATCACATACATCATCACCGGCGAGGACAGCGTGCGCATCGGCGCTCTGCTTGCGGGCCAGGCCGATTTCATCCGGCAGGTCCAGGCCTATGACGAAAAACAGGTTGAAGCGCAGGATTACCAGATCTACGCGCCTTCGACGCGCGGCGTGAACAACAGCGTCGTCTTCCGACCCGACAATCCGCTCGTCGCCGACGTCAGGGTCCGCAAGGCGCTGCTGCACGCGACCGACGCCAAGGAAATCGTCACCACGCTGTTTTCCGCCAACTACCCACAGGCGACCTCCATCATCGCCTCGACGGCGCTCGGCTACCGCGACATTTCGGCGAAGCTTTCCTTCGATCCGGAAAAGGCAAAAGCCCTGCTCGATGAGGCCGGCTGGACGGTCGGCGCCAACGGCCTGCGCCAGAAGGACGGCAAGGAACTAGTGCTGACGGCCTATGAATCTCTGCCGCAGCCGCAGAACAAGGAAACCTTGCAGTTGGTCGCCCAGCAATGGGGCAAGCTCGGCGTCAAGCTGACGGTGCTTGCCGGCGACAGCGGCAGCAGGATCGTCGACGATCTCGACCCGCTCAAGACACCGGTTTCACCGGCCATGGTCGGGCGCGCCGATCCCGACGTGATCAAGAGCCAGTACTACCCAAAGAACCGTGACGTCCTTCGCCAAAAGGGTGGCCAGAGCGACAAAGTCCAGAGCTTCGCCGATGACAAGCTGAACGGCCTGCTCGAGGCGCTTGCTTCGGAGCCGGACCGCGAGAAGCGGTTGGCGATTGCCGGCGAGGTTCAGGACTATGTCGTCGACCAGGCCTATGCGGTCCCGATCTTCGAGGAGCCGCAAGCCTTTGCCGGTGCGCCTTACGTCCAGGGCATCGCCTTCGAGGCGGTTGGCCGCCCAAGCTTCTACAGCACCTGGCTTGCAGAACACTGACATCGACCGGTCGGCCACGTGCATTGCCCGTGGCCGGCCCTCGCAATGAACCAAGCAGAGGAGCGGCTGATGTCCGGATATTTGCTCAATCGCCTGGGGCAGGCGTTGTTCGTCCTATGGGCGGCTTTTACCATCTCCTTTGTGTTGCTGCAGGCGATGCCCGGTGATGCCGTCCTGATCAAGTTTCAGAACCCGGAACTCGGGCTTAACCCGCAGCAGATCGCCGATATCCGGGCATCCTACGCCGCCGACAGCGCCATCTGGGTGCAGTATCTCCAGACCATCGGCCGGTTTCTCACCGGCAACTTCGGCTATTCCGTTCAAGTGGGCGTTCCGGTCAGCACGATGCTTGGGACCCACCTGCCGGCGACGCTGAAACTCGCGTCGCTTGGTTTCGCGCTTGCCGCTGTCTTTGCCGTCGCAATCGCCTTCGTTTCGAGCCTCACGCCCTTCGCCTGGCTCCGCGGTGCACTCCAGTCCGTGCCGTCGCTCTTCATCTCGATCCCGACCTTCTGGCTCGGCATCATGCTGATTCAGATCTTCTCGTTTCGTTTGAAACTCGTACCGGTCATCAACCCCGGCCCTTGGCAGGAACTCATCCTGCCCGTCGTCACGTTGGCAGTGCCGATTTCCGCGCCGCTCGCCCAGGTCTTGGTGCGGAACATCGACGATGTGCTCACACGCCCCTTCGTCGCGGTTGCTCGCGCCAAGGGGGCAACCCGCCACTGGGTCCTGTGGCGCCACGTTGCCAAGAACGCGCTGCTGCCGACGCTCACCATTGCCGGCGTGCTCTTCGGTGAACTCATCGCCGGCGCCGTCGTCACCGAGACTGTCTTCGGCCTTAACGGCATCGGAGGGCTGACGGAAAGGGCGGTCGGCAGCCAGGACGCGGCCGTGCTCCAGGCGATCGTTGTGCTCTCGGCCTTGGCCTTCGTCGTCATCAATCTCATCGTGGATCTGCTCTTTCCTGTGCTCGATCCGCGTCTTCGGACAAAAGCAGGAGCCACCGCATGACCACGTTCGATACAATCCACGATGACGCCATCGCGTCAGGGCACGGACACCGGGTGGGCGGGCGCTTCTCGCTCCCCCATTTCATCCGCCGGTTGCCAGTGGGCCTGGCATTGTCCTGGCTGGTTCTCGCCATCGCCTTCCTCTGGGCAGTCGCTCCGTGGCTTTTCACCATCTACAATCCGCTCGAAGGGGTTGGTGGGGAACAGCTTCGGCGGCCGGACGCCAGCCATCTGCTCGGTACCGACGCGCTTGGGCGCGATCTCTACGGCCGTATCGTCTACGGAGCGGTTCATTCGCTGACCGGTGCCTTTGTCGCTGTGGCACTTGGTCTTGTCATCGGTACGGGCCTTGGCGTGGTCGCCGGCTCGGTCGACCGGCGGCTTGACGATGTGATCATGCGGCTTGTCGACGTTTTGCTGTCTATCCCGCCACTGCTGTTGTCTCTCAGCATCATCATCCTGCTCGGCTTCGGGACGGTGAACGCGGCGATCGCCGTTGGCGTCACCTCTGTTGCCGGTTTTGCCCGCTTGGCGCGTTCGGAAGTTGTTCGTGTCCGGCGCAGCGATTATGTCGAGGCGGCTTTCGGCAGTGGGGGCACCTTCACCTCCGTCCTCTGGCGGCATGTGTTGCCGAATTCGTTGACGTCGGTTCTCGCGATCGCCGCGCTGCATTTCGGATCGGCGGTGCTGCAGATCTCGACGCTCGGGTTCCTGGGCTACGGCGCACCGCCGCCGACGCCGGAATGGGGCTTGCTGATTGCTGAGGGCCGAAACTACATCTCGACCGCCTGGTGGCTGACGACCGCGCCCGGCATCGTCGTCGTTCTGGTCGTTCTGGCCGCCAATCGTGTCAGCCAATCCTTCGGCAAGGTGGCGGCATGAACACCTCAATCGCTGCATACCCACCGGTGCTAGAGGTCGAGAACCTGTCGATCTCCTACCATGACGGCGTCGCCCATCGCCGTGTCGTGCACGATGTTTCGTTCCGGATCGAGCCCGGCGAGGTGGTCGCGCTGGTCGGGGAGTCCGGCTCCGGCAAGACGACGACGGCACAATCGATCATCGGCCTGCTCCATGCCAATGGCCGCATCGACGGCGGCAGCATCAAGCTCAACGGCACCGACATTTCCCGCTGGTCAGATCGACAGCTTGATGCCGTGCGGGGGGCTAAAATCAGCCTGGTACCACAGGACCCGGCAAGTTCGCTCAATCCGGTCAAGACGATCGGAGCGCAGGTTGGCGAGATTCTTCGCATTCACGGCGCCGCCAGCGGTCGCGACGTGGACGCGCAGGTGATTTCTCTTCTAGAGCGTGTCGGGCTGAGCGAGCCTGCGCTTAGGGCGCGGCAATATCCGCACGAGCTTTCGGGCGGCATGCGCCAGCGTGTGCTGATCGCGATTGCGGTCGCGCTGAAGCCGCAACTCATCATCGCTGATGAACCGACAAGTGCGCTCGACGTGACGGTGCAGAAACGCATCCTCGACCTGATCGACGAATTGCGCGCCGAATACGGCACATCGGTTCTGCTTGTGACCCATGACCTCGGGGTCGCCGCCGACCGAGCCGACCGGCTTGTCGTACTGCAGGGCGGCCGGGTCCAGGAAGTCGGCGCGACCAAAGGCGTGCTTGCCGCACCGCGAAGCGCCTACACACGGCAACTGATTGCCGACGCGCCGTCGTTCTCGGCCGTTGCGCGCAGGGCCCCAGCGACCGCGCGCGAAAAGCCCGCATCATTAGACGATGATGTCGTTATCGTCGAAGGTCTTGTGCAGGACTTCGTTCGCCCCGATGGCGATGGCAAATCCTTTCGCGCCGTCGACGGTCTCAATTTTCGGGTCCGTCGCGGCACGACCCATGCCATCGTCGGCGAATCCGGCTCCGGCAAGACCACCACCATCCGCGCGATTGTCGGCTTTCAGAAACCGACTGCGGGCCGTATCGAGATCGATGGCACCGATCTTTCGTCGCTTCGCGGCGAAACGCTGCGCCAGTTCAGGCGCAAGATCCAGCTGGTCTACCAGAACCCTTATGGCTCGCTTGATCCGCGCCAGACGGTGTTCGACATCGTTGCCGAGCCGCTCTTAAATTTCGGCAAACTCGCCCGGCCGGCACGCGAAGAGAAGGTCCGGGCAATCCTCAGTCGCGTCGGCTTGCCGGAAGCGGCGCTTGGCCGCCGCCCTCACGCGCTTTCGGGCGGTCAGCGACAACGGGTGGCAATCGCCCGCGCACTCGTTCTCGACCCCGACGTCGTCGTTCTCGACGAGGCGGTCTCGGCTCTGGACGTGACGGTGCAGGCCCGCATCCTCGATCTTCTCGACGAACTCCAGCGCGATCTCGGTCTGACCTACCTGTTCGTGTCTCATGACCTCGCAGTCGTTCGGCAGATCTCAGACACGGTGTCCGTGCTGAAGGACGGTCGTTTGGTCGACGGAGGACCCGTCGAGGACGTCTTCGAACGGCCGGGCAGCGACTATACCCGCGAACTCATCAACGCCATCCCCGGACAAAAACGAGCAGTCCTCGTCTGACGACGCAGGAATGAATGACAGGACAGAAAATGACAAATACGACGCCACGCAAGCGACTGGGGTTCTTTACGCGTCTCCTCGACGACGTGCCCGCCGGCACGCGCTATCATTATGCGGCCGAGCAGATCGCGACCGCCGAACGTTTCGGCTTCGATACCGCCTGGGTCGCCCAGCATCACTTCCATGCCGACGAGGGCGGCCTGCCGGCGCCACTCGTCTTCCTGGCACATGTTGCCGCGCAGACGTCGCGGATCCGGCTCGGCACCGGCGTCATCACCCTGCCGCTTGAAAATCCGATCCGGGTTGCCGAAGATGCGGCTGTGCTTGACCTCCTGTCATGCGGCCGTGTCGAAATCGGCTTCGGCACCGGCGGCACACCGTCATCGTTTACGGCTTTCGGCCTCGAGAGTGCCGAGCGCGGAGACATCTTCGCCCGGCATCTGCGCGTCGTTCTCGACGCATGGGCGGGGCGGAGCCTTTCCGGCGGCGACCAGCTCTACCCGACCGCGCCGCAATTGCTGAATCGCATCTGGCAGGCGACATTCTCCGTCGCTGGTGGAGAGCGGGCAGGGCGCGCCGGCGACGGCCTCATGCTGTCGCGCACTCAGCCCCGGACCGCCGAACGCCCGGATGCGTCGCTCGCCGAACTGCAGAACCCAATTATCGACGCCTATCTCGCGGGATTGCCGGCAGGCCGCGCGCCCCGAATTTTGGGTTCACGTAGCCTGTTCGTGGCAGACAGCCGCGCTGAGGCATTGCGCCTGGCCGAAATCGGCTTGCGTCGCGGCGCCGAACGGCTGGTTGCGGCCGGCCACAAGCCGACGGGCAACTCGCTCGCCGAACTGATCGCCGCTTTCGACGTCCATGTCGGGACGCCCGACCACGTGATCGAAAGCCTCCGTGCGGATACGACGCTCGATCGGGTTACCGACCTCGTCTTCCAGGTTCACTCCATCGATCCGCCCCACCCTCTGATCCTGCGCTCGATCGAGCTAATCGCAACTAAGGTCGCACCGGCGCTCGGATGGGCGCCGGAGGAAAAATTCGCCCCCCGCCGCCTCGGAGCCGTCGGCTGACAACGCCGATCACCACAGTGGCACCCGGGGCGCCGCTAAACTGAAGGAAGGAGACTTACCGTGACCACATCGACACCCGATATCATCGACCTGCTGGCCGGCATCAAGCCGGGCTCATCGCTTGATCGCATCCGCACCCAGCGGCCGGAAACACGCGAGCAGGCGCAGAAGAGCTATCTCGCGCTCTTCGAACTCGAAAATTTCGGCGACGTCTCCCAAGCGGAACGGCAGACAATTGCGAGCTTCGTCGCGGGATTGCATCGGCATCCGGATATATTTGAGTTCTACGTCAGCCCACTGGAGGAAGGCGAAGCGAACCGCTGGCTGGTCGAAGTGTTGAAGGCCGAGATCGGCGCGGCGCAGGCCGTCGGCCCCTATGGGCGATATCCGGCCGGCGCTTTGAGCGTCGAGGACGCACCCGGGCCGATCTACCAGGTCTCTGATGCCGGGCGTGAAGCGCTCGGAGCAAAGCTTGCGGCAGCCTTGGAACATGCGCATCTGGTTGTCTTCCATCTCCGTGACGCAAGCCCTGGGGCGCTTCAGGCGCTCATCGCTGCCGGCTGGACGACGAACGGTATCGTGACGCTGTCGCAGCTTGTCGCATTCGTTGCGTTCCAGATCCGGGTGATCGCCGGCCTTGGCCTGCTTGCGGCTTCCGCCAGGCGCGCTGCCGCCTGAGCCTTAGAAGGAGTTTGTCATGACTGACCACATCATCACGCCCAAGATTGAAAATCGCCCAGTCGCGTTCACGCAGGCCGAGATCGGCTGGACGCCGTGGCTTGAGCCGCTTGCGGAGGACGATCTGACGGAGGCGCACCTTACCGGTCTCGTCGAGGCATCGCGCGCAAAGTCGCCCTACTTCCGCTTGCTCGTTCGCGATCCCCAGGTTCTGGAGGCCCGGACGAAGACGGACAAGGACATCTTCTACAACACCCGCACGGGCCTGCCGCGTGCCGAGCGCGAGCTTGCAGCGACTGCGGCATCGCGGTCAAATGGATGTATCTTCTGCGCCTCCGTGCATTCGCGTTTCGCATCTCACCATTCCAAGCGGGGCGACGACGTTCAGAAGCTTCTCGATGAAGGTGTGGATGCAGATCTCGGCGAACGCTGGAATGCAATCGTTGCAGCTTCGGTGGCGCTGACGGCGACGCCACCCACATTCGGCGACGATCATATCGAACGCCTGTCTGCCGCCGGCCTCGACGAACTCGAAATTGCCGACGTGATCCACGGCGCCGCCTTCTTCAACTGGGCGAACCGCCTGATGCTCTCGCTCGGCGAACCGACACCGGCGGTACAATGATTTGAGATTGAGGGGCGGGGCCAGGCATGGTGCAGGGTTCCGGCAGATGCCCGCACCACCGCGGACGTTCCCGGGCAAAATGCTCTGCGCTATCAACCGCGCCGGTGGCTCGCACGGAGCGACCATGCCGTATGGATCAGCGTCCTCGAAGGCCAACCGAACAAGTCGCGAGCATTGCTCGCGCCTTGTTGATATTCGTTATCGGTACCGAACCATGACGGATGGCCATCTGACGTTCAACGCTAGTCTGGCAATGAAAGCCTATTGGGTCGGGGCGAGCGGTGGCTCGACCTGTCTGCGCACGAGCTTTCCTTCCTCAGCCTTGTAGAAGAACTGGCTTGAGACCAGCCATCCCTTGAGTGGCCGAAGTGGTGGAATGCACGTCAGCAACATGAACGGGCCGGTGACCAGAAGGTGCATCCACAGCGGCGCGCTGTATTGCACCTCCAGCCATACGCCGAGCAGCACGCTCGGCACGCAGCCGAAGCAGATGACGAAGAAGGCGGGGCCGTCAGCGGGATCGGCGAAGGAGTAGTCGAGATCGCAGACCTCGCACTTCTTGCGCATTTTGAGGAAGCCTTCGAACAGATGTCCTTGGCCGCAACGCGGACAACGACCGCGCAAGCCGGTTTGCATGGGAGATAGGGGAGGCCAGTCGCGATCCGAAGACATATGCGTTCCTTTCAGGCGTCTGCGGCGCAGCCTTTCCGGCGCGCCAGCTGATATGCCTGGGTGCGGTCGACGAATGCTCCGTGCCGCCTCAGGCCTGCAGGGATTAAGACGCCTAAAAGCACGCATTGTCAATTTATTGTATGCATACATTGATGCGACAATTTCGCCGGCCGCAAACGAAAGACCTCAAACGACGAGACTCGATGCAGCCGGAGATTGCTGAAGCAGATCTGCAATCGTCATCAGGCTGCGCTGCAACTCCTCGTGCGTCCGTGCCGCGCCAAGGCCGAGGCGCACGGCTTCAGGTGCTAGGTCAAGCGCGAAGGCATCGCTGGCCACGACGCTGATGCCTGATGCCCGCAGCCGACCGGAAAAATCGCCTCGCGTCCAGGGTAGTGGCAGGTGTAGCCATACGTGGAAGCCTTCCTGGTCCGTCTGGACAACGTCCCTTGGCAACAAGCGGCTGACCATGGTCTGTCTGATCGTCACTTCCTGGCGGATGGCGCCGAGGACCTCCCTTGCCGTCCCGTCCTCAATCCAGCGTGTTGCGATCGCGGCGTTGAAGGGGGGAGCCATGCCACTCGTCGCGCGTATCGCGCCCTCGATGCGCACGCAGCTTTGGCGATCCGGAACGACGAGATAGGCAATCCGCAGCGCTGGCGACAGGCACTTGGCGAGACCGGCAATGTGATAGACGAGGTCAGGCGCAAGTGCTGCCAATGGCGGCGGCGCGGCGATTGGCAGCGCTCCATAGGCGTCGTCCTCGATGATTGCTACGCCGTGGGTTCGGGCAATGGCAACGATCGCCTTGCGGCGCTCAAGCGGCAGTGTTGCTGTGGTCGGGTTGTGGAGCGTGGGGTTACAGTAGAGCGCTCTTAATTTCGTGCTTTTGCAAATCGCTTCAAGCTGTTCTGGTACAATGCCATTTTTGTCGATAGGAACGCCGACGATATCGATGCCGAGATGGGCGGCGAGCGCCCGTAGGCCGGGATAGGCAATGGTTTCCGCGGCGATCACATCGCCGGGCTTTGCAAGGCTGCTGATCGCGGCCAGCAGGGCGCTTTGTGCTCCTGCGCAGATCAGTACGCGCTCGGCTGGGATTTCTCCCAGGCGCGGCTGTAGCCAGTTGGCCCCGACAGCGCGATTGTGAAGCGTGCCGCCGGGCGCCTGATACCGCATCAACAGATCGAGCCCATGTTCGCCCTGCAGGCTGGCGATGTCGCTCCACAGGCGCATTGTCAGGGCCGCGTCGTCGAAAAGTGGCGGCAGGTTCATGCTCATGTCGACAAGGCCATCGGCTGCCGGCTGCAATCCCTTCATTCTTTTCGCCTTGACATAGGTGCCCTGGCCGACGCGCCCTTCCACCAATCCGCGGTGTCGCGCCTCGTTGTAGGCGCGACTCACCGTGGTGAAGTCGATGCCCAATGCGCTGGCGAGCGCGCGCTGGGGCGGCAGCCGCGCGCCTTCGGACAGGCGACCTTCGGCGATATCAGCTGCGATGGCGTCGGCAATAGCGATGTAAAGCGGTCCGTTCGCTTTCCGGATGGCCGGCAGCCAGGTCGTCTCCGATGCATCCGTCGTCATGGCACTACCTCAAGATCACATTGTATGGATATTGCATGTTTTACCATGCTGGCGCAAGCCGCCGTATTTCGGGGACGGGCTAGCGTGCACGGGGCCACCGAATCGCTGCGTCGAGCGGCACAAACGGTTGCTCCATTTCCGTTACTGCGGAAACCCTAGGAAGCTTTTCGACATTCAACCTACCCGGCGCTCGACAGTTGAGCGTTCGATGCAGGCATTTGGTTGCATTCGTCTTGATTGCTCGCCGTGCGACGGTAGCCCATCGTCGCCTGGGTTGCTGCCGAGGCTGATAGGTTTCAGTCTTTTTCCCGCTCAAGGCAAATCTTGTTTGTCATATCGCGTGGCTGTCATTTGCGCGAAGGGCAACAATGTCATACGCTTAAGTCGTGACGCGCGCTTTGTATGGTCGTTTTCGCCGACGAAGCCTGCAAACGAGAAATGCAACAGAACCGGTCCATCCCAAGGGGCCGTGGAGCAGCGCCATGCATATCCCAAAGCCGAAGCCCATTCGTTCGTTTGTCGCAACCGGGGAGGGTGGGTTTAGCGACACAATCGGGATCAAACGCGCCATTCGCGCCTGTGGCAAACGGTCGGCTATCGGCCTCTCTGCATTTCTTGTGACGCTGGCGCTCTCGAACCTTGCCTATGCGGCGAACTGCAAGGATCCATCGGCGCCGGGCGCTGACTGGAGCGATTGCAACAAGAAGCTGCTGATGCTTGGCGGGATCGATCTCGAGGGTGGGAAACTGGTCAACACTGATTTCACCCTGACGGATCTGAGGGGCGCGAATCTCACGGCCGCAAACCTGGAGAAGGCGACGCTGGTGCGTTCGTCATTGGCCGGCGCCAGGGCCGATAAGGCGAATTTCGCCAAGGTTGAAGCCTACCGAACCAGTTTTGCCGGCATCTCGGCGGAAGGCGCTTCATTCAACAGTTCCGAACTGCAGCGAACGAATTTCACAGGAGCCAAATTGACGGGCGCCGACTTCGAGAAGGCCGAGCTCGGGCGCGCCAACTTCGAAAAAGCGGTGATCACGGGCACGCGTTTCCCGATGGCCAATCTGTCGCGTGCCACTTTCAGCGGCTCTAGCTTCGAGGGCCCGATCGACTTCACCGATGCGTTCATGTTCCTGACGCGCATCGAAGGGGTGGACTTGTCGGCCGCAACCGGGCTCGAGCAGGAGCAGGTTAACCTGACATGCGGCGACAGCGCCACCAAACTGCCGGCCGGGCTATCTACTCCAGCCAATTGGCCGTGCCCGGTCGACTGAACGGGATCGATCTCAACGGAGATGTTGCTTGGCGGCAATCGCCAGGCATTGCTTGAATGCCTCAAGATCGGTCAGCCGGTCGGCTTCGGCCACCTCGCGCTTTATGAAGGTTCCGCCGCGCGCCAGGATGCCGCCATCGAGCATCAGATTGTCGGCCATATCGAAATCCTCGATGCTCAACCCGTCCTGTCCAGCCATGCGGCCGTCCGGGCGCGTGCCGGCCTTGCCGCCGTAATGGCCGTGGAGGATGCGGTCGTAATAGCTGCGCGAGGTGTTGGTGTAGGCATAGACATGGCGGCCACGGCCGCACATGAAGCCGAGCTCGAAAACCGTGCCGACATCGGCGCTGATGCCGCGAAACGGCGTCAGATTGGCGATGATCATGTCGCTGGCCAGCATCATGCCTTCATCCACGCCATAGATCGCAACGCCGCGTGCATGCTTGGTTTCGGCCGGCGGAATTTCCAGGTCGCCCGGCACGAGTGGCGTGAAGCCGGCCGCACGGGCAAGTTCGGCCTTCTGTGCCTGGATCTCCACGGCATTGCTCAGGAACACTTCAGGCCCGGCCAGATATACTTTCACGATCATGCTCCTTGCAGATTTCCCAGTCCGTCAAAGGAGGTCAGCCTAGGGAGGTCGCGGGCGGGCGCCTAGTAGGCGTGGTTGCACGGCCGGCGCTTACCCACCGATATTTCGGTACTTGTCCGCGCTGATTGCAGGAGCGGTCGATGATGGCACGGCATGGACAGGCGGCTTCGTCATCCGCTATCTCTCAGCCGTTCTGTCCAGGCATATCCATCAGCGGGGTCCATCGATGCCAAGCCAGCCTTTGACCACCTATGTCGGCGTTGCACATCCGTGGATGTGCGACACGATGGGGCACATGAACGTTCGCCACTATGCGGCGATGTTCGATGATGCCAGCTTCCAGCTGCTTGGTCATATTGCCGGGATCGAGGTTGAAGGCGAGCCGGGCAGGGGCTGGGCCGACGTGCGGTCGGAAGTGGAATACAAACACGAGACGAAGGCAGGCACCCTACTCACCATTCGCTCGCGGGTGGTCAAGCTGGGCCGTTCCTCCGTGACCTTCGAGCAGATCATGTCAGGCACGCTTGATGATGTTGTTCACGCCGTCAACCGAACGGTGACCGTTCGCTTCGATCTTTCGGCGCGCACGGCAATGGCGCTGGAGCCGGCGGCACGCGCACGCGCGGAGGCATTGCTTCAAGCGTGATCTGCCGCCCGCGGTCCGTCGTCAGTCCGTATAGATCCGCTCTTCGACAGGGGTTTCGGCGATCAACATCTGCAGCCCGGCAAGCAATGCCTTTTCTGCACGGTTCAAGGCCTTGTCGGGGTTCGTCAGCAGGAAGATGTCGATCGCCGGCGGTGCTTCATAGGGTGGCAGCCGCCACAACACACCATCGGCCACGTCGCGGCGTGCCACATGCAGCGGCAAGGGACCGACGCCGAGGCCGGCGACAATCATCCGGCGAACTTCTTCAAGGCTTGAAGAAACGCCAACGACGTTGGCATTGAGCTTGGCCTCGCTACGCAGAAGCGCAACGGGCCGCAATGCATCAGCGATATGGTCGGTGTGGAACGACACCGAGGTCTCCCCCTTGAGGTCAGCAAGTTTCAATCCTTCCCTGCCGAACAGCCGATGGTGCGGACCGCAGAAGAAGCCGAAGAACTCGCGAAAGACCAAGAGGTAGTCGAGCGCCGGGTCGCGGACGCTGACAAGGCAGAGGCCGAACGATGCCCGTTTCTCCCGCACCTGACGGGTGACTTCGCCGCTTGCGGCCACCGAGATGTTCAGTGTCGCGCGCGGATAGTTGCGATGAAATTCCATCAGCGCCCGGTCGAAGATCGGTGACACCACATGGCTGGCGACGGCGATCGTCACATGCCCGGTCACGTCGTCGCTGACCCCGCGCACCAATTGCGGCAGCTGGGATATGGTCCCGAAGACTTCGACCGCCTGCTCGTAGAGAAGTTGGCCGACTTCCGTCAGGTCGAAACGCGTCGCATCCCGTTCGACGAGCCGACGCCCGACACGGTCCTCCAGCCGCTTCAACGCGTTGCTGACGCTCGGCTGTTTCAGGTTCAGCCGTTCCGCGGCGCGCGTGATGCTTTTGACCTCGGCGATCACCACGAAGGTGCGCAGAAGGTTCCAATCGAGCTCCCAGACGAGCCGTTCGGATCGAGGTGTGACCATTCCTGAAATCTATGCCTTCTATTCCCATTATCTATTTGCGCAATGCTGATGCAAAGGCAATCATGAAATTCGGAAGGCGCCTCGATGCCCGTCCCAAGCGCACGAGAAGGCGCATTCATCCAGAGGAGCAAGGAACATTTCATGAAGACCATTTTCTCCGGCCTTTTGGCCGCTACGCTCACCATTGCCGCAACCTTCTCCGCCGTTTCGGTGCGCGCTGACGACCTCGAAGCGGTGAAGTCTGCGGGTGAACTGAAGATCGCGATGAGCGGGCAGTATCCGCCCTTCAACTTCGTCAATGAACAGAACCAGGTTGTCGGCTTCGATGCCTCGATCGGCCAGGCGATTGCAGAGCGCGTCGGCGTCAAGGGCACTCTGGTGACGACGGCTTGGGACGGCATCATCGCAGGCCTGCTCGCCAACAAATACGATACCGTCGTCGGATCCATGACGATCACGCCCGAGCGTGAGAAGGTCGTCGATTTCGTCGGCCCGTATTATCACGCCGGCCGCGCGGTGTTCGTCGCCGAAGCCTCCGCCGTTCAGAAGCTCGACGAACTCAAGGGCAAGACGCTCGGCGTCACGCTCGGGGAAACCCATGAGAAATGGGCCCGCGAACAGGGCGGCTGGGACGTGCGCACCTACAAGGGGCTGCCCGAGCTGATGATGGAACTGAAGAGCGGCCGGGTCGATGCGATCGTCGTCGACAACATTCCGGTCATGGTGGCCGTCAAAGAAACCGGTGAGAAGGTTCGCCGTCTGGAAACGCCTGACATCGAAGGTGGCAGCGTCGCCATCGGTATCGCCATCCGCAAGAACAATCCGGAGCTGAAGGCTGCAATGCAGAAGGCGCTCGAGGATATGTTGACAGACGGTTCCTACGAGAAGATTTCGATGGAATGGGTCGGTAGCGACATCCGCTGATCGCTGGCTTCTACCCGTCTCCGGCCGCCCATTGACGGCAGCGGCCGGAGATTGTCGCGTTCTCCCCCCGGAGTTTTCCAATGGACTTTTCGCTGGTGCAGCGCGTCTTCCCGTTCTTCGTGGAAGCGGCGTGGATCACGATCGAGATATCGGCGCTTTCGCTGGCGCTCGGGCTCGTCGTCGCCTTTCTCGTGGCGGCGGCAAAGATGTCGCGCTCTTGGCCTTTGCGCGTCTTTGGTTCTGCCTATGTCAGTCTGTTTCGCGGCACGCCCTGCCTGATCCAGCTTTTCGTCCTCTATTTCGGCGGCCCGCAGATCGGCATCAATCTCGAGCCGTTCGCCGCCGGCGTGATCGGGCTTGGGCTCAATATCGGCGCCTATATGGCCGAAGCCATTCGTGGTGCGATCCAGTCGGTCGACCGCGGCCAGACCGAAGCTGCCCGCTCGATCGGCTTCAGCCGGTTCCAGACGATGCGCAAGGTGGTGCTGCCGCAGGCCGCACGGTTGATGATCCGCCCGCTCGGCGTCAACGCCGTGGCTCTGGTGAAGGGATCGGCGCTGGTATCGACGATATCCGTGGTCGAACTCACCTACACGGCCCAGCGCTATATCGGCTCGACCTACAAGCCGTTCGAGATCTTCGGCGTTGCCGCCGTGCTCTACATGCTCATCGTCTATGTCGTCGCGCGGATCGTCGATCTGCTTGACCGACGCTACGCCATAGCCTGAAGGGGAGGCGCGCATGCAAGGTCTCGATTTCAGCGTCGTCCCGCCCTATGCCGATATCCTCTGGATGGGGATCTGGTGGACTGTCGTCCTTACTGTCTCCGCAGCGGCCATCAGCTTCATCTTCGGCGTCGTTTTTGCCCTGGTTGTTCTCTATGCGCCCAAGGCGGTGGCCTTGCCGGTGCGCGCCTTCATGTGGCTCTTCATGGGCACACCGCTGCTGTTACAACTGTTCCTGATCTACTACGGGCTGGGGCAACTGGGGTTCAAGATCCCGGCACTTGTCGCCGGCATCATCGGTCTCGGCCTGCACTTTGCCGTCTATAACGCCGACATTCTGCGCGCCGGTATCGTGGCAGTGGATGTCGGGCAGACGGAAGGCGCGCGCAGCCTCGGTTTCAGCCGCTTTCAGACGCTGCGCTACTTCGTCGTGCCGCAGGCCGTGCGCAACACCATTCCGGCCATGGGCAACAACCTGATCGTGCTGTTGAAGGAGTCCTCGCTGGTGTCGATCATCGGCATTGCCGAGCTGGTTCATGCTGCGCAGCTGGCGATCAGCGAAACCTTCCGGCCGTTCGAATTCTACATCACGGTCGCCGCACTCTATTACATCCTAAACCTCGTGCTCGAAGCGGGTCTGCGCCGGGTCGAACAGAACGTGGAGGTATCACGATGACCGCCCAGCGACCCATGGTCGAAGTCAAGAGTGCTCGCAAGGCCTATGGCGAGCTTCAAGTCCTGAAGGGCATAGACTTGTCGGTTGCCCGGGGGCAGATCGTTGCGATCATCGGCCCGAGCGGCTCCGGCAAGAGCACGCTGCTGCGCTCGATCAATCATCTCGAAACGCTGAACGGCGGCGAGGTGTGGCTCGACGGCGTCCAGGTCAACCAGAACCTGCGCGGCCAGGCCTTCGAGCGCCACATCAACGCGGTGCGCCAGCAGATGGGCATGGTGTTCCAGCACTTCAATCTCTTCCCGCACCTGACGGTGATCGAAAACGTCACGATGGGACCGATTATCCTGAAGGGCATGGCGAAGGCGGCTGCACGCGAGCTGGCGGTCGAGCTTCTGTCGAAGGTCGGGCTGGCGGAGAAGGTCGACGCCTATCCCTCGCGACTGTCAGGCGGTCAGAAGCAACGTGTCGCCATCGCCCGGGCGCTCGCGATGCAGCCGAAGGTCATGCTTTTCGACGAGGCGACCTCGGCGCTCGACCCCGAACTCGTCGACGAGGTCAATGCGGTGATGAAGCAGCTCGCCGCCGAGCACATGACGATGCTGATCGTCACGCATGAGATGCGCTTTGCCGGCGAGGTCGCCGACCGCGTGCTGTTCATGGATGGCGGTGTCGTCGTCGAGCAGGGTGCGCCAGCCGAGATTTTCCGCGAACCGAAACAGGAGCGCACGCGGGCTTTCCTCAAGAAATATCTGGCGGCGTGATGGATGCGATGAAGATGACCAGCAACCAGTTCCCCGATTTCGGCCTGACACCTGAGCAGCGCCGCGAAGCGGTGCTCGGCCACTACTTCGAATACCCCGGAATGGATGGCGAGCGCGGCGAAATCTGGTGCTACACCGACGCCTATGCCTACCCGCCCGGTGCAACGGTCCGGCTTCAGGTGAGTTCGACCGCAGCCCTGTTCGAACTGGAGATCGTACGCGACGGCGCCGTCGAAACACCGGTCATGAAGCGAAGCGGCATTGCCGCCCGCTGGCAGGATACGCCGGACCAATGCTCGGTGGTCGGCTGCGGCTGGGAGACGACGCTTGAATTCCAGGTGGGCGCGGACTGGTCGTCCGGTGCCTATCGCGTCACCTTGACGGCTGAGGGCCGCGACCGTTCGCCCATTCGCTGTCACCATCTGTTTATCGTGCGCCCCGAGGCCGGCCGCAAGCCGGGCCGCGTACTGCAGGTGGCGGCGACAGGATCCTGGACGTCTTACAACACCTGGGGTGGATCGAACCATTATCAGGGCATCACCGGCCCCAATCGCGACCAATATGCAACGACTGTCAGCATTGAGCGGCCGTTCTGCCGCGGCTTCGTCCAGCTCCCAATCGATGCGCCTCGGGTGCCGCTGGAGATCTATTCCGCGATGGCAGTGGCGCCACGCTACCCGCACATGGAATGGGCCTATGCCAACGGCTATTCCAAGAAATATGCCTCGTCCGGCTGGGCAAGCTATGACAGTCATTTCTTCCGCTGGGCCGAGCGCGAAGGTTATGCTGTCGATCTCGCCAGCCAGCATGAATTGCATTTCAATCCGGAAATTCTCGACGGCTACGATTGCGTCGTCTTCGTTGGTCACGACGAATATTGGACCTGGGAGATGCGCGACGCGGTCGACACCTATGTCGAGCGGGGCGGCCACGCCGCCCGCTTTGCCGGCAATTTCATGTGGCAGACGCGGCTGGAGGACGGCGGCAAGCGGCAGGTATGCTACAAATATCGCTCGCGTGCCGAGGACCCGGCCTACCGTTCCGCCGATCAGACGCGCACGTCCGGCTCCTGGGAGGCGGCAGAGATCGGCCGCCCCGGCGCTTCGACCTTCGGGCTCAATGCCACGCGCGGGCTCTATGTCGGCTGGGGCGGTTGTGCCCCGCGCGGCGCCCGCGGGTTTCCGGTCTATCGTCCGGAGCATTGGGCATTTGCCGGAACCGGTATCTACTATGGCGACATCCTCGGCGCCGAAGGTCATGCCTTCGGTTATGAGGTCGACGGCCTCGACTACATCATCCGCGGCGGTCTGCCGGAGCCGACGCAAGACAGCGGCGCCGCGGATGGTCTGGAAATCCTGGCGCTCGGCATGTCATCGCTGAAGGAAGAGAGCGCCGATATACCCGCCGACGATCAGTTCCTCTCCGACGCGGACGCTAAGTTCGTGGCGGAAACACTGATCGGCGATACCGGAGAGGCGGCAGTCGATCGCGTCAAGCGCGGCTGTGGCATGATCGTCAATTTCCCACGCGGCAAGGGCGAGGTGTTCCACGCCGGCAGCTGCGAATGGGTTGCCGCCCTGATGCGCGGCGACGCGATGGTCGAACGCGTCACCGCCAATGTTCTTAACCGTTACCTCAAACGCTGACAGAGACCCGACATGCTCAAGACGACAGCTTCCAACGAACGGCCCGCTTCACACCTGTTCTACCAGTCGCGTCTTCGCCGGCCGCTGGTCGACCGGGCCGAGGGCATCTATCTCTGGGATCAGGATGGCCGCCGGGTGATCGACGGTTCGAGCGGTGCGATGGTGGTCAATATCGGCCACGGCAATCGCAACGTGCTCGAGGCGATGAAGCGGCAGATGGATCGCGTGACGTTTGCCTATCGTCTCCACTTCGAAAACGAACCGGCGGAAGAATTGGCCCGCCGCGCCGCCGAAAAGCTGCCCGAAGGCATGGACAAGATCTTCTTCGTCTCCGGCGGGTCCGAAGCGGTCGAATCCTGCCTGAAGCTCGCCCGCCAATGGGCGGTTGCGACCGGCCAGAAGGACCGTTGGAAGGTGATTTCGCGGTTTCCGTCCTACCACGGCGGCACGCTCGGCGCTCTGGCGGTCACCGGCTATGCGGCGCTCTCCGATCCGTTCTCGCCGATGATGCGCGAAATGCCGAAAGTGCCGGCTCCAACCGCCTATCTCGACTGCGACAATCTCTCGATGGAGCAACGCGGCATCAAATATGCCGATATGCTGGAGGATAGGATCCAGTCCGAAGGCCCTGATAGCGTGCTGGCGTTCATCATGGAACCGATCGGCGGCGCCTCGACTGGCGCCCTGGTCGCACCCGACAGCTATTACAAGCGCATCCGCGAAATCTGCGACAAGTACGGTATCCTCTTGATCCATGACGAGGTCATGAGCGGAGCCGGTCGTACCGGAAAATTCCTTGGCGGCGACCATTGGGATTGCAAGCCGGACCTGATCGCGCTGTCGAAAGGCTTTGCCTCAGGCTATTGCCCGCTGGGCGCCATGGCAGCACCATCGAGGCTGGTGCAGCCGGTGCTCGACGCCGGCGGTTTCCAGCATGGTTTCACTTATGCCGGCAATCCGCTCGCCTGCGCTGCCGGGCTTGCGGTGCTGGACGAGATCGATCGGCTCGGCCTGATCGACAATGCAGCCGTCATGGGCGACGCGCTCAAGGCCGAGCTGGTCGCGCTTTCCGAGCGGTTCCCGTTTATTGGCGATGTGCGCGGCAAGGGTCTGTTGCTTGCCGCCGAGTTCGTTTCTGATCGTGAGACGATGAAGCCCTTGCCGAAGGAATTGAACGCACATCAGCGGGTCGTTGATCTCGCCTATGAGCGTGGACTGATCATCTATTCGCGGCGGACACGCGGCGGCGTCGAAGGCGATCATTTTCTGGTCTGCCCGCCGATGATCATCACCAGAGAGCAGATCGGCGAGATCGTCGCTATTCTCGGCGATGTGCTCGAGCAACTTGCCGCCGAACTCAATCTTCCCGACAACCGTTGAGATCGACATTATGACGAAAACCAAGACGTCGCGCAGGAAGGTCATCATCACCTGTGCGGTGACGGGCTCGGTGCACACGCCGACCATGTCGCCCCATTTGCCGATCACGCCGGACCAGATCGCTTCGGAAGCAATCGCTGCGGCGGAGGCCGGCGCCTCGATCCTACACCTGCATGCGCGAAATCCCGTGGACGGCCGGCCTTCCGCCGACCCTTCGCTGTTCATGCAGTTTCTGCCGCGGATCAAGCAGTCGACCGACGCCATCGTCAACATATCGACCGGCGGCTCGTCGCTGATGGCGCTGGAGGACCGCCTGGCGGCGTCCTTGCGGGCCGAGCCGGAAATGTGTTCGCTCAACATGGGCTCGATGAACTTCGCCCTGTTTCCGGCGCTCGACAAGCCGGTGGCGTGGAAACACGAGTGGGAGCCGGAGCTGCTGGAGGCGACGCGCAGCTCGATCTTCAAGAACACCTTTGCCGACATGGAGTTCATCCTCACCCGGCTCGGTCAGGGATGCGGTACGCGGTTCGAATTCGAATGCTACGATGTCGGCCATCTCTATTCGCTGGCGCATTTCCGCGACCGCGGTCTGGTCTCCGGTCATCTGTTCATTCAGTTCGTCTTTGGCATTCTCGGCGGCATCGGCGCCGATCCGGAGAACCTGACGCATATGAAGCGGATCGCCGACAAGCTTTTCGGTGACGACCATTCGTTCTCGGTGCTGGCCGCCGGCCGGCACCAGATGCCGATGATCACTATGGCGGCTGCGATGGGCGGCAATGTGCGGGTGGGGCTGGAGGACAGCCTTTACAATGGCCGCGGGCAACTTGCGACCAGCAATGCCGAACAGGTTCTACGCATCCGCGCCGTTCTCGACGCCTTGTCGCTGGAGGTTGCCACCCCTAAGGAAGCACGTGATCTTCTCGGCCTCAAAGGCGGAGATCAGGTGGCATTCTGACGCCGCGGCAACAGGCGCGTCATCGATGCCAATAGGCTCATCGGCAGAAAAGGGGACGGAAGTGACGACGACGCACGGGAAGACCGCAGATATCCGCATTCGCCCCGGTGAGGTTGAGGACGCCGAGGCGATGCACGGCGCGATCCAGGCGATGGGCCGCGGGCTCGATATGGTCGGCAAGGTCACCTGCACGGTCGAGGACTTCAGCCGCTTCGGTTTCGGTCCCGCTGCTGCCTTCGGTAGTCTGATTGCCGAGGTGGATAGAGAATTTGCCGGCCTTTGCCTGTTCTTTCCGATCTTCTCGACCTGGCGCGGCCGGCCCGGCGTCTTCGTGCAGGATCTGTATGTCGGCGATCGCTTCCGCGGCCTCGGTATCGGCGAGCGCCTGTTGCGCGAAGTGGCCTCGTGGTCGAGGGCGCGGGGCGGGGACTACCTGCGGCTGGAAGTCGATGTGGAGAACGAGCCGGCGCAGCGCCTTTACCAGCGGCTCGGCATTACCTGGCAGACGAAAGACCGCGCTCATGCCGCCTATGGCGAGGCCTTTGTGGCTCTCACCGAGGGACTGAAAGCTTGACGATGCAGGAACGGGAGAGAGCATGAAAGCCTTCTACGCACAGGAACAGAAGCGACACGACCCCAAGGGTTTCCTTTCGAGCGGGGCGCCGCAGCCGAACCCGGAGCAGCCCGAACGGGTTGAAAGGCTCCTGATCGGCGCCCGTGATGCCGGATGCTCCGTCGTTCGGCCGCGCGACCACGGGCTCGGCCCGATTGCCGCCGTGCACACGCCCGAATATCTCGACTTTCTCGAGCATATCTACGCGCGCTGGCAGCGCATCGCCGAAGCCTCGGACGAGGTGATACCGAACATCCACCCGCTGGCCCGCGATGGCCGATACCCGGCTTCCGCAGTAGGGCAGGCCGGATATCACATGGCAGACACCGCATGCCCGATCTCCGGCGAAACCTGGGAGAGCGTGCGCTGGAGCGCCTGGAGCGCGGTCGATGCGGCAGATGCGGTGCTGGCTGGGGATCGCGCCGCCTATGCGCTCTGCCGCCCACCCGGTCATCATGCCTTTGCAGACGTTGCTGGCGGCTTCTGCTTCCTCAACAACTCCGCCGTTGCGGCGCAGCGTTTTCTGTCGAACGCGTCGCGCGTCGTGATCCTCGATATCGATCTGCATCACGGCAACGGCACGCAGGGCATCTTCTATCAGCGCTCCGATGTGCTGACGGTCTCGATCCACGCGGATCCCGTGCGCTTCTACCCCTTCTTCTGGGGACATGCGGACGAACGCGGCGAGGGGCCGGGCCTTGGCTACAACCTCAATCTGCCGCTCGAGCGCAAGTCCGGCGACGCCGATTTCCTCGCAGCCCTCGACGTCGCCTTCCGCCGGATCCGCGCCTACGCGCCGGACGCGCTTGTCGTGGCACTCGGGCTCGATGCGTTCGAGGGCGATCCCTTCGGTGGCCTGTCGGTCTCGACATCAGGCTTCGCAAGGATGGGCGCGGCGATCGCCGGTTTGGGCTTGCCGACGGCCATCGTTCACGAGGGCGGGTATCTCTGCGATGCGCTGTCCGACAATCTGACGTCTTTCCTCACGGGCTTCGGCGCGACGGGCAAGCTCTGAGGCTGCCGTGACGTCAACGAACGGACGTTGTAATCTATTGTGTTAGGAACGACTCAGAAAATATTGTTTTTGTTGTCGCTTTCTGAAGAGGCGATGGCGTTCTGAACGTGTCGCCCACTTCGGGCAACAGGCGGCTCGCCTCATCGAGGAAGCCGCGGATCAGCGGCAGATGACGGCGCTCCGCCAGGCAGATCGCGTACTCGTCGATGATCTCTCTCGCGTCGTCGATCGGCACGAACGAGAGCCTGATGTCATGGCCGAATTCGAGATCGGCAACGACGCCGCAGCCGACGCCATTGGCAATTGCTTCGCGCACGCCTTCGCGGGAAGAGATCTCGACGATCTGGTGGATCGAGATGGAGTGGTCGGCGAGATTCTTCTCGAAGATCTCGCGGGTGCGCGAGCCGCGCTCGCGCATGACGAAGGAGAGACCTTCGAGTTCCTTCATGGTGACGCCGTCGCGCGATGCCAGCGGATGGGATGCCGGCACGCAGAGGCCGAGGCGCATGCTCAGAAAACGGACGCCATGGAGGCGCGGGTCGTCGGGGATCTGCGCGGTGATTGCGACATCGGCGCGATAGTCGATGATCTGGTCGATCACACGGGCGGAATTATCGACGGCTAGGGAGAATGTCAGTTTTGGTCGATCGATCTTCAACCGCGAAAGGATCGGTAGCGCCAGGATGGGGCCGTCGGCGGCAACACGCAGATGACCGCCAGTCGTGCCGGCCTCGCCGCGCAGGAAGGCGTTGGCTTCCTTCTCTGCTTGAAACAGGCGCGAGGTGATTTCGAACAGGCGCTCGCCATGGGCGCTGAGGCTGACGCCGCGCGCCTTTCGATCTAGCAGGTTCTGCCCGCATAAAGCCTCCAGGTCCCGCACATGCTGGGACAATGTGGACTGGCTGATCGCCATGTCGCGGGCAGCCTGGGAGAAGCCGCCGGACTGGGCGACGATGTGAAACGCTTTCAATTGAGTGATCGACATTGCTTCCGGTTCTGTTGCCCGCGGGCATGGCCTGTTGGATCCGCGCGCGCATCATTGTCGGAAAAGCTGACAGGCACATGACACCGGCGGTTACCACACCGATCGGCCCCCCCCGAGGTGGGGTGAAACCGATGGCAGCCATCGGAAAACGCTATGACCGTTTTACGTTTTGTTAAGCAACTGTCATCTGCGCGGTAAGCGTGGCGGCTAACGGTGACGCACGGCCAAGAGCCGATCCCGTTCACCTTTAGAGAGAAAGCCGACATGACTTCCTCCCCCAATTCGCTTGCGACTCCGATCCAATCTTCGTCCGATTGGCTCCTGAATATCCCGCGTGTGCAGGCCCAGCAGGGCATTCTCGTGTCGCCCGGCGGCACGGGCAATGTTTCGTCCTACAGCCTGGTCTACGACGCCTACTTCCCGTCGGCTGGCTCCAGCGGCTGGATCCCATTCCTGCAGACGGATGTCACCAACACGTCTGATGGCGATATCTTCGGCAAGGTTGGCGGCGAGAGCTTCGGCCTCGGCATCAACAGCGACTATCGCGGCACCGCCAAGCTCGATGCCTGGAACCGAATTGGCCTGACGATCGACAAAGACGCCAGCGGCGGCGTCTCGATGAAGAAATACATCAACGGCGAGTTCGTCGCCGAACAGAAGATGACCGGCACGCTTGCCGCCCGCTTCACCATCGACAAGGCCAAGGGTTTCCTGATCTTTGCCGACGAAGACGGCGAAACGTCTTCCGGCTATCTCAGCAACTTCCTCTTCATCGAAAAGGTGCTCACGGGTACGGAACTGTCGGCGCTCGGCAATGCCAAGCCGGAGGGCATCGTTCCTGATGCGCTGAAGACTGATGCGCTGTCGTCCAACGGCACCGAGTTCCGTTTCGGCGAAGGCTCGACCACGCCGGCCTTCGGCCAGGGTTCCTTGAGCGGCCAAGGCACCACCGTGTCGACGACGACGCCGGCAACGGCCGGCATTCCGGCCGTCGGCCAGGACACGACGCCGAACCCGGGCTCCGTCGTCAAGACCACCGCCATCAAGGACATGATGGTCACGCCGGATGCGGCCGATGTGACGATCGACCTGTCGCAGCATTTCTCCGGTGAAAACCTGACCTTCACCGTCCAGAACAGCAAGGGCGAGGTGCTGAATGCCGTCCTCACCAATGGCAACAAGCTGGTGCTGGACTTCGCAGCGCTCGGTCACTCCGACGTCCGCGTGACGGCAACCGACGCCGCCGGCCATGCGGTCAGCGATGATTTCCGCGTCCGCGTCGCCGGTGCGAATGCCTATACGATCGCCGTCTTCCCGGATACGCAGGACTACACGTCCAACGATGGCATCAAGCACTTCTTCGGCGACATGACGCAGTGGCTGCTGGACAATCGCCAGAGCCACAACATCGTCTTCATGACCCATGTCGGCGACATCACCCAGAACAACCTGTCCGGCCAGTGGGACATCGCCGAAGCTGCCCTTCGCAAGCTCGACGGCAAGATCCCCTACGCCCTGCTTCCGGGCAACCATGACCAGGCCAATGGCGGCAGTGCTGCCGACCACTCGTCGATCTATCTCGACCAGCGTTTCTCGCCGGACAAGCAGGCAGAAACCAGCCCGGGCACCTTCGGCGGCGCCTACGATCAGGAGCTGATGAGCGCCCGCAACACCTACAGCACGTTCACGGCCCCCGATGGCACCAAGTGGCTGTCGATCTCGCTCGAGTTCGGTCCGCGCGACGACGTGATCCGTTGGGCAGGCGACATCATCGAGGCCCATCCCGATTATCGCGTCATGCTCGCCACCCACTCGCTGACGAGCTATGCCGGCCGCCAGGACAATCTCGCCCTGCCGCTCTACGACGAGGGTGCTGGTTACGACTACGGCATGCGCACCGACCAGCGCGGCGCCAATGACGGCGAATATGTTTCGCGCGAACTGCTCGCCCGCTACCCGAACATCGTCATGACCTTCTCCGGTCACATCTTCGGCGACGGCGCTGAGACCGACATCACCTACAACCAGTACGGCGAGCCGGTCTTCCAGTTCCTGGTCAACTACCAGAATGGCGTGTCGCGCGAGATCACCGGCAATGGCAACGAGGCCAAGGGCAACAATGGCGGTAACGGCGCCATCCGCCTGATCACCATCGACCCCGACAACAACCGCATTTCCACCGAGACCTACTTCACCGGCTTTGACGACTACCTCGACGGCTTCCGCACCAAGCCCGAACTCGATCGCGACGGCCTGACCGGCTATTATCGTGGCCACCAGGAAGTGTTCGAAAACATCGACGTCAGCGGCGGCACGGCACGCGCCATGGCTGAAGCCGGTGACGACATCATCGCTGACGCTTCTGCGGGCGCCTCGTCCGCCAATGTCGCGCTTTCCGGTGCCAAGTCGCTGCTGCCGGCAAGCGTCAAGAGCTGGGTCTGGACCAACGAGAACGGCGACGTGGTGGCTGAAGGCAAGGACGCTAAGGCCGAGCTCGAGCTTGGCAAGCACAAGCTGACGCTGACCACCACCGATTTCAACGGCATCAAGACCAGCGACACCGTTGACGTAATTGTCCGTGGCGATCGCACTCTGTTGGTCGAAACCTTCAACGACGGCAATGCCAACGGCTGGGCAACCGATATCGGTGCGGCCAACGGCAATACCGGAAACTTCCTGTTGAAGGGAACGGTCTTCTCGCGTCCGACCGGAGCAGCCGGCCTTGCAGCACCTGAGGCCGCGCTCTTCGACCAAAGCGATGCCGCCCGCAACAAGCTGGTCTTCGTCGGTGAGGGCTCGTCTACCTGGACGGACTACGTCTTCGAAGCGTCGTTGACCCAGCTCGACAACGACGCGATCGGCGTTCTCTTCTACTACAAGGACGCCAACAATCACTACCGCTTCACGCTCGATGGCGAGACCAACCGTCGCCAACTGGTCAAGGTGGCCAACGGCGTCGAGACCATATTGGCATCGGTGAACGAAGGTTCGCCCTACAATATGGAAATCCCGTTGACCGTGGCTGTCACCGGCGGCGCGATCAACATCTTCCTCGGCGACAAGAATGTCTTTGCCGGACCGGTCACTGACGCCAATGCGCCGCTTAGCGGCGGTACCGTCGGCCTTTATTCAAGCGGCCAGCGCGCTTCTGTCTTCGATGATATCGTCGTCACCAAGGCGGACACAACGGCAAAGGCCGGCATCGACCAGCGGACCTACGACATCGACGGCGACGGCAAGGCTTCCGTCAAGCTCGACGCCTCCGGCTCGTTTGGTCCGAAGCAGTTGCTCGACTACGTCTGGACGGACCTCGCCGGCAACGTCATTGCCAATGACAAGACCGCCAACGTCAATTTCGACACCGGCGTCAACAAACTGCTGCTCAAGGTGACGGCTGTGGACGGTTCGGTCTCGACCGATCGTGTCGATATCACCGTTGTCGACCGCACCAAGATACTCGTTGCCGAAGACTTCTCGTCACCGCAGTCCCTGTCGCGCTTCAACATCGTCGATGAGGGCGAGCTTGGCGGCATCGGACCTGATGGAAAGGCATCCGAATGGCTGCTTGCCGACGGAAAGCTGGTGCAGACGACGGGGCTTGCTAGCCGCGAACTGACTTGGAGCGGGGCAACTGCCGCGGATCTGTGGAAGCGTGGTTGGAGCCCGCTTGGCGACGGCGTCAACGTCCTTCGTCTCGGCACCTATGCCTTGTTCAAGGATCCGGTAGCACTTGCCTGGACCGACTATGCGGTTGAGGCAACGATCCAGACGCCTGACAAGGACGGCCTCGGCTTCCTGTTCCGCTACAAGGACAACAAGAACTATTACAAGCTCGAACTCGATGCCGATGGCATCCTCGACCGCAGCCCCGGCAATGGCGCCGGCAGCATCTTCAACCTCGTGCGCATGAAGAACGGGGTCGAGGAAATTCTTGCCCAGGTTTCGGGCAAATATGAGCCGGGCCAGGCGATGAAGCTGCGCGTCGAAGTCGTCGGCGACAAGATCACCGCCTTCCTCAATGACGAGGCCCTCTTTGCCTATCCGGTCGGCGACCGTGGTCTCGATGCTGGTACATTCGGCCTCTATTCCTGGGGCAATGCCGGATTGTCCTTCGACGATCTGACGGTTGTCGATCTGAAATCGGGCCTCGAAGGGGGCCAGGTGATCAACGGCACCAATACCCGTGACATGCTGGTCGGCGGTGAAGCCGGCGAGACGATTTACGGTCTTGGTGGCAACGACACCCTCATTGGCAACGGCGGCGACGATCGCGTCGATGGCGGCGACGGCGACGATACGCTGATGGGTGGTGCCGGACGTGACGGGCTTGTCGGCGGCAAGGGCAACGATGTGCTGATGGGCGGCGAGGGTGCCGACATTATTGCCGGCGGTCTCGGCGACGACCTGATCGAAGGTGGTGCCGGCAACGACGTGCTGATCGGCGGTGACGGTTCTGATACTTACGTCTACGGACGTGGCGAAGGCTCCGACGAAATCGTCGAAACGGCCGCTGCATCTGCTGATAGCGACGTTCTCGTCCTGCACGACATCGCCCGCGGCGAAGCCGTCCTGCATAAATACGGTGAAGCCGTCGAGGTCGAATTCACCAATGGCGAAAAACTGACCCTCAACGGCCAACTGGCAGGCGGCGGTGTCGAACTCGTTACCTTCGCCGATGGCACGGTCATGAACCGCGCGTCGATCGCCAACAGCCTCGTCAACCGTGGTCCGGTTGCCGCCAGCGACACGCTTGCCCCGATCGATGAGGATGCGCCATCCTTCGTCATCCCGTTTGCGAGCCTGCTCGCCAACGACAGCGATGCCGATCTCGATCAGTTGAAGGTGACTGGCGTCACTTCGGTCGTCGGTGGTACCGCCACCGTCGAGGAGGGTGGCATTCGCTTCACGCCTGCCGCGAACTTCAATGGCGAAGCCTCCTTCCACTATCAGATCTCCGACGGTCGCGGCGGCTCGAGCGAAGCCGGCGCCACCTTCGTCGTCAAGCCGGTCAACGACGCGCCTGTTGCATCGTCGCTGACCATTGAGACGAACGAGGATACGTCGATCAGCGGCACGATCACGGCAACCGATATCGATGGCGATACGCTGAGCTATGCCGTCAAGACGGGCGCTGGGCCCGCCAATGGCAGCGTCGCACTCGATGGCAGAACCGGCGCCTGGACCTACGATCCGAATGCCAATGTCAACGCATCGGACAGCTTCATCGTCGTTGTGTCCGACGGCAAGGGTGGCAGCAGCGAGAGCACCGTCAGTGTGACGATCAAGCCGGTCAATGATGCACCGGTGGCTGTTGCCGATACCGGCGGCGTTGCCGAGAACGAGACCGCCACCTTCGACCTCGTTGCCAACGATACCGATATCGAAGGCGACCGGCTGACGCTCGTCGGTTTTGCGGTCACGGCGGTGACCGGTCTGACACTGACGAATGCTCAGGCTGCTACAGCCTTCTCGATCGTCGATGGCAAGCTCGTCGCCGATCCGTCTTCTGCCTTTATGGCTCTGGAAGACGAGCAGAACGCCATGGTCACCGTCACCTACACCGTGCGTGACGCCCAGGGTGGGGAATCGACCGGCACCGCCTCGATCAAGATCGACGGCTACACCGAGTACAACGTCGTCGAAGGCACCGACGGCAACGACACGCTGGTTGCCACTGACCGCAAGGACATGATCGAGGCCGGCAACGGCAACGACACGGTGCTGGCGGGCGATGGCAACGACATGGTCGATGCCGGGGCAGGCAATGACCGCGTTGTCGCCGGAGACGGCAACGATGTGGTCGAGGGTGGTGCTGGCAACGACGTGCTTATGGGCGGCGCTGGCAATGACGCGCTGAGCGGCAGTGCCGGCAATGACCAGCTCAACGGTGGTACCGGCAATGACACGCTGAACGGCGGCACGGGCAATGACGTGCTGACCGGCGGTGCGGGTGCCGACACCTTCGTCTTCGCCTCCGGCGACGGTCGCGACGTGGTCCTGGACTTCCAGGCGGGTGCACAGGGCGACGACGTGGTCGTGCTTTCGAAGGACATGCTCGCCGACTACCAGGCGCTCCTGTCCTCCGGTGCCTTCACCGATGGTGACGCCGGTGCACAGATCGCGTTCGACGATGGGTCGTCCATCACCTTCAACGGTGTGAAAACGGAAAACTTCGTCATCGACGACTTCCGCTTCGCCTAACCAAAGCGAGGGGCGCACTATTCGGTGCGCCCCTTTTTCGCGCGGCGTAGGCTTCAGCCACTTCAAGCATGTCATTTCCTTGTGATGCCTGCCTGCTACCGCCGCGATCTCAACGGATCAGGGACCATGCGCGACAGTTCTTCCAACAGAAATTCCAGCCAGTTCAAGGGTGTGTTTGCGGGCTGTGCGAGTGCCTTCGTCGGCATTGGCCTGATGAGTGCCGTCGTCAACGTGCTCTACCTCACCGGATCGCTCTTCATGATGGAGGTCTACGACCGGGTGCTTCCGAGCAGAAGCCTGCCGACGCTTGTTGCGCTTCTCGCCATCGTTGTCGTGCTCTACGCGTTTCAGGGCCTGTTCGACGCGCTGCGTGGCCGATTATTGGTGCGCATAGCCGATCGGCTCGACCAGGCGCTTTCACCAAGGATCTACGATGCGATCGTCGGTCTGCAGTTGCAGGTGCCGATCAGCGGTCGCTACGCCCAGCCGTTGCGCGATCTCGATACCATCAGGGCCTTTCTCTCGGGCAGCGGGCCGACCGCGCTCTTCGATCTCCCCTGGCTTCCGTTCTATATCGCCATCTGCTTTGCCTTCCATTTCTGGCTGGGTGTCACGGCGCTGGCGGGTGCCATCATTCTGGCGGCGATTACCCTGTTGACGGAGCTCGTTTCGCAGCGGCCGGTCGAGGAGGCTGCGCGCCATTCTTCCAAGCGCAATCGCATGGCCGAGAGCGGCCGCCGCAATGCCGATGTGATCACGGTGATGGGCATGGGCCCGCATCTGAGGCGCCGCTGGCAGGATGAGAACCGCGCGTTTACGCGTGAGCAGCGCCGCGCAAGCGATGTTTCCTCGGGATTCGGCGTGTTGAGCAAGGTGCTGCGCATGATGCTGCAGTCCGGCATCCTTGCGGTCGGCGCCTGGCTCGTGATTAACGAGCAGGCAACGCCCGGCATTATCATCGCTGGCTCCATCCTGTCCGCCCGGGCACTGGCGCCGGTCGATCTGGCGATCGCCAACTGGAAGGGCTTCATCGGTGCCCGCCAAAGCCGCCGACGCCTGCAAAAGACGCTGGCGCTTTTGCCCGATGCGCCTGATCGCATGGATTTGCCGGCACCGAGCCGTGCACTGTCTGTCGAACGCGTCAGCGCTCTTCCGCCGGAAACGACAGAGGCCGTGTTGCAGGATGTCACCTTCACACTGGAGGCTGGCGCGGGGCTCGGCGTCATCGGTGCGAGCGGCTCAGGCAAGAGCTCGCTTGCACGTCTGCTCGTGGGCATCTGGCACCCCGCGCGCGGCGCGATCCGGCTCGATGGCGCCACGCCGGACCAATGGCCGGCCGCAGCGCTTGCCCGCCATATCGGCTACATGCCGCAATCGATCGAGTTGCTCGACGGCACCATCGCCGAGAACATTGCCTCCTTCGACCCCGACGCTGGGTCCGACGACATCATCGCCGCTGCCCGCGCAGCAAGGGTTCACGATCTGATCTTCAGTTTGCCGGAGGGCTATTCCACCGAAGTCGGGGAAAATGGCCGGCCGCTTTCCGCCGGCCAGAAGCAACGCATCGCGCTTGCAAGGGCCCTTTACCGGGATCCCTTCGTCGTCATCCTCGACGAGCCGAATTCAAACCTCGATTCCGAAGGAGAGGCAGCTCTGACGTCGGCGATCCTCGGGATCCGTGAACGCGGCGGCATCGTCATCGTCATTGCCCACCGCCCCAGCGCGCTGCTTGCGGTCGACAAGGTGCTGATGCTTGCCGCCGGCCGCCAGCAGGCTTTCGGCCCGAAGGACGAAGTTCTCTCGAAGGTTCTAAGGCAGACAACCACCAATCCGGGTGCGCTCAAGGTGGTGCAATCAGCAGAAGCAGCAAAGGCATGAACATGGATGATTGGCAGACACTCAGACGTTCGATCCGCACCCACCTGATCGTCGGCGTGCTCGGATTTGCGACGCTGGTCGGGCTCTTCGGCGGTTGGGCGATCGGTACGGAAATCGTCGGGGCGGTGATCGCTCAAGGATCCGTGGTTGTCGAAAGCAGCCTGAAGAAGGTGCAGCACCCCGTGGGTGGCGTCGTCAGCGAACTCATGGTGCGCGACGGCGACCACGTGAAGGCGGGGGATGTCGTCATGCGCATCGACGCGACGATGACGAAGGCCAATCTGGCGATCATTCTCAAGAGCCTGGACCAGTTCGCCGCCCGCAAGGCGCGGTTGGAGAGCGAACGCGATCGTACGGAACGTGTCGTTTTCCCGGAGACATTGCTGTCGCGCGCCGAGGATCCTGATGTGGCTGCAATGATGCATGCCGAGCAACGCCTTTACGAAAGCCGCAGGGATGTGCGCGAGAGCAAGAAGCGGCAACTGGAGCGGCGTGTGCAGCAGCTGAACGACGAGATCCGCGGCATGGATGCCGAGCGCACCGCCAGTAGCCGCGAGCGGATCCTGATCAAGGAGGAGCTTGGCCGCTACACCTTCCTGCATGACAAGGGGCTGATGGAGAAAAGCCGCCTCAGCGCACTCGAGCGCCAGGCAACCGACATCGATGGCGAGATGGGCAGGCTGCTGGCAGGCGTCGCCGGCGTGCACGAGAAGATCGCCGAGACATCGCTGCAGATCATTCAGGTCGACGAGCAATGGGCCGAGGAGGTCGGAACCGACCTGCGCGAAATGGATGCCCGCATCGGCGAATATGTCGAGCGCAAGGTGGCGGCCGAAGACCAGCTGAAGCGGGTCGATATCGTCGCGCCACAGAACGGCATCGTGCACCAACTCGCCGTCCATACGGTCGGTGGCGTGGTCGCTCCGGGCGAGCCGATCATGATGATCGTGCCGGATATCGACAAACTCGTCGTGGAGGCTAAAGTCGCGCCGCAGGACATCGACCAGATCTATTCCGGACAGAAGGCGATCCTGCGTTTCTCCGCCTTCAGCCAGAAGACGACGCCGGAGATTTTGGGCGCGGTTGAACGGGTGTCCGCTGATGTTTCGGTCGATCAAAGGACAGGCGCCAGCTTCTACATCGCGCGCATCGCGATCACGCCGGTAGAGATCCAGAGGCTTGGAAACGTCTCCCTGATGCCGGGAATGCCGGTCGAGACGTTCATTACGACCGGCGAACGAAGCGTTGCTTCCTATTTCATCAAGCCGCTGATGGATCAGGTCAGCCGCGCTTTCCGCGAGAGCTGAGCCAACCGTCGATTCGCGGTCCGCCGGCCGTTGCTAACGAAAAGCAGTCCGTTCCATCCGGTCATCCGACCGCGACGGGGCGGGCTGTTTTGGTGTTCTGGACGCAATGAAACAGCAAGAACCCGCAGATTTCTGCCTGCATGTGGCCTGCTAAGATCATGCTGCCGCCGGCTCATTGTGTCTCCCTCAACAGCAATCCACCTTGAAAAGTGGGCTGTTGCCCAGTTTATCACGTCACGATTGCAAGTAGCTGCCGCTTCAAAGTCGCTGAATTCGCACGGTTTTTCTCCCTAAAACCGGAATCGCTAATTCTTGCCAACATAATTGTCGACAAAATAGTTGACATTAGCGCCAACAACTTCAAATCTAGCGCTGTCAGCCATCCAGTGATCGAGGGATCGCGGACCGACCGGGTCGGCACGGCACGGCGACGAATGGGAAAAACAGAGGGAACCACATGAAACTGAGAAAGCATCTCCTTGCGGGGTTGGCATTCGCCTTTCTCGCCTCGACGGCACAGGCCGAAACGCTGCGCTGGGGCAGCCCGCGGGATATCTTCTCGCTCGACCCGTATTCCTACGGCAGCACGTCGAACCTCGCCTTCCTCAATCACGTCTATGAGGGACTGACGCGCTACACGCCAGATTTCGTCGTTGAGCCGGCACTCGCCACCAAGTGGGAGTTGGTCTCCGAAAAGGTTTGGCGTTTCCACCTGCGCAAGGGTGTGAAGTTCCAGAACGGCGCGGATTTCAACGCCGACGACGTAATGGCCTCGATGGCTCGCGTCAGCCACCCGACGTCGCCGCTGCGTGGCAACATTCCGGCCTATGTCTCCACCACGAAGGTGGACGACTACACGGTCGATATCGAGGTGAATTCGCCAAGCCCGCTGTTCCTGAACGACATGACCAACATCTTCATGTTCGACAAGGACTGGCTGATCGAGAACAAGTCCGAATTGCCGACCGATGTCGGCGGCAAGGTCGAGGGTTACACCACCTATCACACCAACGGCACCGGGCCGTTCATCGTTGAGTCGCGCGTGCCTGACAGCAAGACCGTGCTCGTCAAGAATAACGGCTGGTGGGATACCCCGAAGCACAATCTCGACCGCATCGAATTCACCCCGATCACGTCGGCTGCTACTCGCGTCGCGGCCCTCCTGTCGGGCGAGATCGACCTGACCGACGGTGCGCCCGTGCAGGATCTCGACCGGCTGAAGAGCGATCCGAACATCAAGGTCGTCGAGCGCTCCGACCTGCGCACGATCCACCTGGTCTTCAACCGCAAGGACAAGCTCAACGACGGCCGCGAAAACTTCTTCAATGACATCAAGGTCCGCCAGGCGATCGATCATGCGATCGACCGTCAGCTGATCTTCAAGCGCGTCATGCGCGGCAAGTCGCATGTGGCCGGTACCATGGTTGCGCCTGAGATCCCGGGCTACAGCGCCGAACTGGATGTGCCGACCACCTATGATCCGGAACTGTCTAAGAAGCTCCTGGAAGAAGCAGGCGCCGTCGGCACCGAGTTCACGCTTGTCTGCATGAACGACGAAAGCGTCAACGAAGAAGACGTCTGCAGTGCGCTCGTGTCGATGCTGTCGCGTGTCGGGCTCAAGCCGACGCTCGACATTGGTCCGCGCGCCGTGCAGGCGCCGAAGCGCGCCGGCGGCAAGTCCGATGCCTTTATGATCGGCTGGGCCAACGAGCCGACGCTCGATGCCTACTCGATCCTGATCCAGGTGCTTTCGACCCGCGAAGGTGCTGCCGGCGTCGCCAACTATGGCGGCTGGTCCTATCCCGAACTCGACGCCATGGTGAAGAAGGCCGCCGTCGAAATGGATCGCGACAAGCGATTGGCGATCGAGACCGAAGCGCTGAAGTTTGCCAAGGATCAGGTCATCATGATCCCCTTGCATCAGCAGCCGATGGCATGGGCGATGTCGAAGGAAGTGACCGACGTCACCATCCGCGCCGACAACAAGCCGCGCCACTGGCTGACCCGTATCGGCGATTGACCCCACATTGCCCCGGCAGAGCCTGCTCTGTCGGGGTTTCTCATTGAGCGGGAAACCCAATGATTGTCTTTCTGATCAAGCGGCTGGCTAATGCCGTGATGGTCATGCTCGCCGTCGCGCTGATGGCCTTCATGATCTTTCGTTTCGCCGGCGATCCGGTCGAACTGATGGCCAACGAACAGATGTCGCAAGCCGATCGGCTCGAACTGCGCGAAAAGCTCGGGCTGAACGATCCGTTCCTGACCCAGTATGTGCGCTTCGTCGTCAACGCGGCCCAGGGCGATTTCGGCATCAGCTACCGAAACGGTCAGGACGTGATGACGCTGATCGCCGAACGCTTCCCGGCGACCATCGAACTGGCTCTGGTCGCCACCGTCCTGTCGCTGCTGGTCGGCATTCCGCTCGGCGTGCTGACGGCGATCCATCGAGGCCGCTGGTATTCGGAAGGCTTGCAATTCGTCAGCATTATCGGCGTTTCCCTGCCGAGCTTTGTCGTTGGCATCCTGCTGATCCTTGTCTTTGCCGTTTCGCTCGGCGTAGTGCCGGCCTTCGGCCGCGGCGACGTCGTCCAGATCGGCTGGTGGAGCACGGGCCTCTTGACCGCATCCGGGCGTGCGTCCCTGCTTCTGCCGTCCTTTGCGCTTGCCCTCTACCAGATCACGCTCGTCATGCGGCTCGTGCGCGCCGAGATGATGGAAGTGCTGCGTTCTGATTTCGTGAAGTTTGCCCGTGCCCGCGGCGTGCCGCGGTGGCGCATCAATTTCCGCCATGCGCTTCGCAACTGTCTGATGCCTGTTGTCACCATGACGGCGATGAACGTCGGCTCGCTGATCGCCTTCGCACTGATCACCGAAACCGTGTTCCAGTGGCCGGGAATGGGCATGCTGTTCATTCAGGCGGTGACCTTCCTCGATATCCCGGTGATGGCAGGCTACCTGTGCATCGTCTCCTTCATCTTCGTCACGCTGAACACGCTTGTCGATATCGCCTATGCGGTCATCGATCCCCGTCTTCGCGATGCCACACGCTGAGGCCGCCCCATGACTGACCAGGCTCAGGAAACAACCTCGACAGCCAAGATCGGCCGGCTCGCGCGCTGGCGTCAGAGCGATCTCTGGTGGTCCTTCACCCGCAGTCCGTCGGCAATCGCCGGCGCGCTGATCCTGCTCGTGCTCATCGCCGCGGCTTTTGCCGCGCCGTTGATCGCGCCGCAGAACCCGTTCGATCCGGCGCAGCTCGATCTCTGGAACTCGGAGCTGCCGCCGATCTGGCAGGCTGATGGCCAATGGCCCTTCATTCTCGGCACTGACACCCAGGGCCGCGACATGCTTTCGGCTATTCTCTACGGCTCTCGCATTTCGATCCTGATCGGGGTCTGCTCGGTGATCCTGTCGCTGACGGTCGGCCTCAGCCTCGGTCTCATCGCCGGCTATTTCGGCGGCGTTGTCGACAACATCCTGATGCGCATCGGCGATGTTCTGCTCTCGATCCCGACGATCCTGATCGCCATTCTCGTTAGTGCCGTTGCCCGCCAGATGCTGCCGCCGGAGCTGCGCGACGTCGGATCGGCAGCTGTTCTCGTGCTGGCAATCACGCTCAGCGCCTGGGTTCAATATGCCCGAACCGTCCGCGCTCAGACGATCGTCGAGCGCGGAAAGGAATATGTCCAGGCAGCCCGCCTCCTGAAGACGCCGGCGCGGCGGATCATGCTCAACCATATCCTGCCCAACACGCTGACGCCGATCATGGTTGCAGCCACGCTGAACTTCGGCATGGCGATCCTCACGGAAGCGACGCTCTCTTTCCTCGGCATCGGCATGCCGCCGAGCCAGCCCAGCCTCGGAACGCTCATCCGACTTGGCAACCAGTTCCTGTTCTCCGGTGTCTGGTGGGTCGTCCTCTTCCCGGTGCTGCAGCTTTGCCTACTTGTCGTCTCGGTCAACCTTCTTGGTGACTGGCTGCGCGATGCACTCAATCCGAAACTGAGGTGAATGATGTCCAACCTTTTGATCCGTAACGTCCGTCCCCACGGCGGGGCGCCGACGGATATCCTGATCCGCAACGGCAAGATCGAAGCGATCGGCCAGAACCTTCAGGCCGATGGCTTGGCGATCGAGGATGGCCGTGGCCACATCGCCATTCCCGGCCTGGTCGAAGCCCATACCCATCTCGACAAGTCCGTCTGGGGCATGCCCTGGCATGAAAACGCCAAGGTCGCGACGCTGCGCGGACGCATCGATTTCGAGCGCGAGAAGCGGCTTGAGATCGGCATCGATCCGCATCGCCAGTCCATGCGCCAGGCGATCCTGCTGGCCGCGAACGGCGCCAGCCATATTCGCAGCCATGTCGATATCGACACGACGCACGGCCTGCGCCTGATGGATGGCATCATCGAAACGCGAGAGGCGCTTGACGGCATCATCGACATCGAGATCGTCGCCTTCCCGCAGTCGGGCCTGGTGACCCGCCCGGGCACAACAGAACTTCTCGACCAGGCTCTTAGCGACGGCGCGGAAGTCCTTGGCGGAATTGATCCTTGCGGCATCGACCGTGACCCGAAGGGGCATCTCGATGCCGTCTTCGGCCTTGCGGAAAAGCATGGCAAGCCGATCGATATTCATCTGCATGAAGCCGGTGAACTCGGCGCCTTCAGCATGGAGATGATGTTCGAGCGCATTCGCGCGCTTGGCATGCAGGGAAAGGTTGCGATCAGCCACGCCTTTGCGCTCGGCGCTCCGGATTACCTGCGGGTCGCCGGCCTGATCGAGCAGATCGCCGAGCTCGATGTGCGCATCGTCACGACGGGCTCGCCGTCGTCGACGGTACCGTCGATCCTGCGCCTCAAGGAGGCTGGCGTGAAGGTGGCCGCCGGTTGCGATGGCATTCGCGACACCTGGGGGCCGTGGGGCCAGCCGGATATGATGGACCGCGTTCGCATCCTCGGCATGAAGAACGGCCTGCGCCGCGACGTCGACCTGGAGCATGCGCTTCATGTCTGCTCCACCGGTGGTGCTGACGTCATGGACATTGCCGGCTACGGCCTCGAAGTCGGCTGCAATGCCGATTTTACCCTGCTCGTCGGCGAAACGCTTGCCCATGCAGTCGTCGAAGTCGCACCGCGTCCGCTGGTCGTCAAGCGCGGCCGTGTTGTTGCCCGCAACGGTGTCGCGGAGGTGGCCATCCCATGATCGATCTCAAGGATTTGAAACTCGGCGCGCGCGCCGCAGGCCGCACACTGTTGACGGCGCAATGGGTTCTCGGCCACCGCGACGGCAGTCACCGCCTTATCCCGAACGGCGAAGTGGTCATCGAAGGCGGCAGCCTGCTTTATGTCGGGCCGCACTTCGAGGGCGAGATCGCACGCAGAGTGGATTTCGGCGCTGCGATGATCAGCCCCGGCCTGATCGATCTCGATGCCCTCTCGGATCTCGACACGACGATCCTTTCCATCGACCATCAGCCAGGCTGGGCCAAGGGCCGGGTCTGGCCGCGCTCCTACGTCGAGCGCGGGCCTTATGAAATGTATACGCAGGAGGAACTGGCATTCCAGAAACGCTTCTCCTTCGCTCAGCTTTTGCTCAACGGCATCACCACCGCGGCACCGATCGCGTCGCTGTTCTATCGGGAGTGGGGCGAAACGGTCGAGGAGTTTGCAGCCGCCTCGGATGCTGCCGGCGATCTCGGCCTGCGCGTCTATCTGAGCCCAGCCTACCGATCGGGCGGCATGGTTCTGGAAGCGCCGGGACAGCTCGAGGCAGTCTTCGACGAGGCGAGGGGCCTTCAGGGTCTCAACGACGCCATCGGTTTCATCCGTGAGCATGATGGCCGTCATGGCGGTCTGGTTCATGGACTTCTGGCCCCTGATCGCGTCGAGACCTGCACCGAGGCGCTGCTGAGGAGAACGGCGGATGCCGCGCGCGATCTCGATTGCTCGATCCGGCTGCACGCCGCACAGGGCACGATGGAGGTCGATACGGTCCGTCGTCTTCACGGCAAGACGGCGCCGGAGTGGATGGCGAGCCTCGGCTTCCTGAGTTCGCGGTTGATCGCCCCGCATGCCACGCAGGCAACGGCCAACGATCTCAAGCTCTATGCCGAAAACGGCGTCAGCATCGTCCATTGCCCAATGGTCTCGGCACGCGGCGGCAGCACGCTCAACTCCTTCCGCTCGGTCAAGGAGCGCGGCATCAACATCGCCATGGGCACCGACACGACGCCGCCCGACATGCTGATGAACCTTCTGGTCGGCCTCATCACCTGCCGCGTCGTCGAGGGCGACACCGCAGCCGTCAGCTGCGCCGATCTCTTCGACGCCGCCACGTTGGGTGGAGCAAAGGCATTGGGACGCAGCGATCTCGGGCGGCTCGAGCCAGGCGCGCGGGCTGACATCGCGGTCTTCGACCTGATGGATCACCACATGGCACCGGCGATCGACCCGATCACGACGCTGGTTGTCGGTGGCTCCGGGCGCGTCACCAAGACGGTCTTTGTCGATGGCCGTCTCTCCATGCACGAAGGCAAGGTCGCCGGCATCGACATGGATGCGGCACGCCGGCAGGCACAAAAGCAGTTTGACGGGCTGATCGCCAAGTACCCCGAACGCAGCTGGGCGCATCCACCCGTCAGCGAAATCTTCCCACCCAGCTATCCCTTGGAGGACCTGCGGCATGAGTGAGCTCGTAACTTCGCCGGTTCTCGACGTGCGCGGACTTTGCGTCGAGTTTCCCGGTCGGCACGGCACCGTGGCGGCATTGTCCGACGTCTCGCTCAGCATACGTCCCGGTGAGATACTGGGTGTGGTCGGCGAATCCGGCGCCGGCAAGTCGATGACCGGCCTTGCCGTTCAAGGTCTGCTCGAACCGCCGGGACGGATATCCGGTGGTGAGGTCTGGCTTTCGGGCCGCCGCATCGACCAGCTTTCCGACAGGGAAATGCAGGGCGTGCGCGGCCGACAGATCGGCGCGATCTTCCAGGATCCGCTGACATCGCTCAACCCGCTCTTTACCGTCGGCGCGCAACTGGTCGAGACGATCCGCCTTCACCTGAAGCTGTCGAAGCAGGGTGCCAAGGAACGGGCTATCCACCTCCTGAAGGAAGTGGGTATTCCCGCACCTGAGGCACGTTTCGATCACTATCCGCACCAGTTCTCGGGCGGCATGCGGCAGCGTGTGGTCATTGCGCTTGCGCTTGCGGCGGAGCCGAAGCTGATCATCGCCGACGAACCGACGACGGCGCTGGATGTTTCGATCCAGGCGCAGATCACCTCTCTGCTGCGTCGTCTCTGCGACGACCACGGCACATCCGTGATGCTGGTGACGCACGATATGGGCGTGATTGCCGAGACCGCTGATCGGGTTGCTGTGATGTATGCCGGTCGCCTGGTCGAGATTGGCCCGGTCGAAGAGGTGCTCCGTAATGCGCGCCATCCCTATACGCGCGGGCTGATGGGCTCGATCCCCGCGCTCGGGCGCCGTGTCGAGCGGCTGAACCAGATCGACGGCTCGATGCCACGCCTGAACGCCATCCCGCGTGGATGCGCCTTCAATCCGCGTTGTCCCGAGGCAGGACCGCGTTGCCGTGAAGATCGCCCGGAGCCGACCCCGGTCGGCCTGGGCGTCAGTGCTTGCTGGCTCAATGCAGGAGGAGTTCTATGAGTGACGCCCTGACCGTCAATGATCTGACGTGCAATTTCGATGTGTCGGCCCCCTGGCTGAACCGGGTCCTGGAGCGCAAGCCGCGCCAGTTCGTGCGCGCGGTGGACGACATCAGCTTTTCCGTGCCGATGGGCGGCTGCCTTAGTCTCGTGGGAGAATCCGGCTGCGGCAAGTCGACCGTCGCCCGGCTTGTCACCGGCCTCTATCGCGCCTCGGAGGGTGAGGTTCGTTTTGCGCCGGGTCGCTCCGGCGAGCCCCTTTCCGCCCAGATGATCTTTCAGGATCCTTTCGCCAGCCTCAATCCGCGCTGGCGGGTGAAGAACATCATCGCCGAGCCGCTGCGCGAACTGAAGCTGCGCAATTCGGAAGCCGAGGTGATGGAGCGTGTCGGCGAGTTGCTGCGCATCGTCGGACTTGCGCCTTCTGATGGTTCGAAGTTTCCGCACGAGTTTTCCGGTGGCCAGCGCCAGCGCATTTCGATCGCGCGTGCGCTTGCCGGTGAGCCGGAGTTCCTTGTCTGCGACGAGCCGACTTCGGCACTCGACGTATCGGTGCAGGCGCAGATCCTTAATCTCATGCGTAAACTGCAGGATGAGATGGGGCTCACCTATCTATTCATCAGCCACGACATGAGCGTCGTCCGCCATATGTCGGACCGGATTGCAGTGATGTATCTCGGCCGCATCGTCGAGGAGGCGGACACGGAAACGCTTTTCGCCAATCCGCGCCATCCCTATACGCGGCTGCTGCTGGAAACGATCCCCGATATCGCCGAACCGAAGCGCCAGCGCAGCATCACGGCCAGTGAAGTGCCGAGCCCGCTCAATCCGCCGTCGGGCTGCACTTTTCACCCGCGTTGTCCGCTGGCTGATGCCCGCTGCAAGAGCGAACGTCCGGCAATGAGAAGCTTTGCTGATGGTTCACGTGCGGCGTGCCACCGCGTCGAGGAAGCTGTCGCGTCAATGGCAAAGCCGACGCAGGCAGCATAACCGAGGCGTCATCACAGAATGAAAAAGCTCCGGAGGTAGTTGCCTCCGGAGCTTTTTGTTTTCAGTCGGTTGCAGCTGTTTGTTAAGCTACCGTATCCACAAGGTGGGTGACGGCCGCAGACTTAACCCGCGGATAGTCATAGGCGCCCACCTTGGAGGTGGCATAACCCGCGCCAACCAGTGCTTCGGCGAGCTTGATTGCAGCGGTTACGCCGTCAATCACCGGCATGCCCGTTCTAAGCTTAAGCCGGTCGCACAGTTCCGACATTCCCGCACAGCCGAGAATGATCGCCTCAGCGCCATCCTCATGCTTGGCGCGCAGGATTTCCTGTACGAGCATTTCCTCCGTGTGGGCGAGGTCTTCCTCCAGCGCCAGCACCGGCATGTCGACAGAGCGCACCTTGCGACAGCGGTGGCCCGCACCATAGGCGTCGACCAGGTCCTCGATGATCGGCACAGAGCGAGGCAATGTCGTGATGATGGAGAAGCGCGTGGCAATGTTCATCGCCACCTGGATGGCGGCCTGGCAGATGCCGATGACCGGTCCGCGGGCGATCTCACGTGCAGCGCCAAGGCCGGGGTCGTCGAAGCAGGCAATGACATAGGCATCGACCCCGCGCTCCTCTCCGGCGCGGATTTCGGCAAGCATCGCCGGCACCGCCATGGCTTCGTCCGCATGGCCCTCGATGCTGGCGGGACTTGTAGTCGGGTTGACGGACTCGACCAGCGTCGGGGCGGCTGCAACCCGCTCGGCGCTGCGGTGCGCCTGTTCGGTCATCGAGGCAGTGGAGTTCGGGTTGACGAGAAGGATGCGCATGGATCAGTTCATTTTCGTTTTGAGGGCGGCAAAGGACGCGATGTCGGGTGTCCGCATCTCGAACTGACGATCGGAGGTGATGTAGTTGTTTGGCAGTTCGGTGAAGTCAAAGTCCATCAATGAGCTCTCAGGTCAGCGCGGTCGGTTGTCACACCGGTCGATGGCCGTCGTTTAAGTGGTTGCCACAGCATATCAAGTTACGGTACACAATATTGTCTACAATTTTGTAGTCAATATCAAACTGCAGTGAGTGGAATTGACTTTGAACGCTGGCCGACGAGAGTATGCGAACGGCTATGGGAGATTTCATGTACAATGCGGACGAGACCGCCGGAGCGCCGACGGCTATCATTTGTGAGAAGATCTGGCTTGCCATTGCGGAGCGGCGCCTGCGCCCAGGCACCCGCCTCAAGGAAGAGCAGCTTGCCGAGATTTTCTCCGTCAGTCGCGCCCGTATCCGCCAGGCGCTGACCGCGCTCGAACGGGATGGGCTGGTTACGATCATGCCGAACCGGGGCGCCTTCGTATCCGAGCCGTCGGTGGATGAGGCGCGCGACGTCTTCGTGACGAGAAGGGCGATCGAGCAGCGGGTGGTCGAGCGCTTGTGCGAGCGGGCGACGGTGGAAGACATCGAGCGTATGCGCTCCCATATCGACGAGGAACGGGTTGCGGGTAGGGCAGGCGATCTCTCTGCAATCGTTCGTCTTTCCGGCGGATTCCACCTGCTTTTGGCGGAGCTCTCCGGCTCTGCCTTCCTTTTCGGCATCCTGCGTGACCTGGTTTCGCGCACATCGTTGATCACCGCCATGTACCGTTCGAAACACCTGCACAATTGCGGGCCGGACGAGCATATGGCGGTCGTCGACCGCATCGCGGCGAGGGATGTGGACACGGCGATCCGTGAGATGGCCGAACATCTGCATCACGTCGAGGCGGAACTGGATCTCGACGAAGAGAAGGATCAGCCGCGCGACCTGCGCGCAGCACTGCTTTGACATTCTATTGGCAATAACCCAACCGCACCGCTCTTGTGAGGAGGCGGTGCCTGTTTTGAGAACTGAAGGACGGAAATGACTGGTCGTAATTACTATGCGCCCCATGGCGGCGCTCCGGAACAAACGCAGCTCCTGACCGACCGTGCGGTCTTCACCGAAGCCTATGCGGTGATTCCGAAGGGCGTGATGATGGACATCGTCACCAGCTATCTACCGTTCTGGGACAAAACCCGCCTGTGGATATTGTCGCGACCTTTGTCCGGTTTTGCTGAAACATTTTCGCAGTACATCATGGAAATCGCTCCAGGCGGCGGCAGCGACCGGCCGGAACTCGACGAGGGCGCTGAGGGTGCGCTGTTCGTCGTCGAGGGAGAACTGACCGTCACGCTCGATGGCAAGGAGCACCGCATGCAGCCCGGCGGCTTTGCTTTCATTCCGCCGGCCAGCAACTGGGCGGCGCATAACAGAAGCGAATCGCCCGTTCGCTTCCATTGGGTCCGCAAGGCCTATGAATACGTCGACGGCCTTCCTGCTCCCGAAGCCTTCTTCACCAACGAGGCTGACATCACACCGTCCGCCATGCCCGGCACTGAAGGCAAGTGGGCAACAACGCGTTTCGTCGACCCGACCGATCTGCGGCACGACATGCACATGACCATCGTGACCTTCGAGCCGGGCGCGATCATTCCCTTTGCCGAAACCCACGTGATGGAGCATGGCCTCTACGTGCTTGAGGGCAAGGCCGTCTACCGGCTTAACCAGGATTGGGTCGAGGTCGAAGCCGGCGACTATATGTGGCTTCGCGCATTCTGCCCGCAGGCCTGCTACGCCGGCGGCCCCGGCAAGTTCCGCTATCTGCTCTACAAGGACGTCAACCGTCACATGAAATTGCGCGCGCGCTAAGATCCGTGGCAACATTGTCCTACCGAAACAGCGCCTTCCGAGGAGGCGCTGTTTCTTTTTAATCAATGGGATGCGTTAGCAATTTAATGTGCCGCCTTGGGTCGGTGAGGGCCACGCTTTTGCCCCACGGGCCAAAGATATTCGGCGGTCAGGAGGACAAAAGCGCGATCTCGCTCCTGACTCTCGTCCTCGTTGCGGCCGGCGCAGTCAACGTTTTCCCGTAGCGGCACGCCAGCGGATCACCACGGTCCATTGACGTAGAGAAAATACTTGTCTTTGCGCGCGCCCGGCGGAAGCGGTAGCGAACGCGTCCCCGCCAGTTCGAGCGGCAAATCGGACAGGACGATGGCATGCGGCGCAAGGACTGCCGGGAGGCATCGGCTCAGTTTGGCGCTTGTCGCAATATTGTTCGCGTTGACATATGAACCCATATCCGCATGCGCCAGGATGACCTGTCTGTCAAAGCGGGTGGCAGCGGCACCAAGCGTATCCTCGATGTCGCCAAGCAGCAAATAGTTCTCTGGCGGCGTGCAGTCGGCGAAACAGTCGATCTCGCGATCCAGAACATAGATCTCGCGCTCCGGGAGATGGATGCGCAAGTGGTCGTAGGTACGACCGTGACCCAGCCCCATCTCGAACACAATGCCCGGACGGTCGGCTATTTCTCGGAAGGCCCATTCGAGGCAGATGTGCTGAGCCTCCAGACGGAACAGCAATGTTTCGAGCCGGGAGTCTTTACGTCTCCCTTCAGCGCGCGGTTCTTTCAGTGTGGCACGTGTCGGCATACTTATCGTCCCTGCGGGTTATGGAATCGAACGCGGCTCGGATGGCTCCAATTGGCGCCGGCGCGGTGGCCTGCAACCGGTGAATGAAAGATATAGGACGAACGTTCGATGTGCCAGTGCCCAGCCTGTGAGGAAAAAATGCACTGATCTCAAGGAACATCTAAATTCCAGGAGGCATCTAAGGTGGACGGGCAACCAGGCTGGCGATTTTGCGACGTTTCTTTGGGGGGCTTCAACGGAGATCCCGACCCCATGAGAAAAGGCCGTGGGCGCGATCCCGACGTACAGGACGGTACGACTGAGGGGCAGCAAAGGGTTGCACTCTGCCGTCTGAAAGGTGCTTTTCCAACGACTGTTGTGTGGCGAAACCGGCCATATCCCCGTCGTGTGAGCGTCGCCATGGCGCTTAGGGTTTCGCCCCCTACCGGTATCACTCCCGCCTTCAGCGCGAGCGCTGTCAATCGACAAGTTGTGGATTGGTGGGGCGCAGGCTCTTTGGCCGGATCAGACGCAACGAACCGCCGGCGGCGTCCTTTTCGAGTTCCAGCACGCGGGTGAAGAAGCCGTTGGCGCGTTCCCTGCGCCCGATGTTGACGATTGCCGCCTTCCCCATTTCCTGGTCGAGGAACGTCATCACCTTGCGATAGGCATCGTCTTCTAGTGTATCCAACGCCTCGTCGATGATCAGCCACCGCGGTTTGTGCAGACCAAGGCGGGCGATCGCCAGAAGACGCATCTCGACCTCGCTCAGATTGAGCTTCTTGCGCATGTCCTGGTCGAGACGATCGGCGAGGCGGCCAAGGCCGACCTTGGAAAGCACGCCGCTAAGTTCGCCGTTCTTGAAGCTGTCTGGCGTCTTCGGGTAGGCAAGCACCTCTTCCAGCGTGCCCGGCGCAAAATACGGCGAGCGGGGAACGAAGGCGAGGCCATCATCGATCGGCAGCGAGATGCGGCCATGCCCCCAGGGCCAGAGACCTGCAATGGCGCGGAAGAAGGGCGCTTTTTCCACCTCCGCCGCACCGGTGACAAGCACGCGTTCACCAGGATTGATGGTGACATTGGGCTCCGAAAGCTTGATGCAGCCGGCGGCCGAGACAATCTCGATATGATCGAACATCATCTGCGGTCCATCAGCCGTAACGAACTCGATGCGCTTGTCGCCTTCATGCCGGTCGTCGACGACGAGCAGGGCTGAGCGGAACGCGGCGACGCGCATCAATGTCGCGCGCCAGTCGGCAATGGCACCGATGTTGTCGACGAACCAGCGCAGCGATGCGTGCACCTGGTTGAAGGCGCCTACGGCCATCATCAGGCCGCCGAAGCTGAGATCGCCGGCAAAATAGACCGGCGAGGCGATGACGATCGGTGCGACAACGGTGATCCAGCCATAACCGGCCGTCACCCAGGTCAGCCGCGTAACGGCGAGCAGCAGGCTCTGGCTGATCTCCAGAACGGACGCCAGATCTGCCTGCAACCGGCGTTTCTCGTTCGTCTCGCCCGATGACAGCGAGACCGCCTCGATGTGTTCGTTGATGCGCATCAGCGAGAAGCGCAGCGACGCCTCGCGTGCGTAGTGTTCGCCGTTGAGCTTGACCAATGGCCGCCCGACGAGCCAGCTCAGCCATGACGCCGTGCCCGCGTAGAGAATGGCAGCCCAGACCATGTAACCGGGGATGTTGATGGCCATGCCCGAGATGTGAAAGACGAAGCCGTCCGACAGCGACCAGAGCACGCCGATGAAGCCGGCGAGCAGGATGCCGGATTGGATCAGCCCAATCGTCAGCCCGGCGGAGAGATCTGACAGATGGCGTGCATCCTCGTGTATGCGCTGGTCTGGATTGATGCCGATGGCGCCTGCATTCGCCAGCCGGAACGCGCGCGCCGGCTTCATCCATTCGTGGATGAGATCGAGTGTCAGGCCCTCGCGGAGCTTCAGCCGAACAAGCTGGCCGAGCCATGTCTGCAGAACATTGAGAACGAGCAAAGCTCCGGCGATCTGGGCGAAGACAACGAGCTGGTGCAGGAAGGCCGGGAGGTCACGTCTTTCCAGCGTGTCGTAGAACGGCTTGTACCATCGATTGAGGATGATCTGACCGAAGGCAGTGGTGACGATGACGGTCAGGATACCAAGGGCGAGCCAGATGATCCGGTTTCGGAGTGGCGAAGCCATGAAGGCTGCATGCATCATCCGTAACTGGGCGCTAAGGGGTTGTTCGTCGTTGGCCTCTACCCGACCATTGTTCTTGCCGTTTGTTGGGTTCGGCATCGATGCGAATCTCTCCGTCACGATCTCCACAGGGGAAATATAGCCTGCCGAGCCCGGTCTCCCTAGCGCCGATTGTCGTTATCCAAATCAGCAGAAGGCAATTTGGGTGGCCCCTGTTGCCCAAGCAACAGCATTCGGGCTGCAAAACTCAATTCAACAAGGGACGACAGTGCGGCACGCGCCCCAAAAGGCATGAAACTGATTGTATCCATATAAAGAGGGTTCATAGTTCCGATCGATGAGACACGAGAGCGCATCCACGGGAGGAACGTGCATGTCCAACAATCTCGACCACATCCGTGAGCAGCAGAAGGATATCTGGGACCGGTTTTCAACCGGCTGGCAGAAATGGGACGAACTGGTTCTGGGCTGGCTCGCTCCGTTCGGCGATGCAATGATCCACCAGGCCAAGCTTAGGGATGGTGACCATGTTCTCGATGTCGCGGCTGGCACCGGCGAACCGGGGTTAACGGCTGCCGCTTTGGTCCCGAATGGTCGAGTGACGGTAACAGACCTGTCCGAGCGCATGCTCCAGGTGGCCGCCGAGAATGCCCGACATCGCGGTCTCAGCAATTTCACGACCGAGATATGCGACGCCGGCAGTCTGCCTTTTGCCGATAAATCCTTCGACGCAGTACTATGCCGGTTCGGGTTCATGTTTTTCCCGGATGTCGGCGCGGCGGCGCGACAATTCAGTCGTGTCGCGAAACCTGGCGCGCGTGTTTGTGCTGCTGTTTGGAGCGGGCCTGAAAAAAATCCCTGGGCGACGACAATAATGGCAACGATCGCGCGGCACGTGACTTTGCCCGCGCCGATGCCCGGCGCGCCCGGCCTGTTTCGTTGCGCAGCCGCGGGCATAATGTCGGCGGCATTCGCCGACGCGGGTTTGCAAGATGTCGATGAGCGGGAGATCTCAACGATGATGGTGCACGAGTCTCCCGAACGGTATTGGACCTTCATGACCGAAATAGCGGCGCCCGTGGTCGCGGGGCTGGCTCAGGCGGACGCCGCGACGCATGAGGCGATCAAAAATGAGGTTCTTGATTTGGCGCGTCAGTCCATGCGCGGCAACAAGGTCGAGTTACGTTCTACTGCGACGATTGTCACGGGAACACGAAGATAAAGGCGGACGAGGACACGGCGGGGGCTTTCAGACACGACCGTGCATGGAGAACACTGTCTGAGGGTCGCGATCAACAATCACCGCACCAGACGCCAGGACTTGAAGTTGCTCGTCGACGAGGTCGTCCGGCTTGGCCGGGAAATCGTCCGGGCGAGCGCAGCTGCCTGAATGGCCCGCAAACCCCAGGGCGTCACGTTCGTTGTCACCGCGTCAGCGACGGTTGACGTGGCGTGACGATGCGGTCCGAGGTGCCGTCGGCCAGAAGCCGAAGCATCTCCGAGACTGCGGCTTCCCGTTGCGGATCTCGGCCGGCGGCATAGGCGAGGGGCAGGGCGACGCGAATGTCCGGGGCGATCCCGTTTCCTTCCAGCCGAACATTGTCGTCGATGACCGCATCGGAAACGGCAATTTCAAGGAGGCTGTCGTCGGGCAATGTATAGGCGCGGCCAGCCAACAGCGCGCCGGCGGTCCGCTCGCCCACAAGCGGAATGCCATTGATCTTCAGCGCGTAGGCGAAAAGCTCGAGCCCGCTGCGGGTGCCCTCATCGACCAGCGCCACCACCGGACCGCGCCAGCGAACATTTGCCAGCGTGTCCTTTCCGCGCCGCGGGATCAATCGGAACGACGGCGTGTCGCCGACGAATAGTTCGGCGGCGTCCGCAGCGCCACCGCCCCAGCGCCCGCGGAGGTCGACGATCACCCCGTCGACATTGCTCAGGCGACCGGTCGAAAGCTCGCGCTCCACGATATCAAGCCCATCGCGCGTCGAGAGGGTCCAGAACCTCACATAGCCGATCTTTTGCCCGTCCCGTTCGCTCACTGCGACGCTGTTTTCGATCGCCTTTTCGAATGTTGGGAGCGGACGCAGCCGTTCGACCGCAACCTTGACGCCTATCGGCGCCGCATCGGCCCTGCGGCGGAGACGGATGTCAACCGATTGCCCGACCTTGCCTTGAAAGGAGGCGATCTCACGATAGGGCTTACCATCGACGGCAAGGATCTCGTCGCCCATGACGATCCCGGCCTTTGCTGCCGGAGAACCATCATAGACATCGGTCACGAACCGGACATCGCCTATCAACTGCGTGACCATGCCGATGCCGGCGTAGCTCACTTCTCCATCGGGCGGAAACAACCGACGCAGGTCATCACGGATAGCGAAGCGGAAGATGTCGCTCAACTCGAAGTACGCAATCGTGTCCGATTTGAAACGGCCATTGTGGGAGGCTTGCAGGCTGGCCAGCGCCGTTTCGATAGCCGCATCCACGCGGGCCGTGGAACCCGTCGTGGACAGCGCGGGTGCCGCGCTTTCGATTTCTTTTTTTGCCGCGGCGTTGAAGCGATCGAGCGCATTTTCGTCGTGAAACTCCGAATTCACCAACGTGATGACGCGGTCGAAGACCGGATCGCCCGACCGAGGCACGTCGGTCGCAAAGGCGCTCACGGATATGAACGCCAGCAGGATCGGGGTTTGTGCGGCCCTGAGTATCGCATTGCGCATCGGCGGATTTCCGGTTCGTTTCCACTCATTATCGGTCGAAGCGCGGCGGAGGCGAGGCCCGGCATTGCAAAATTGCGTGATCGCCGGTGTGAGGCACTGGCTGCACCGCGCGCCATGGCGTCCAGTTTTAGAGATGGCGATGGTAGGAGGTCGTAAGGGGCCGATGCTGATCACTTTGCCCGTCAGCTAAAAGCCTGGTCTAGAAACCGGCTTTCCGTAGCTCGCCGGCTAGAAATTCGGTAAAAACCTTCACTTTTGACTGCAGAAGGCGGTTGGTCGGGTAGACCGCGTAGATGCTGCGCCGGGCAAGTTTTTGCTGCGGCAAAATCCGCACGAGCTTGCCGCCATCAAGCGGCGGGTTGGCGATGAAGGACGGCAAGGCACCGATGCCGATGCCGGATTGGATCATCTGACACAACATTAGACTATTGTCCGCGACGAAACGCGCGGGCAATTCGATGCTTGTCGTCCCATCGGGACCTTCCAGCACCCAGCTCCCCGGTTGGTCGGCAAGCCGGTAGGCGAGGCAATGATGATGCTTGAGATCGCTGACCTCGGTCGGGGTGCCATTTGCCGAGAGATAGGCAGGCGCTGCACAGATGAATTGCTCGACTTCACCAAGCCGCCTGGCAATCAAGGATGAATCCGTAAGCGTCGCGCGCACGCGGATGGAAACGTCGAAGCCCTCGGAGACGACGTCGAGCACGTGGTCATCGAGCGTCATATCCACCTTCAATTGCGGGTGAAGCATCATGAAGCGGGCAAGCATCGGTGCGAGAACGGTCAGTCCGAAAGACAGGGGAGCATTGATCCGGAGCCGGCCATTGATTTCGCCGGTTTCCCCGGATGTCTTCCGCTCGAGATCGTCGAGCTCGTCGAGCAGCCTGCAACATTCGGTGAAATAGCTGCGTCCACTTTCCGAGAGGCTCATGCGGCGCGTTGTGCGCACGATCAGCACTGTGCCGAGCCGCGCCTCGAGCTGCCGGATTTGCTTGCTGATCGACGCATTCGATTGTTGCTGCTCTTCGGCCGCCTTGCTGAAGCTCTGCAACTCGATGACGCGACGGAACGAGCGCATGGCGGCCAACAGATCCATATTTTCTCCTGAGTAAATTATGTTTTCTGACTGTCGCCGATTATTCGCGATGGGGCTAGCAATAAGGTGGACCCAGCTTCCCGATTTCAGGGAAAGCGAGAAGAAGGAGTTCATCATGTTCGATACGAAAGTTCTCAGCCGCGCCTTGGCTGCCTCCCTCATCGCCGGCCTCGTTGGCAATGCGGCTCTCGCACAAGAGGTCGGCAAGAGCCCCTGGGGGCCAAAGGATGAGATCGGGCGCCTCAATCTGATCACGCCGGAATCCCGCACTGCGATCCTCTCGCGGATTGATGGAGGCAGGTCCTACGATCTAGCGGTGGAGTATTTCATCGGCATGCCAAGCTGGGAGGCGGCGGGCGATCCGCCATACCAGATGTGGATGACCCACACACCGCATGGCACCGCCGTTTCCGACCCGATGAAAGTCGGCAAGGAGATGAACGAGCATGTCAGCTACACAGGCTCGGCCGTGTCGATGTATGCACACATGGGCACACATATCGATGCACTCAATCATTTTGGCTTGAACGGCAAGATCTGGAACGGTTATGCCGCCACCGAATACCTTGGCGACCAGGGCTGGACTGTCACAGGCGCCGAGAAGCTGCCGCCGATCATTGCGCGCGGGGTCATGGTCGATGTCGCTGCAGCCAAGGGCATGCAGATGTTGCCGGACAACTATCGGGTGACGCGCAAGGATCTGCAGCAGGCGCTCGACCGCCAAGGCGTGAAACTGAAGCAGGGCGATGTCGTGCTCATCCGCACCGGGCGCATGCAGCATTACGACAACGCATCGGCCTACATGAACAACCCTCCGGGGCTGAGCATCGACGCGGCGAAGTTCCTGGTCGAGGATGGCGGCGCCATGGTGGTGGGTGCCGACAACCTCAGCTTCGAGGCGTTTCCTGCCGAAACTGAGAACAATTACATTCCGGTGCACACCTATCTGCTCGCCCAGCAGGGCGCGCCGATCATCGAGCTCGTCAATCTCGAAGGGTTGTCGAAGGATCGCATCTATGAGTTCGCATTTGTCGGCGCGTCCTTGAAATTCCGCGGCGCGGATGCGGCGCCAATCCGCCCGGTGGCCCTGCCGCTTCGATAGGATCGGGTACCAGGCGTCCACAAGTGGCCAACCGAGACGCCGTGGGAAAAGCTCGCGGCGCTCTTGTTACGTCTCGAGTCCTGTTTGATGGGCGACGACCTCGGTAAGGCCGTGCCCCTGGCGACGGCAACAGGCTGACACTGCTACGCCTTGCCCATTCGGCGTTCGTTCCAGTCCTGCCATACTTGTTCGAAATACAACCGAATATTGCATTTGCGGCATGGCTGGTTTCACGGCTGAAACCGGGCGATTTCAATTACCGGCGCCTGCCGTGAGAAATCTCTACGATCTTCACGCCGATGGCGGTCTTGGATTCGTTGAAAACGATCTCACCTCGGCCAATGACCGTGCCATTGACCTTGAGGTCGACCGGGTCTCCAAAATTTGTATCGAGATCTATGTGATCATCCCGATGCAGCTTGGAAAGCTGGGCCACAGTCAGCCTGCTGCGGCCAAGGACTACCTCGATGACAAGCGGGATGCCCTGTACGGCATGTTCGCCAATCGGGGCGCTTTCTAATGGAACAGGGCCGGTTTCGATCTCCGGCACGCCATTGTAAAAAGTTTCGTTCATCATCATGCACCACCCAAAAACACTGGTTTACAAGTCCTTAACGAAAGGGTTGCGCCAGTTCGCCATGACAGGCAATGGCACCGGGGAGGGCAGGGCCCGTGCGCCTTCCGTGAGCGTTAACAATCCATTAACATCCACAAAGGCGACGTCGGAAACGCGTCCTAGAGTGTCATTGCGGACCAACTTCCTTCCCGCTTTTCGAACCCTATCGCCCGGCGACCATCAGGCAGCTTGTCACCGAGTCGGACGACATAGACATATCCGCCATAGACCATCAGCCCGCGATCGCCGTCGCTGAACACAATCTCGAACTTTGGAGGGCTCGGGGCAACCGTGCCTTTTGAAGGGTCGGTATCAGGCGCGAGTTCCACGGAAGCGTCGCTCCAAGGCAAACTGGGCGCCGGTGCGACATAATAAATCGCGGTCAAGGCAGATAGGCTGCAGATAGAAATTGCCGCAATCTGCGAGGAAATGCCGTTGGGCCTCATGACATTCGGGTGAAACGTGGCTGCGGCCAATATGCAGTCCTCCTATATTTTACTGATGCTTGCGGCGGCGGGTTGAGGAGGCGGCCGGTCGATTTGCGGCCAATGGATCTGTCTCGGACCTTTGCTTGACGATGCGACTCAGATGCCTCGGCGCTCCATGCGAAACATTTCACCCTGACCCTGACAGGACAACGCGATCGACAGCGGTTTCCACATCTTTCGATTGCCTTCGAAAGGCGTCCACACTCAGGAGCGATCCAAGCGCATGCGCCGTCAAGCTCTCCAACTCATCGCATTCGCAAGCGTTGCGTCAGCCGTCGATTGATCGATACGCATTCAACGTTCAATGAAGGACGCCGATTACTCTCCTCCGGGCGAGCTGTGCGTCACCAGTTGCCGGGGTCGGCGGTGTGATCGACACTGGCAAACTCGTCGGCCTTTTTCCGATCCAGCGTGAGGGCAGTGGTGATCTTTGCCTCATCTGTGACCGAATAGGACAGAGGCGGCGGCCGATTGGTCAGCTCCTGATACATGAGCAAGGCAGCCTCCTCGGCGGTATCAGCCGCGAACTCTTCGTTGATAGTGACGGTGAACTTATGCATAGCCTTCTCTGTGCTCTTTCGACGCCCCGCACCCAAACGCGATTGTAGCGTCTCTGGAGACCCCGGTATATCCATGCGCCTCGATATGCTCGCATGCACTAATGGCCGCGTTCATCGCCACCCCGCTTTCCCCGGAGGATGACGTTAAGTTATCGGCAGCATCGCTGATCACGCCCAGCGCCAGGTTCACAGCCATCGTAGCGAACCCTGGCTGCGGTCACATTGCAGATCTGCCTTGAAGAGGTGGGCGGCGCCCATCGCTTGGCGGCAAGCGGGCGCCGCCCTCGTCGCGAAGGCGTGCGACGTCGCGTTGGCGGGGAAGCCACGCCCGGGAATATTAGAAAGCGCGGCAACGCCAATCTATACCTCATTGAGGCACTTCCGATACCTTGGTCGACGTAAGCTGGTCCACGCGGCGGCGCTTCTGCTACGCCTGCCCGCGCGAATTGGAACAGGCCGCATAGAATCGTGAACAGCCCGAGACCCATGAGGGCAAAATTCGCCACAGTACATCGTCAAAAGTGCCGGCAAAGTCTTTGCCGGTCGATCACATTATTTCCGCGATCGACCAGCGGTTAACTGATTGGGTTAGGAACGGACCTGATCACCGAACTTGAGATTGGCGGGCTTTTCCAGAATGTGGTCCTGACCAACGTTCTTCATTTCTGTGGTCGACGTTGAGCCATCGACGATATCCATCACACGCCCCGTCTCCTCGATCCAACGCGCCGCAGTTCAGCGGCGATCCGCTGTCTGCCCGCTACGCTTCGAATCTGGAAAGCCTCTTTGGTGCACTGCCATGTCCACCACGGCAGCCCACAGTGGTCCTTGACTTCCAATGCACAGCTGTGCAGATATTCGCATTCTGAGTTGTAGGTAAGAGTAAGCGGCGATGAGCGCAATTTCCAACAGACTTGAATCGCGGGCAGTTTTCTTGCGAGGTCTCATTCAATCGGCTGGCGAACTCGTCATGCAAGGGTTCGGCGCGTCGAGGCAGATAGAGATCAAGGGGCCGCAGGACTATCTGACAGAGACCGACGCGTTGTGCGAAGCGTTTATCCGTCAACAATTGGCGGCAGAGTATCCTGAAGACGCTTTCTTCGGCGAAGAGACCGGAGGTCACTCAGGTGACAATATTTGGGTCGTCGATCCAATTGATGGCACGGCAAATTTTGCTCGCAACATTCCGCATTTCTGCATCTCCATTGCCTTCGTCTCGCAGGGGCGAACTGAAATAGGAGCGATCTACAATCCGTCGCTAGAGGAGATGTATTTCGCGCGACGCGGGATGGGAGCGACCTTGAACGATCGACCAATCCAGGCTGCTCAGACGTCTGTTCCGGAAGTTGCATCGATCGAGTTCGGCTGGTCGGCACGTGTGCCAAACATCTCATACATGAGGGTGCTTGATGCCTTGCTCGACGCAGGCTTCAATGCCCGCCGAGCCGGTTCTGGGGCGCTTGGTCTGGCCTATGTCGCAGATGGACGAAGTGACGGTTATGCCGAAATCCATATGAATAGCTGGGATTGCTTGGCCGGGCTCTTATTGGTTGAGGAGGCGGGCGGTCGCGTCTGCCCATTTTTGGAGCTTGGAACGATCGAGACGGGAGGTCCGGTCCTTGCATCCGCTCCCCGGATCGCGGCGGTGCTTAGTTGCGCAACCGGCATTGCGCTTGCCGAAAGTGAAGATCGTTGCGAGGACGAAGGTCGTGCTGAGGTGCAGCAGGCCGGCTAGAAGCGGTTATCTCGACTAATTCTCCTGTCTCGATTGGTTCTCGCTGCAAGTGATGGCGTGTGAGGATCGTGTCTCGGCTGCTTTGTGCAACGCCCGAGAAAAATTGCCTTTAGGGAGCGCCTTTGCGGCGTCAATCGACGCTCGCCTCTGCGAGGGCGCATGTCAGCTTCAGGCGGAATGCCGCGAAACGAAAATACTTCGCATTGGCGTTATTCCTCTTGCGCACTACAGGCGTTGGTGTTTTGATGTGTTTGCACGGCTGTGCAACGGTTCTGCTTAGCCGACCTTGGGAGGGGACTATGGGTGGATTTCTGGAGATTGCTGAGACGCGCGTTCGCTACGGCGAAGTGGAAGTCCTGAAAGGGATCAATCTCTCGGTTGCCAAGGGTGAATTTGTTGCACTCCTCGGTTCGTCGGGCTGCGGCAAAACCACTCTCTTGCGCACAATCGCCGGCTTCAACGCTCCGGCTGCGGGCGCGATAAAAGTAGCCGGACGTGACGTCACCCGTCAGCCGCCGGACAAGCGCGGCATGGCTTTGGTGTTTCAGTCCTACGCGCTGTGGCCGCATATGACAGTGGATCAGAATATCGGCTATGGGCTCAAGCTCAGGCGGATGTCGACTGCAGCAGCGGCAGCGCGTGTGGCTGAGATGAAGGCACTCCTGGGGCTCGAAGCGCTCGGTCAGCGTAAACCGGCGGCGCTTTCTGGGGGACAGCGGCAGCGCGTGGCGCTCGGCCGAGCGCTGGCGATCAACCCTGAAATCCTGCTCCTCGATGAGCCATTGTCCAACCTCGATGCACGCATCCGGCTAACGGTCCGCCATGAGATCAGTGCCTTGCAACGGCGGCTCGGTATCACGGCGGTACACGTAACCCATGATCGCGAGGAAGCCATGGTGATGGCTGATCGGATCGTCATCATGAACGGTGGTGAGATAGCGCAGGCTGGGACCCCGCAGGAGGTTTACAATCGTCCTGGGTCCGACTTCGTGGCCGCATTCATGGGCGCTGAAAATATCATCGACATTGACGTCCAAGTCAGTGGCGACCGGATCGAGTTGGCCGAAGGGCCACACAACAGTGCCGCATCTCTTTCAGCCAAGCATCACACCGTCCGCAGTGGCCCGGCGATTGCGAGGTTTCGCAGTGAGGCAATCAACCTAGAGGCTGCGGACGGCAAGGCGCCGACCGCACCTACAGGTGCCTTGTTTTTGAAGGGTTTCGTCGAACAATCGAGCTATCCAGGCGGTCTTTGGCGGCATGTCGTCATGCTCGGGGCGAGCAAGGTGATTGTCGATGCGCAGGAGCGATTTGAGATCGGAAGCAGTGTTCGTGTGCGCGTTCCCGAAGAGTCACTGTTCATATTCGCCCGAACCTAGCGTGAGGGCGTAACGGGGGAGGCGGAAGCCCTCCGTACTACCGGAGCAGGCGACCTTGGCCTCTCTCGGACGAGGTAAGGCGAGACCGGTTTGGTCTCGGGAGAAGCGATCTTCGTATTTCATTGCGCTGATCGCCAGGGATACCGAACTGACAATCACACATTGGGAGGTTTTGTGATGAAAGCATTTCTAAGCGCAGCAGCCGTGCTTGGCGTAACCGCCTCGTCGCCCATGGCGGCGGAACTGACAGTTATCACTGCCGGTGATCAGAACATGGTCGACTATATCAATGAATACCTCGGTCCGCTGTTCGAAGCGCAAAACCCAGGCAATACCGTGCGTGCAGTCGGTACCGGACCAGGGGATGCTGGCTCGCAGAAGATCCTTGAACGGTTTGACGCTCAGTCAAAGGCAGGAACGGCGACCTGGGACGCAGACGTTGCGGTGGTTCACGAAAAGTTTGCAGGCCCGATGGTCGAGCAAGGCTTTCTCGAGAAGTACCGGGACAGGATTGCAAGCGGTGCGCTCGTGACGCGTGGCAACGCCAAAATGGCGCTCGGTGCGAATGTCGATGGTTTTGTAATGCCCATGTTTAACAGCCAGACAGCGCTTGCCTACAACCCAGCTCTCGTTTCCGCCCCTCCGAAGAGCTACGAAGAGCTGGTGACGTGGGCCAAGGAAAATCCCAAGCAGTTCGGTTACAACGGAATCAAGGGTGGTGCCTCTGGCGTCAGCTTTGTCATGGGTTGGGTCTATGCGTTCAGCGGTGACGCCGACAAGTTGATCAACGGTCCCTTTGATGAGGCGGAAGCGCCCAAGTGGTCCGATGCATTTGCCAAACTCAAGGACTTCTCCACCAATGCCACACTGACCCCAGGTAACGCCGGGACGCTCGACATGCTGAGCCGCGGCGAGATCGCTATCGGTCCGGTTTGGGTTGACATGTTCTATTCCTGGAAGGCCAGCGGCCAGTTGCCGCCGGAAATGAAGCTCGTCCTTCCGTCGCCGGGTATGCCGGGACAGCCGATGCACTATGTCATCCCGGCCAAGAGCCCGAACAAGGAACTCGCTGAAAAGTTCGTTGATCTCGCGACGAGCCCGAAGGTTCAGGCCGAGGGGATCGTTAAGCGCTTCAACTGGTATCCGGGCATCGATGCCAAACATGTCGAAGCCGAGCTCGACAAGGAAACATGGGCAAAACTGTTCACTGACATTTCGCCCGAGGATCTCGCTGCAAATGGCAAGGCGTTCCCGATCGCATCCTACAACAAGGCGATCCTGGAGGCCTACGAGCGCCAAGTCGGCAATTGATCCAGCGGCGTCGCGGCGGGTCCGTCGCGACGCCTTTCACCTCATCCATCGGTGATCCATTTGTTGGCGCGCCGCGAAGTTGCAATCGGGTGATTACATGCCGATCCATATCATTGGCCTTCTGCTCGTCGCGCCGACCCTGGCCGTCGTGTTGCTGCTGTTTATAGTGCCACTCTTCAGTTCGATCACCGGTGCGTTTGATGTTGCGGGCAGCTTCGGACTGGGCAATTTCGTCAAGGCGTTCGAACTTTACAGCGGCGACGTGCTGTTTACCCTCGTCATTGTCACGCTCTCATCCGCGCTCATCGGTCTCCTGTCGGTAGCGATCGGCGGCTACTTGACACTTGGTTCGAACCCGCGCGCCGTCGCTATTCTCCGCTGGCTCTATCGGTGGCCGCTCTTCGTTCCTTTCATCGTCGTCGGTCAGGTGCTGCGTACATTTCTCGCTAAAAACGGCTTGATGAACAGCATGCTGGTTGAAAGCGGGCTCCTCTCCGCATCGCAGACGATGAGTTTCCTTGATTGGCGCGGCATCGTCATCGCCTTTGTCTGGAAACAGACGCCATTCGTGACCCTGCTGCTTGCCGGAGCGATGGCATCGCTCGACCGATCGACGATCGAATCCGCGCGAAACCTGGGCGCTGGGCGTCTTCGCATACTCGTGGAGATCATCCTGCCGCAGGTGCTGCCGACATTGATGGTGGGACTTATCCTCAGTTTCGTCACCATGATGTCGGTGCTGTCCGTGCCGATGATGATCAATGCCCAATCGCCGACCATGATCACTGCGAACATGGCTTTCCGGATCAACGCCTATGGCGATTACGGCGTGGCCAATGCGCTCGGTGTGATTTCCTTGCTGACAACCAGTGCCGTCGCCTGGGTCTATCTCAGACAAACAATGAAGGAGCACCGCTGATGGAGCGCCGCTTCGATCTTTACTGGATTCCTCGTGGCCTCGGTTTGGGATTGCTTGCATTCGCAATCTTCGGACCGCTGACAAACCTTGTGCTTTGGGCGGTTGCCGAGCGGTGGTACTTTCCTCATGCGCTGCCGCTGCAATATGGCTTCTCATACTGGGTGAATGTCTTCTCGCCGCGAGGCAATGCGACGACCTCGCTCATCATGAGCGTCGTCATAGCATCGCTGACGGTCGTTGTTTCGATCGGCCTTGCGATCCCAGCCGGCTATGCGCTCGCGAGGCTTCGGCTGCCGTTTCGCGGCCTGATCCTCTTGATCCTCTTGATCCCGCAAGCCTTCCCCAACCTGCCGGTCTACGTCAATATTGCCCGTATCTTCTATCAAATCGGGTTGAACGGGACGGTGCTCGGCGTCGTTTTGGTGCATGTCACGCACGGGCTTGTCTATGCGGTATGGATTGCGACGGCCGCCTTTTCGGCCATAGACAGAGAGCTGGAGGAGGCGGCCCGTTCGATGGGAGCGTCAGCGCTAAGGGGGTTCGTCGATGTGACACTGCCGATCGCCGCGCCCGGCCTGCTCGCCAGTGCCATCTTCGTCTTCCTGGAATCTCTCGACGAGTTCACGGGCACCTATTTCGTCGGAGCGCCGGATATTTCTACCTTGCCGCTTCTGCTTTATACCGCAGGTTCCGGTGGCAATTATCAGATAGCGTCGATCACCGCCCTTATCTTGCTGGTACCTTCAATCGCGTTCATGTTCGTTGTTGAACGGTTCCTGCGGGCGGACGTGTTATCGAAGGTGGGGCGATGAACGAAGGGACGGATGGCGCGGAAGGCTACGGTCTTCCGCGCTACATCAGTGCGCACGAAGTGGCGGAGAGAGCGGGCGTTTCCCGCTCTGCGGTCTCGCGTACATTCACACACGGAGCAAGCGTGTCGAAAGCAACACGCGAAAAGGTAATGAAGGCGGCCGAAGAACTCGGCTACCAAGTCAACGATCTCGCTCGCGGCCTGCTTGCCAACCGCAGCCAACTCGTCGGCATGATTGCCTCCGACCCGGAGACGCCTTTTCGAACCCTTCAGATCTCGGCACTATCACGACAATTGGTCGAGCGCGGTCGTGTCCCGGTGCTCATTCCGACCGATACGTCGGAGACGGCCTCGCAGGCCTCGCATGCGACACTGTTGCGTTACCGGGCGGAGGCTACCATCGTCCTGTCCGGCATGCCTTCGAAGGCATTTATCGAGCTTGCACAACGCAACGGACAGCCACTGATTGCGGTTGGCCGTAACGAAGAGGGCCCGGATCACGTACGCATCAACAACGCGCGGGCAGCTGAAACGGCGGTGCAAATATTTGCCGTGCGCGGCATGCGCCGCATCGGTCTTGTTACGTCGCATGTCGGCAGCCCGAACCTGATCGAGCGAGAGCACGCTTACATTCAGCGCGCGGGCGAACTCGGACTCGAAGTCCTTGTCGAGCGTGCCGATCGTACCGACTATGACGGTGGCTATCTCGCAGCCTCATCCCTGTTGGCGCGGGCCGCCGAAGGTGTCTTCTGCGTCAATGACCTGATGGCATTCGGTTTGATCGACTATGCCCGAAACGTGCTCGGCGTTTCGATCCCCAATGATCTCTCTGTGATCGGATTCGACGACGTGCCCGAGGCGCGTTGGGGAGCCTATCGACTGACGACCTTCCAACAGGATGCCGATAGGTTGGCGTCCGAAATCATCCGTGTGCTTGAGGCGCGTTTGAACGACCCCGGGGCACCATCGATCGTGAGCCAACTCGATCTGCCGCTGATCTTCCGCAACACCGTCAAGCCGCTCGAGAGTGGCCGGGCTGGTGGTTGAACAACTGTCTTTGCAGGAACTCATTTGCATGAGCGATTACCATTCGATTTGGCTGATGCCTGCAGCAGGTGACCTCAATTATTTCCGCGGAATCGTGAGCAGCCTCAGTGCGCAATTCGGGACGGACCTGTTCTGCCCGCACCTGACACTCGTGGAGGACATGCCGCGAAGAAGCGATGAGCTCGCTCGATTGGTTGATCGGGTGGTCGCAGGGCGCTCGGCCTTTACGTGCGCTGTCGCCGACATCACCGGTACGACGCTGTTCTATCGATCGCTCTATGCGGCATTTGCCAAGCAAGGAGACCTCCTGGCACTGAAGGAACACGCGATCGAGGTATTTAGAAAAGGGGACATCACGAGTTTCACGCCACATATCTCTCTCGCGTACGGCGTTCCATCCGGCGAAGAAAAGGATGCAGCCATTGCAACACTTTCGCGCGCGTTAACCGGGCGCAGTGTCACTTTCGATTCTGTCGTCGTTGCAGCGTCGGCGCAGAGCATCCCGATTGCGGATTGGAAGATCACCTCACGGCATGCGCTGCAATCCTGTTCCTGAGGCAGGATTGCATCGTTCGACGTAGCAATGCGGTGGCGGTGAGGTGGCGCCCCTGCCTCGGCGACAGGTTTAAGGTGACGAAGTCTTGGTCATTCGAGGCCTGCCCAGAGTCAAGCGCTGATCATCTCCAGATGAAACACCCGGAGGTTATGGAGGCAATCGGGGCCCAAGTACCCAAGCCATTGTCATACTGGCCTATTAAGGTTGGCTGTTGGTGTGAAAATACCAATACAGTACCACTCAACGATTTGCCCTCAGTCCCCAACACCGCCAGGCCGTCCATCCTGACATTTCGTATCATATTGTATTATAATTTCTATTTCTGGTTCTTCTGCCAATGATTTGGGGATTCATGGCCGTTGACTGGACAAGTGGTCGGTTGTTGGTATTACTACATGAGCCGGACCTCTCTTATGGCTGTAACGGTTCGGTCGTGATCACGGAAAATACATTTCGATCCGGTCGTCAGTAGGCTCGGCCGGTCAGCGGAGAACTGGGAGAGTTAAATGAAGCTGAGATCCATTTTTGCCGTCATGACGGGACCGATCAAGGTCGCACCAGCTGCCACACGCGCGCAGGGTAGGGCGAGACGCTACATTCTGGGCGTCCTGGCAGCAACGGCCTGCTTTATTTCGGCCGTTCCAGTCAGTGCCTTTGATCAGGCCAATGCCGACCGCATCAAGCAGTTGGTCGACACGGGCATGCAATATTACTGGTCGGGCGGCGACGTCAAAAAAGCCGAAGCCGAGGTCTTCAAGGGGATCACCCTGCACGGCAAATACGATGTCGTGGAGGCGGCTTTCAAGGAGGCGTCGACGTTAGCTCCTGAGCGACTGGATTTTCAGTACGCCGTCGCATCGACCCAGATCATTCAGAAAAAACTGGACGAGGCGCAGACGACATTCCAGGGGATCCTCGATAAAGATCCGACGGCCTTTGACGCCCAAAGCTGGTTGGAGGCCATTGCTCGGATTCGTGGCGATGAGACCAACGTGGCGCTCGCTCATCAAGCTCTCGCAGGGCTCGATCGCGAACAAGCAGAGGTGTATCGCAAGCGTTTTATCCGCGCAGAGCAGATCATGGCAGAAAAGCCAAACTTCGATGTACCGACGCTGCCTGGCAAGGTGATGGTGGTCGCGCTCGGATATGCGTTGGCGGACGACGGCACAGCCCAGCAAACTCTGCTTGACCGCCTCGAAGTGACATTGAAAGCTGCTGAAGCTAATCCCACAGCGCTCGTGATGGTGAGTGGCGGAGTGCCGAAGAACGGCGTCACCGAGGGCGACATCATGTCTAAGTGGCTGGTCGACAAGGGCATCAGCCGTGATCGCATCATCATTGAGGACAAATCAAAAGATACGATCGGCAATGTTGTCAACGCTGCCAATCTCCTGGTGCGGCACCAGGCCGATACCGTAATTTTGGTGACAAGCTCAAGCCATATGCGCCGTGCTCGTACGGTCATGGAAGATGCCCTGACGCAACGTGATTTGCCGACCACTGTCGTGCCACTGAATGCGCTGGACGCACCGTCTCAGGAGGAGGCAGCAAAGGTGGGCGCTGACGAACGGTTGGTAATCTACCGGGATCTGATGCGTGTATCGGGTGTCTGGGCTTACCCTGGGCTTCAACAGTAGTCGTTTTCCCACGGCAACAGAATGCTATGAACAGATTGCGCGTCCCAATCCATACTTGAGATGGAGGGGCGCGTAAGCTGGCTCAGTGGGTCACTCTGAACGACCCGCAGTAAGGCGCGTCGAAGTTCCATAAGATACCTTATGCGATCAGATGTTGTAGCCGCAAAGTTGAAGTGTCCTGATCCTGCAAAGTAAGAATGTCACTCTCCCCGGGTTTTGATGACCTGGGAGATTGCGGATGGGATTGATTGCGATGAGCGAGCGTGACCTGCAGCGGATTGA